>DUPF01000076.1 GCA_012838445.1 Intrasporangiaceae bacterium | reverse complement strand
GTGGCGGGAGGCGGTTCAGGGCCGTTGCCGGAGGACTCGTCTGAGCAGGAGGCCCAGCGCCACCGCGAACACGGCGAGCATCGGGAAGCCGATCCGCTGCGTCCCCTCCCACGCCCGGGCCGATGTGCTGTCGAGCCTCTCGCCCCGCAGCTCGTTGCCGGCCAGCGCAAGACACTCGGCGTGGAACCAGCGGGACACCTCGATCAGCGGCTCCTCCTGCGCAACCACTCGAGCAGCCCGGTCGCGGAAGAACACCGGCCGGCCGTCTCTCCACGCCGGCCGACACTGCCGGATCTGGGCCGTCGACAGGGGGCCACTGACCAGCGTCTCGATCGACTGCCCGGTGCCGGCGTCGAGACTGACCGTCTGCGTGGCCGAGGACAAGACGCCGGCGACCGTGAGCAGCACCGTGGACCGGTCGGGCGAGAGGGACACACTCGAGATCGCCGGGTCGTCGACGGCCCCGTCGAAGCGGTAGCGGACACCGGTGCGACTCCATTCGCTGTCCCCGAGACGCCACGTCCACCCGATGAGCTCGTCGGGACCGGACAGGTCGAAGGCAGCCAGAGTGCCGTCATCGAGCCAGCCGGCCATGCCACCCCGGACGTCACGACCGCTCTCGATGACGGGCACGGATGTGGTGGCGCCCGTCTCGACATCGACGACGAATCCCATGGATTCGGCGTCGCCCTGGTTGAACGAGTAGATGAACACCCGCTCCGAGGACGACGTCCACAGCCCCGGCCACTCGGCGAGGGTCCGTTCGACGGTGATACCTGCGCTTCCGCCGTAGTCCAGCGGCGCACCCGTCATCAGGTCGACGACGTCGAAGCCCCGCGCCAGCCACTGTCCGTCCGGGGACAGCGACGGCGCTCCGAGTCCGGCACTGGGTGCATAGCTGGTCACGCTGCCGTCCTGGGCGACGAGATAGACGGTGTCCTCGTCCCCCCTCGAGATGGCCGCCACCCTCGGACCGCGGTCATCGTCGATGCCGCGGATCCGCAACGGTTTGGCGATGTACTCCGGGAAGGTGGTCAGTTCCTGGCTCGGCTGGTCGGCGGGGGTCAGCGATCCGGTCCGGGGCAGGCCGGTGCCCAGCACGACCATGGCGACCAGGCTGGTGACGATCCCCGCCACGAGAGCGACGCTGACCGCCTGGCGACGTCGACGATGCCGTCGGCCCTGCTGCCACAGGGGCGCAGGGTCGGGCGGAGTGTGCTGCGGTATGCGGTCGGCGCGGGCCACCGCGAGGTCATGGAGGGCGTCACGCAGGGTGTCGTTCATCGGGGGGCCTCCGCACGGTCGAACGCTGCGAGTTCCGGCACCAGTTCGCGCAGCCGGGCGAGCGCATGCCGGGTCTGGGACTTGACGGTGCTGACCGAGCAGCCGAGGACCTCGGCCGTCGCTGCTTCGGTGCGGTCCTCGTAGAACCGCAGCACCAGGACCGCGCGTTGCCGCGGGGTGAGCCGACGCAGGGCTGCGTCGAGGGTGAGATGGGCGTCCACCGCGTCGCTGTGATCGGGACTTGTCCCGTGCTCCGCGGCATGTGGGTCGGCCGGGTCGGGCTGCCGGCGCCGCCACCGCCAACGGTCGACGGAGCGGTTGTAGAGGATGCGTCGGACATACGCGTCGACGGTGCCGGGGTCGATCCGGTGCCACTGGGCGGCCGCCCGGATCAGGGTCTCCTGGACCAGGTCCTCGGCTGACGCGGGGTCACCGGTGAGGAGTATCGCCGTGCGCAGCAGCGGATTCCAACGCGCACGCACGTACGCATCGAAACTCGTGTCCATCCGCACTCCTGCCGGTTCGTGGTCCGATCATGGCACCTGGGTGTCTCCGCATCGGGTAGTACGTCGCCGATGACCGATCCGGGTGGAAGCGGTACGGTCGAGACCATGTCCACCGACGCGACCAGTTCCAAGCGCACCCCCGGCCAGCCGCTGGCCAAGAACGTCAAGACCCTCGTCGAGGAGGCGAGCGCCCGCATCGAGACCCTCCCGGCGGAGCGGGTCCTCGAGTTGCTCGACGACCCCGGCTACCTCGTCGTCGACATCCGTGACCCGCGCGAATGGGAGCGGGACGGGACCCTGCCCGGCGCCTACCGCGCCCCGCGCGGGATGCTCGAGTTCTGGGTCGACCCGGAGAGCCCCTACTACAAGCCCGCCCTCGACGACGGCCGGGCGCTCATCCTCTACTGCGGCGGGGCGTGGCGCTCGGCGCTCGCGGCGGCAGCCCTGACCGACATGGGCCGCGACGACGTCGCCCACCTCGAGGGTGGCTTCGGTGCGTGGAAGGACAAGGGGTTGCCGATCGAGCCGCTGGCCCCACGACGCTGATCTCGACGACGGTGCCGACGACCGCCTGACCGGCGCGACGCATACCCCCGACGCATCCAGCAGACAGAGCGGGTGCCCGGACACACAGTCCGGGCACCCGCTCTTTGTTGTCGGCCCAGCGGGCCGCTGCAGTCACTGACCGCGGATCGTGTCCCGCTTGGCGCGGTGGTCGCGGGAGGCCTTGTCGCGCGCCTTGGTGAACTGAGTCAGCACGTCGGCACCGACATCGTTGAGGGCGTCGCGCAGGTTCGGCAGGCTCGAGTTGGCGACGAACCGGTCCTGGCCGGGCACCCAGGCCTCGAGGGTGACGTACTGGCCGGGCTTCTCGCGCTCCTTGACGCTGATCTCCATCTCCCAGAGTCGGTCGCTGGCTGCGGCCCGGGAGAGGAGTTGGGAGAGAGTGACCTCGATCAGGTGCCGGTCGTACTCGGTGAAGCCGCCTCCCAGGCGGACCATGCTGGAATCAACGGGGCGTTCGCTCACGCATCCTCGCTCTCGGTCATGCCCTCGTCCGTCGCGAGGGCGGGGCTGTTCCTATTGTCTCGCATGACGCCGCTCTGCGCCCAGTCGGGTGGTATGCGTCGAGCGGCTCTCCTCACAACGCTCACCCGACCTCGGTGGTGCCCTCGTAGAGGCCGATGTGGTTGCCGTCCGGATCGGCGAAGATCGCGAACCACGACGTCTCGGAGATCGGCGTCTTCGGCATGACGACCGACCCGCCGGTGTCCTGCGCCTTGGTCAGGGTCTCGTCGATGGAGTCGACCTCGACGTAGGAGCGGGGCTGGGTGAAACCTTCCGAGCGGGGCGCCAGGCCACCGCCGCTGACCTTGTTCGGGGCCTGCCACATCGGGTAGTCCTCGAACCCGGGCGGGGCGGAGATCTGCCAGCCGAACAGACCGCTGTAGAACTCGTTCGCCGCGGCCAAGTCGCTGACCGGGATGTCGATGTGGGTGATGTCTCCGTGTGGCACAACGGTCTCCTGTCATGGGGTCGGCGGCATTGCGGGCACCGCCCGTCGACACCGCCGTCGGGATCCGGGACAGACCTCTGCCCCGGCGCTCGCCACAGTAGTTGCGTGCGGCCCACGACACGCGCGGATCGCATTCCGCGCGTTGTCGGGCGGTCCGACAGGTGTGCGACGATGGCGCGCGTGAGTTGGCTCGAAGCGATCATCCTCGGCATCGTGCAGGGTTTGACCGAGTTCCTCCCGATCTCCTCGAGCGCACACCTGCTCATCGTCGGGCAGTTGTTCTTCGACGGTCGCGACCCGGGCGCCGCGTTCACCGCGGTGAGCCAGATCGGCACCGAGATGGCGGTGCTCGTCTACTTCGCCAAGGACATCGGGCGGATCATCGCCAAGTGGACCAAGGCGCTGGCCGGGAAGGTGCCCCAGTCGGACCCGGATGTGCGGATGGGCTGGATGGTCATCGTCGGCTCGCTGCCGATCGGGATCCTCGGCCTGCTCTTCGAGGACGCCATCGACTCCAGCCTGCGCAACCTCTGGATCACGACGACGATGCTCGCCGGGGTCGCCCTGATCCTCGCGCTCGCGGACCGACTGGCCCGCAACGAACGCACCCTGGACCGGCTCACCTGGAAGCACGCCATCCTCTTCGGTCTGGCGCAGGCGGCGGCGCTCATCCCGGGGGTGTCCCGCTCGGGAGCCTCGATCTCGGCCGGCCTGTTCATGGGCTACCGCCGGGAGGACTCCGCCCGCTACGCCTTCCTCCTCGCCGTCCCGGCCGTCCTCGCCTCGGGCATCTACAAACTCAAGGACATCGGCGAGGACACGACGGCCGCGTGGGGGCCGACGATCGTCGCGACGGTCATCGCCTTCGGCATCGGGTATGCGGTCATCGCCTGGCTGCTGCGCTACATCGCCAACCACACGTTCACGATCTTCGTGATCTATCGCCTCGCCCTCGCGGCGCTGCTCGCCGGACTGCTGCTCACCGGGACCTTGGCCGCGGTCTAGCGGGTCGCATACCGCCGGATCAGTCGCTGTCCAGCCGGACCGGCCACCGATCATCGGCCGGACGCCCGGCCGCCCGCAACCGGCCCTCTCCTCGGCTCGCGGCCGGCCAGTCGGGCAGCTCGATGACCGCGACCGACGAGGTCGGCATCGGCACCCACTCGCCGGTCAGTTCCTCGATGAGTTCCTCGGCGGCGGGGTTGTGCCCGACGAGGGCGACGACCTGAGCACTCGGGGGCAGGCTCGCGACGAGGTCGCGCAGATCCCGCCCGTCCAAGGTGTATGCGGTCGCCGACTCGACCTGTTCGATCCCGTCCGGGAGGGCTCGGCTGACCCGTTCCCAGGTCTGGCGGGCCCGGGCGGCGACGGAGACCACGGCGAGGTCGATCGGCGGCAGGTGCGCGGCGATCCACTCCCCTGTCGCCGGGGCCTGTTTGCGACCGCGTTTGGCCAGGGGCCGGTCCCGATCGGTGATCGGGACGCTCCAGTCGGACTTCGCGTGCCGGATGAGGACGAGGGTGACCGCCATGCCTTCCGAGGATAGGCCCGATCCGGGCGTGGGAGACTGGTCGGCGTGGGTGGATCGCATACGCACGCCCCGGCGCCGTTGCGGGGCGCCGGCCAGAACCTGACCCGGTTCGCGTGGCTCGCGATCGCCACCGCGCTGGTGACGATCGCGCTGAAGATGGCTGCGTACTACGTGACCGGCTCGGTCGGCCTGCTCAGTGACGCAGCCGAATCGGTGGTCAACCTCGTCGCCGCGTTCGTCGCGCTCATCGCCTTGCACATCGCCGCGAAACCACCGGACGACAAGCACCACTTCGGACACAGCAAGGCCGAGTACTTCTCGGCCGCCGTCGAGGGGGTGATGATCTTCGTCGCCGCGATCGTCATCGTCGTCGCCGCGGTGCGCCGCTTCCTCCACCCGCAGGAACTCGAGCAGGTCGGCATCGGGTTGGCGATCTCCGTCGCGGCGGCCGTCGTCAACGGGGTCGTCGCGATCGTCCTGATCCGGGCCGGCCGAGCACACAACTCGATCACCCTCGAGGCCGACGGCAAACACCTCATGACCGACCTCGTCACCACCGTCGGGGTCGTCGTCGGGGTCCTCCTCGTCGTCTGGACCGGGTGGCTGCGGCTCGACCCGATCATCGCGTTCCTCGTCGGCTGCAACATCATCGTCACCGGGTGGGGGCTGGTACGCCGCAGCGTCGACGGGCTGATGGACCACACGATGAGCACAGAGGACAACGAACGGCTGACGAACCTGCTCGCCGAGTACGCCTCCGACGAGGTCGCCTTCCACGACATCCGCACCCGCGAGGCCGGTGCCGAGAAGCACGTGACCATGCACGTCCTCGTGCCCGGCGCCTGGTCGGTGCAGCGCGGTCACGACCTGCTCGAGGAGATCGAGGACGCGGTGCGGGCCGAGTTCGTCCGGATCGAGGTGGTCACCCACCTGGAGCCGATCGAGGACCCCCGCTCCTACGAGTCCGGGCCGGGTCTGTCGATCCCGGCCGATCACGTTCCGCCCGACTCCTCCGGCTCCGAACCCTCCGGCCCCGACCTCACCGGCTCGGACCCCGCCCGACCGGGCGCGGACGGCTGAGGCGAGCACCGCATACACCCTCGGGGCGGGGCGCGGACGGCTCGGTAGGGTCGAGGCCATGACCGAGACCTACTACCGCGCCCTCGGCGGCGGGCGCTACGAGCCGACGGTCCATGCCCAGGGGGCGTGGCGGGAGGACGAGCAGCACATGGGGGCGCCGTCGGCGCTCATCGCCCACTGCATCGACCGGCACGAGCCGCGTCCGGAGATGATGCTGTCGCGGATCTCCTACGACATCCTCGGCATCATCGGCCTCGGCGAGACCGACGTCCACGTCGAGACGATCCGTCCGGGCCGCACCATCGAGTTGATCGAGGCGACCCTGACGACCGGGGACCGGCCGGCGATCCGGGCCCGGGCCTGGCGGTTGCAGACCTCGGACACCGCCGCTGTCGCCGGTGGCACGGCCGAACCCCTTCCCGGACATGAGGATCCGGCTGCGGTGCCGGTGTGGGGCGAACAGTCCCAGACGTGGCCGGGCGGGTTCATCAACTCACTCGACATCCGCCGACCGGTCCCGGCGCAGCAGGGGCGGGGCACGGTCTGGCAGCGCACCGAGTACGGCCTGGTCGACGGGGAGGAGAGCACCGACACGGCCCGCTTCCTGCTGCACGCGGACACCGCGAACGGCATGGGGGTGCGGGCCGATCCGCGGCAGTGGATGTTCCCCAACGTCGACCTGACGGTCCACTTCTGGCGGCGGCCGGTGTATGCGTGGGTCGGGGTCGACACGCAGGTCGTCTTCGGTGCGGATGGGGTCGGGGTGACGAGTGCGGTGCTCCACGACGGTCTCGGTGCGGTTGCCCGGACCGAGCAGAGTCTGACGATCCGGCCGATGGGCTGAGGGTCGCGCCGGTCGGCTCAGAGTGCGTCGAGCAGCGCCGGCAACCCGACGGCGGCGGTGACCTCCCAGGCGTGGTCGAGCTCGTCGGACAGGTCGCTGCCGTGCGGGTTGATCTCGACGACGGGGATGCCGAGCTGGGTCGCCATCGACGGGAGCCCGGCGGCCGGGTAGACGATGCCGGAGGTCCCGACGACGAGGAGCAGTTCGGCGGTGCGGACCGCCTCGACGGCGCTGTCGAAGACGTCCATGTCGAGTGCCTCGCCGAACCAGACGATGTCGGGTCGGATCCGCCCGCCGAAGCAGTGCCTGCACGGTGGTGGCGGGAGTTCTGCGACCTGTTCCGGCGGCAGGATCAGCTCACCGTCGAAGGCGACCCCGCAGGTGTCGCACTTGTGCGCGAACAGGCTGCCGTGCAGGTGCGTGACGTGGAGGCTGCCGGCGCGTTCGTGGAGGTTGTCGACGTTCTGGGTGACGACGGACATCTCGATGCCGTCCCGCAACGCCCACTGCGCGAGGGCCCGGTGTCCGGCGTGCGGCAGGCACCGCCCGGCGGCCAGGGTGCGCCACGCATACCAGGCCCAGACCCGGGCGGGGTCCCGGTGCCAGGCCTGTGGGGTGGCCAGGTCCTCCGGGGCCACTTTGGTCCACAGTCCGGTCTGGGCGTCGCGGAAGGTCGGGATCCCGCTCTCGGCGGACATGCCAGCACCGGTCAGGACGGTGATCCGCCGGGCAGGACGGACCACGTCGAGGATCTCATCGGGCACCGTCATGCCGACAGCCTAGCCAGCCCGGGAGGAGGTATGCGGTGCTCGGCTCGGGAGGGTCTCACGCCCGGGCAGCCACGCGAGGGCCG
This sequence comes from Intrasporangiaceae bacterium, assembly GCA_012838445.1. Taxonomy (GTDB): domain Bacteria; phylum Actinomycetota; class Actinomycetes; order Actinomycetales; family Dermatophilaceae; genus F2B08. The sequence continues at coordinate 21,892 of DUPF01000076.1, read as the reverse complement.
CGAGGAGGAGGGTGACTCCGGTGGCGAGGAAGCCTTGGGCGTAACCGAATCGGTCGATGAGGGCGCCGACGAGGATGGGTCCGATGATCGTTCCGGTGTCCATCGCCATCTGGAATCCGGCGAGGACGCTCCCGCCGGAGCGGTGGTTGCCGACGACGTCGGCGACGGTCGCCTGCTGGGCCGGGTTGAGCGTTCCGGCGCCGGCACCGGCGATGAGGCAGAGGGCAAGGACAAGCCATAGGTTGGTGACGAAGCCGAGGACGAGCGTCGAGGTGCCGCTGACGATGAGGCCGCCGACGAGCGGGGGTTTGCGCCCGATGGTGTCGGCGAGGCGGCCGGAGAAGGTCAGCGCCAGGGCGTTGCCGGCGGCGAAGGTCGCGATGGCGACCCCGGCGAGTTGGGCGGAGCGGGGCTCGTGCGGGGTGCCGAGGACGATCGCGGTGATGAACAGCGGGATGATCGCGGTGCGCACGCCGAAGTTCGTCCACCCGTGGGCGAATCCGGAGACGAGGACGGAGCGGAACGCCGAGTCACCGAGCGCCTCCCGGAACGTCATCGGCTCCGGGGTGCGGCCGTCGCTCAGCTCGCGCAGCCGGGCGCCGGAGAGGAAGGTCGCGACGACGGCGGCGGCGATGAGCAGGGCGACCGCATAGACGATGAACGGGACCCGCAGCCCGAAGCCGCCGAGGAGGCCGCCGATGAGCGGTCCGGCGACACCGCCGAGGAGGAACGCGCTGGCGAACACCGAGGAGACGCGGCCGCGGATCGCGGGGGGTGCGAGGCGGATGATGAGTGCGGCGGAGGAGACGGTGAACATCGTCGAGCCGATGCCGCCGAGCGCCCGGAAGGTCAGCAGTTGGCCGTAGCTCTGTGCGAACGCCGACGCCCCGGTGGACAGGGCGACGATGAGCAGGCCGATGAGATAGACGGGCCGTTCCCCGAGCATGGTGATGAGTCGACCGGCGGCTGGGGCGAAGACGAGCCGGAAGAACGCGAACGCGCTGACGATGACGGACGAGGCGGTCACGCCGACGTCGAAGCTGCGGGCGAACTGCGGCAGCACGGGGGTGATCAGGCCGAAGCCGACGGCGATGATGAACGCGGCCCCGATGAGGACCCAGATCTCCTTGGGTATGCGTGGTGCCGGCTGCGGGGAGAACGATGAGTCGGGCACGATCACCCAGTATCGGCCATCGGCGCACCCGGGGGCGACCACTGGAGGCGGCGCCGCGTTGGGCATGTGGAAGAGTTGACGCGGAGGACGGTGTCGAGTTCGGACACCGTTGGTGACGCAGGAAGGACGGATTCGTCATGGGACCACTGGCGTGGAAGATCATCGGCACCGGCTCGGCAGTGCTCGCCGGTGTCATCGCCAACAAGATCGTCACCGAGGCCTGGAAGCGGTCCGGGCGCGATGACCAGATCGACCCGAACAACCCGGATGTGCCGATCGGTCAGGCGTTGGCGTTCGCCGCGTTGACCGGGCTCGCAGTCGGTGCCGCGCGGGTGCTCGCGACCCGGCAGGCGGCGACCTACTACCGCCGCACCGCCGGCCACCTGCCGCCCGAGCTGACAACCAAACCCAAGGACGAGAAGTAGGGAGCCGGTCGCGCCGCAGGACGCGGCCGCTGCTCGGATCGCGTCGGATCCCGGGTGTGGCAGCACCCGGGCCGTGCGACGGCCTGCGCACGGAGGCACAACTGCGAATCTCATGAGGGACTCTCTGTGCCGGACGATGACAGCCGTCCGGCCGGCAGGGGCGATTCAGCAGATCATCGGGGCGGTGCTGGCCGGTAGTGCCTACCGTCCGACAACCACGAGGCTACCCCGCCACAAGGACGACTCCCAGCGCGGCCGCGTCGACTATCCGCTCGGGGCGCGCTCGATCAGGTCGAGCACCCGCGCCAACGCCATCCCCGGCCGATACGCGAGGTGCTCGTGGCTGGGTGCGTCGACGACGGTGAGATCGGCGCGCCGACCGGTCGAGATGATGCCGATGTCGTTGCGCCGCAACGACATCGCCGAGCCCGCAGTCGCAGCGAGCAGCGCCTCGGCCACCGTCAGCCCCATCTCCCGCACGGCGAGGGCGATGACGAAGGCCATCGAGGACGTGTAGCAGGTGCCCGGGTTGCAGTCACTGGCCAGAGCCAGGGACACCCCGGCGTCGAGGAGGCGGCGGGCGTCCGGGTAGGGCGAGCGGGTGGAGAACTCGACCCCCGGCAACAACGTCGCGACCGTGGTGTCCGCCGCACCCGCGAGGGCGTCGATGTCGTCGTCGGTCAGGTAGGTGCAGTGGTCCACCGACGCCGCCTCGAGCTCGACGGCGAGCCGGACGCCCGGGCCCGGCCCGAGCTGGTTGCCGTGCACCCGTAGCCCCAGGCCGGCGGCCCGCCCGGCCTCGAGGACCCGACGCGACTCGGCCTCGGTGAACGCGTGTGCCGAATGCGGTTCGCAGAACACATCGATCCAGCGGGCATGCGGAGCGCACGCCGCCAGCATCGGGCCGGTGACCAGATCGAGGTATGCGTCACGCTCCTCGAGCAGTGCCTGCGGCACCACGTGGGCTCCGAGGAACGTTGTCTCCTCAGTGAATTCACGGGCGATCCGCAGCGAGCGCTCCTCGTCGGCGACGCTGAGTCCGTAGCCACTCTTGATCTCGACGGTCGTCGTCCCCCCGGCGCGTATCTCGGCGATGCGTCCGGCGACCAGAGCCCGCAACTCATCGTCACTGGCGGCCCTCGTCGCCGCCACGGAGACCCCGATGCCGCCGCCGTCATACCGTTCCCCCGCCATCCGGGCAGTGAACTCCCGCGCCCGATCCCCCGCGAACACGAGGTGGGAGTGCGAGTCGACGAACCCCGGGATGACAGTGCGCCCACCGACATCGACCCGTCGGTCGGCCTCGGGCGCCTCGGACGCCGGCCCCACCCACGCGATCCGGTCGCCCTCGACGACGACCGCACCATCTGGGATCAGGCCCAGGTCACCACGCCCCAAGGTCGCATCCCCGGTGACCACTTCACTGGCACCGGCGATCAGCACACTGCCCGCGCCGCTCATGGCACGACCTGACTGATCGCGGCGGCGAGCAGGGGACCGACCGGCCCGAGTCGGTGCTCACCATCGACCACGACATGTTCACCGCCGACGACGACGTCGCTGACGTCCTGACCACCGGCGACGAAGACGATCTGCGCCGGGTCCGCCCCGGCCACATGCGGGCCGTCGAGTCGGACCGCGATGAAGTCCGCCAGTCCCCCCTCGACGAGGGTGCCACCCTCGGCCCAGCCGAGCGATGCATACCCGGTCGGGGACCCGATCCGGTCCAACTCCCCGACTGAGAAACGTCCCCGCTCAAGGGAATTCAATCGCTCGTGCAACTCGATCGCCCGCACCTCGATGAACGGGTCGACGACCGCGTGCTGGTCCGAACCGATGCACAACCGCGACCCCGCGTCCGCGAGCGCCCGGGCCGGACCGATGCCGTCGGCAAGGTCCCGCTCCGTCGTCGGGCAGAAGCAGACGAAGGATTCGTGCCCGCCGAGGAGCTCGATGTCCCCGTTGCTCAGGTGCGTGCCGTGCACCGCGGTCACCGTCGGTCCGAGCACCCCCTCGGTCTCCAGGAGCGATGTCGGAGTCATCCCGTAGAACTGTTCGCATGCGACGTTCTCCCCCGGCTGCTCCGAGAGATGGAGGTGCAGCGGCGCCGGCCCGGATCCGCGCCCGAGGCCCTCCGCGGCGAAGCGTGCCACCTGCCCCAGATCCTCCCGGGGCACCGCCCGGATCGAGTGGATCGCCGCCCCGTGCCGGATCGTCGGGGCCGGCTCGAGAAGACGGACGCGCTCCTGCCAGGCCGCCACCGACCCGTCGGAGAACCGGACCTGGGTCTGATCGAGCGGGACGTGACCGGTCGCGAACAACCCGCCCGACAGATAGATCGTGTCGAGCAGCGTCATCCGGATCCCGGCATCCTGGGCGGCTGTCATCAGCGCATGGCTCATCGCGTTCGGTTCGGGATACGGCTGCCCGTCGACGTCGTGATGCAGGTAGTGGAACTCCCCGACGACCGTGTATCCGGCGAGCACCATCTCGGCGAAGGCCGCCCTGGCGAGCGCCGCATAGGTGAGCGGGTCGAGGGCGGCGGTGACCGCATACATCTCCTCCCGCCAGGTCCAGAAGTTGCCACCGTCGGCGTGGGTGCGGCCGCGCAATGCCCGGTGGAAGGCGTGCGAGTGGGTGTTCGCGAACCCGGGCCGGACCAGGCCCTCGAGGATGACGTCGTCGCCGTCGGGATCGACCCCGACGGCGATCTCGCCGATCCGGCCGTCCACGACCCGGATCCGGACCCGCTTGCGCAGCCCGTCGTGCAACAACGCCCGCGGGCCCCAGTAGGTCGTCATGCCGGCCCGGCCCCCGTCAGCGACTGCAGCACATCGGCGAGCGCACCGACCCCGGTGAGACAGTCCGCCTCTTCCGCGAACTCCGCCGGCGAGTGGGAGATGCCGGTCGGGTTGCGGACGAACAGCATCGCCGTCGAGATCCCGTGCGTGGCAAGGATTCCCGCGTCGTGCCCGGCGCCGGTCCCGAGGAGCGGGGCGCCGCCGAGCGTCGTCGCGATCCGGTCGACGAGGCCAGGATCGAACAGGGTCGTCGGCGTCCACGACTCCTCCCGGATCTGACCGCCGAACTCGTCCGCGACCTCGGTGACGGCCGCGACGGTCGCGTGGACCGCGTCGGTGTCGGTGCCGCGGACATCGAGCCAGGCGGCGGCGTGACTCGGGATCGCGTTCACCCCGTTGGGCGTGATCTGGACCTTGCCGATCGTGGCGACACAACTGCGCTCCTCCGCGGCACGGCGGGCGGCGATCGTCACCGCGGCGACACCGAGCATCGCGTCGAGGCGGTCCTCCAGACGGGTCGTGCCCGCGTGGTTGGCCTCCCCGGGCAGGTCGATCCGCCACCGGCCGTGCGGCCAGATGTCCGTCCCGACCCCGACCGGGGCGTCGTCGAGGTCGATGAGGTGACGGCCCTGCTCGACGTGCAACTCGATGAACGTGCCGATCCGGGCGAGCACCTCGTCGTCGCGACCGATGCCATTCGGGTCGTGCCCGGCCAGAGCCATCGCACTCGCCATCGTCCGTCCCTCGTCGTCGGTGAGCGCCCGGGCCCGATCCGGGTCCAGGACCCCGGTGAGCAGCCGCGACCCCGCGCAGGCCACACCGAAGCGGGCGCCCTCCTCGTCGACGAAGTTCACCACCCCGATCGGCCGGTCCGGCTCGTGCCCCCGGCGTCGCAGTTCGTCGACGGCAGCGAGCGCACTGACCACCCCGAGCGGGCCGTCGAAGGCGCCCCCGTCCGGGACGCTGTCCAGGTGCGAGCCGGTGACGACGCCCGGTCGCCCCTGGGCGCGCGCTGCGTCCGGGTCACCCCACCAGGCCCACTGGTTGCCGACCCGGTCCGTCATCAGGTCCAGGCCGCGCGCTCGACACTCCCCCGCGAACCATTCCCGCAGGTCGTGGTCCTCCCGGCTCCACGCATACCGCCGATAGCCGCCGGTCGCCGCCACCCGACCCACCGGAGCCAGGTCGGCCCACATCCTCGTGAACTCACTCATAACCGGTCCATTCCATCACTCTTGGTGGGCTCGGGGACGCCTTTGGCCCCGGCGGGGTCTCAGATGCGAGAACTGCGGCCGGCCGTAGGCTGACGGGATGAGCAGTCACGACCGGGCGATCGCGGCCCTCGACTCCGCCGGGATCGAGTATGCGGTGACCCGCCACGGCCGGGTCGGCTCACTCGCCGAGGCCGCCGCCGCCCGAGGGGTGCTGCCGCGCGACATCATCAAGACCCTCGTGGTCCGGTTGAGCGAGGATGCCTATGTGCTCGTCCTCGTCCCCGGCGACCGGGAGATCTCCTGGCCCAGACTCCGCGCACTGCTCGGGGTGAACCGGCTGTCCATGCCCGATGCGGCCACTGCCGCCGAGGTGACCGGCTACGAACGCGGCACGATCACGCCGTGGGGAGCAGCGCATACCCGCACCGGGGCGACTTGGCCGGTCATCGCGGACGCGAGCATCCCCGGGCGGACCGTCTCGATGGGCGCCGGCGAACACGGGGTCGCCGTGACCGTGGATGCCCACGCGATGCTCGCCGCGCTCGACGCGCAGGTGGCCGAGGTCAGCGAGGCAGCGGGCTGACTGTCTGGCTGGTCCGCAGTTCTGCCTGCCGGGATCGTCAGCGCGCGCTCGACAACGCGCCAGCCATCCCACTGACGCAGCGCCCCGCCCCCGGGGGTCGTCAGCGCACTCAGCCTTCCCGCATGGGGATCCGCACGCCTCGCTCCCCGGCGACCTGCTCGGCGAGGTCATACCCGGCGTCGACGTGGCGGATGACGCCCATGCCGGGGTCGTTCGTCAGCACGCGGGCGAGCTTCTCGGCGGCGAGCGGGGTGCCGTCGGCGATGCTGACCTGCCCGGCATGGATGGAGCGGCCGATCCCGACACCGCCGCCGTGGTGCAACGACACCCACGACGCACCCGAGGCCGTGTTGACGAGCGCGTTGAGCAACGGCCAGTCCGCGATCGCGTCCGAGCCGTCGGCCATCGCCTCGGTCTCCCGGTAGGGCGAGGCGACCGATCCACAGTCCAGGTGGTCGCGGCCGATGACGATCGGGGCGCTGATCCGCCCGGAGGCGACGAGGTCGTTGAACGCCAGACCGGCCTGGTCCCGCTCCCCGTAGCCGAGCCAGCAGATCCGCGCCGGCAACCCCTGGAACGCGATCTTCTCCTGCGCCCCGCGGATCCACTTCTGCAGCCGGTCGTTGTCGGGGAACAGGTCCAGGACGGCGCGGTCGGTCTCGGCGATGTCCTTCGGGTCACCCGAGAGTGCCACCCACCGGAACGGGCCCTTGCCCTCACAGAACAACGGCCGGATGTATGCGGGCACGAACCCTGGGAAGTCGAAGGCCCGGTCGCAGCCGCCGAGGCGGGCCTCGTCCCGGATGCTGTTGCCGTAGTCGAAGACCTCCGCGCCGGCGTCCTGGAAGTCGACCATCGCCTGGACATGCTTGGCCATCGAGGCCCGGGCCCGGTCGGTGAACTCCTCGGGCTTCTTCTCCGCGTAGTCGGCCCACTCCTCGAGGGAGATCCCCTCGGGCAGGTAGGAGAGCGGGTCGTGGGCCGAGGTCTGGTCGGTGACGATGTCGATCGGGACGCCGCGACGGAGCAGTTCGGGGAAGACCTCGGCGGCGTTGCCGACGACCCCGACCGACCAGGCGCGCCGCTCCTCCTTGGCCCGGACCGCGATCTCAACAGCCGCGTCGAGACTGTCGGCGACCTCGTCGAGATAGCGGTGCTCGACGCGGCGGTGCAACCGGTGCGGGTCGACGTCGACGATGAGGCAGACCCCCTCGTTGAGTGTGACCGCCAGCGGCTGCGCGCCACCCATCCCGCCGCAGCCACCGGTGAGGGTGAGCGTCCCGGCGAGCGTCCCGCCGAACCGCTTCTCGGCGATCGCGGCGAACGTCTCATAGGTGCCCTGGACGATCCCCTGGGTGCCGATGTAGATCCACGATCCGGCCGTCATCTGGCCGTACATCGTCAGCCCGAGATGCTCCAGTCGCCGGAACTCCGGCCACGTCGCCCAGTCCCCGACGAGGTTGGAGTTGGCGATGAGCACCCGCGGGGCCCACTCGTGGGTCTGGAACACCCCGACCGGACGTCCGGACTGGACGAGCATCGTCTCGTCGGCACGCAGGTCGGTCAGGGTGCGCACCATGGCGTCGAAGGAGCGCCAGTCCCGGGCCGCCCGTCCGGTGCCGCCGTAGACGACGAGGTCGTCGGGCCGCTCGGCCACGTCGGGGTCGAGGTTGTTCATGAGCATCCGCAGCGGCGCCTCGGTGCTCCACTGCCGGGCGGAAAGGGTCGTGCCGCGGGCTGCGCGGACGGGGCGGGCGCCTTCCATGTCGGTCTCCTTCAACGATGGGTTCGTGCGGGTCAGTTGAGCGGGCCGGTCTCGGCGATGGCCGCGGCGAGCACCTCGCCGTCGACGACCGCCTGGTAGGCGGCCCCCAGGTCGGGTGCCAGGAATCGGTCCGGGCCGGGCTGGGTCCGGGTGACGGAGTTGAGGGCGTCGATCACGGCGCCGGTGGCCGGTGCCGGCTGCAGGGGCGCGCGCAGTTGGATGCCCCGGGCGGCGGTGACGAGCTCGATCGCGAGCACGCGCGCGAGCGCCTCGACCGAGCGGCGCAGTTTGCGGGCCGCCCCCCATCCCATCGAGACGTGGTCCTCCTGCATCGCGCTGCTCGGGATCGAGTCGACGCTGGCCGGAGCGGCCAGCCGCTTCATCTCCGAGACGAGTCCGGCCTGGGTGTACTGCGCGATCATCAACCCCGAGTCCACCCCCGGGTCGTCGGCGAGGAACGGCGGCAGGCCGTGGTTGCGGGCCACGTCGAGGAACCGGTCCGTGCGTCGCTCCGACATGGAGGCCACATCCGCGGCGGGGATGGCGAGGAAGTCCAGGACGTAGGCGATCGGCGCCCCGTGGAAGTTGCCGTTGCTCTCGACCCGGCCGTCGAGGGTCACCACCGGGTTGTCGACAGCACTGGCGAGTTCGAAGGACGCGGTGCGCGCCGCATACTCGATCGTGTCCCGCAACCCACCGGCCACCTGTGGGGCACACCGCAGCGAGTAGGCATCCTGCACCCGCGGGCAGTCGTCGGTGTCATGGGAGGCGCGGATCGGACTGTCCGCCAATACTTTCCGCATGTTCTCGGCGGACAGTGCCTGGCCCGGCTGGGGCCGCAGAGCGTGCAGATCCGCAGCGAAGACATGGTCGGTCCCGAGGAGCCCCTCGACACTCATCGCCGCGGCGACGTCGGCGACGGTGACGAGTCGGCGCAGGTCGTGGATCGCCAGGCACAGCATGCCGAGCATCCCGTCGGTGCCGTTGATGAGCGCCAGACCCTCCTTCTCGTGCAGCACCACCGGTTCGATTCCGTTGCGCTGCAATGCTTCCGCGGCATCCATGAGTTCACCGGCCACCCGGACCGGCCCCTCCCCCATGAGCGCCAGGGCGCAGTGGCTGAGCGGGGCAAGGTCACCGGAACAGCCGAGCGAACCCCACTCGTGCACGACCGGCGTGATGCCGGCGTTGAGCATCGCGACGTATGCGGTGAGCGTCTCCTCCCGGATCCCCGTCCGGCCCGTGGCGAGGGTCGCGATGCGGAGCAGCATGAGTGCCCGGACGACCTCCTCCTCGACCTCCGACCCCATCCCGGCGGCGTGGGAGCGGATGAGGGACCGCTGCAACTGGCGGCGCTGCTCGGTCGGGATGTGCTTCGTCGCGAGCGCTCCGAAACCGGTCGAGACGCCGTAGTGCGGGACGGTGTCGTCCGCGAGACCGTCGACGATCGCGCGGGACCGCCGGACCTCGGCGAGCGCGTCGGCGGCGATCTCGATCGGGGCGTGGTGCCGGGCGACGGAGACGACCTGTTCGATCGTCAGCGGAGCGGCCCCGACGACGACGTGGGCGCCGTCCGACTCCTCGATGTAGTCAGCGTGCATGCCAGCCATTGAACGGCCCGGGCGGGGCTTGTCGACAGGGGCGCGGACCGCATACCGTCTCGCATGTGAGACAAGTGGGGCCATGGGGCTGCGGGCCAGGACTCGTGTGCGTCCATCAACCTGACCCGCGTCGTGTCCATCAACCTGACAATTGTCAGGTTGATGGACACTACTGTGCAATGCGCGGCAGCGGGTCGGCCGTGGATCCAGCGGGCTCGGCAGCGTGGGCGGGATGGGCGAGCCATGGGTAATGCACGGGCGGCGGGCCACGGCCTCGACATCCTCACCCTCCTGGCTCGGCGGGGTGAGCCGCTGCCCGCGGCGACGATCGCCCGGGAGCTCGACCTGCCGCGCTCGAGCGTCTATCACCTGCTGACGGTGCTCGGCTCGCGCGGGTTCGTGCGGCACCTGCCTGAGGAGCGGCGCTACGGACTCGGGGTCGCGGCGTATGAGCTCGGCTCGGCCTACCAACGGCAGGCGCCGCTGCAGCGGGTCGCCCGGCGGGCCGTCGACCAGCTCGTCGATGCAACCGGCCGTAACGCACACCTGGCCGTCCTGCACGGACGGGATGTCCTCTACGTCATCGAGCAACGGGCACCGGGGGCCCCGCACCTGGTCAGCGATGTCGGCGTGCGCTTGCCCGCCACCCTGACCGCGACCGGGCTGGCCATGCTCGCCGCCCTGCCCGCTGCCCAGGTCCGGGCGCTCTACCCGGGCCGGGAGGCCTTCGTCCAGCGAGCCGGTCGCGGCCCCTCCTCACTGGTCCTGCTGCGACGCGAACTGCAGGCGACCCGGGCCCGCGGATATGCGTTCGAGGACGGCCTCGTCACTCCCGGCCTGGCCTCGGTGGCCTGCCCGGTCCTGGACCACAACGGCTATCCGGTGGCGGCCGTCGCGGTGACCTACCCGATCGACTCTGGAGCGGACCTGGACCGGCTCGTCGGTGCGGTGCGGATCGCGACGGAGGATGTCTCGCGCCGGATCGGCGGGCGGTGAGCAGGCGTGGGGGATCGACTCAGAGCGTGAGGAGGATCTTGCCGATGTGGCGGCTCGACTCCAACTCGGTATGCGCGGCCGCCACCTCATCGAGCGGATACGTCGCGTGAACGATGGGCCGGACCCGCCCGGCCTCGACGAGCGGCCAGACGTGTTCGCGCACCGCCGCGACGATCGTCGCCTTCTCGGCCAGGGAACGAGACCGCAGCGCCGTGGCGATGACCGCACCGCGCTTGCGGAGCAGGGCCGCGATGTTGAGCTCGGCCTTGACCCCGCCCTGCATACCGATGATGACGAGCCGTCCGCCGTCGGCGAGGGTGTCGACGTTGCGCATCAGATACTTGGCACCCATGTTGTCGAGGATGACGCCCGCGCCGCGACCGTCGGTGGCTGCCTTGACGGCATCGACGAAGTCCTCCTCGCGGTAGTTGATGAGGATCTCGGCGCCGAGCGAGCGGCAGAACTCGAGCTTCTCGGCCGAGCCGGCCGTCACCGCGACCCGGGCGCCGACCTCCCGGGCCAACTGGATCGCCATCGTGCCGATCCCGGACGAGCCGCCGTGGATGAGGATCGTCTCGCCGGGCTGCAGGTTGGCGGTGAGGAAGACGTTGGACCACACCGTGCACGTCACCTCGGGCAGCGCGGCCGCCTCAACCAGGCCCACACCCGACGGGATGGGCAGCACCTGACCGGCGGAGACGCATACCTGCTCGGCGTAGCCGCCGCCGACGAGGAGGGCGCAGACCTCGTCCCCGACCGACCAGTCGGCCACGTCGGCACCGACGGCGTCGATGGTGCCGCTGACCTCGAGGCCGAGGAGGGGTGAGGATCCCGGCGGCGGGTCGTAGTGGCCCTGCCGCTGGAGGATGTCGGCCCGGTTGATCCCGGCCGCGGCGACGCGGATGCGGACCTCGTCGGGCTGCGGCTCGGGGGTGTCGACGTCGGCGAGGACGAGGGAGTCGGGGCCTCCGGGGGTCGGGACGGTGACTGCGCGCATGACATCCAACCTATCCGGCCACCCTGCCGCCGCGAAGGTGGGCGAACCGCGCCCACCCTCACCGCGAAGGTGGGCAAACGGTCGATTCCAGGCCCCAAACTCGACGAAACACCCACCCTCGCCGAGCGCCGGCGACGAAACGCCCACCCTCACCGAGCGTCGGCGGCGAAACGGCCACCTTCGCGGACTGGGTGGTGCACCGCCGCGCACGACGACACGCGGACGGCGCCGGACCATCGTTGACACCCCGTGAATACTCGGTATAGCCTCCTCGTCAACGCGGGATATACCGAGTATCCCGCCGGGAGATTCCCGTCAACCCAAGGAGGCACCGCCGATGTCGGTCAAGTACGGACTCCTCGCCCTCCTCGCCACCGAGCCCATGTACGGCGCCCGGCTGCGAGCCGAGTTCGAGGCACGCACCGGCGGGACCTGGCCGCTGAACGTCGGACAGGTCTACACCACCTTGGGGCGCCTGGAACGGGACGGCCTGGTCGAGTCGGTCGGTGCGGCGGACGAGGAGGGGCGGATCGCATACCGACTGACTGATCAGGGCCGCACCGCGATCGCCGCGTGGTGGACCGACCCGGTCGACCGCTCCCAGACCCCCCGGGACGAGCTCGTCATCAAACTGGCTCTCGCGGTCACCGTCCCCGGCGTCGATGTCGAGCGGGTCGTACAGACCCAACGCACCGCCACGCTGCGCCACCTGCGCGACCTGACCCGCCTGAAGTCGCAGTCCCACGAGCAGTCCCCGGAGAACGACCTCGACCAGGGACCGAACGAGCACGCGTGGCGCCTCGTCGTCGACAACCTCATCTTCGCCGCGGAGGCCGAGGTGCGCTGGCTCGACCACGTCGAGGCCGACCTCGCCCGCGAAGCCGACCGTGCCGCGGCCCAGCCGAGGCGCGCGACGCATACCCACGAATCCGACCCGACCAGCCACGAAACAGCACCCAACCGGTGACCACAGGGGGAACCATGACCAGCACCCAGCCCACACTCCGTCTCATCGACGTCCACCGCACCCACGGGACGGGCGAGGCCGCCGTGCACGCCCTGCGCGGGGTCAGTCTCGAGGTCCATCCCGGCGAACTCGTCGCCGTCATGGGCCCGAGCGGCTCCGGCAAGTCCACCCTCCTCAACGTCGCCGGCGGCCTGGACCGGCCCACCCAGGGGCGGGTCATCATCGGGGACACCGACCTGACCGATCTCGACGCACACGGCCTGGCCAAACTGCGCCGCCGCCGGGTCGGGTTCGTCTTCCAGGACTACAACCTCATCCCGTCCCTGACCGCGGCCGAGAACGTCGCCCTGCCCCTCGAACTCGACGGCGAGCGCGCCCGCCCGGCGCGACGCCGGGCCCGTGAGGCCCTCGGGCTGATGGGGTTGATGGATCTCGCCGACCGCTACCCGGACGCGATGTCCGGCGGGCAACAGCAGCGGGTCGCGATCGCCCGCGCGCTCGTCGGCACCCGCCGACTCGTCATGGCCGACGAACCCACCGGCGCCCTCGACTCGCACACCGGCGAGGAGGTCCTGCGGGTGCTGCGCCAGCGCTGCGACGAAGGCGCCTCCGGGCTGCTCGTCACCCACGAGGCCCGCCACGCCGGCTGGGCGGACCGGGTGATCTTCCTGCGCGACGGTGTCGTCGTCGACACGACCGGCTCGGACCGGGTGGAACAACTGCTGGAGACGGCCGGCTGAGTCCGGCGGACACCAGGAGGGGTATGCGATGAGCACGAGCGTCGAATCACGTCGCGGGCGGCACGCCAAAGGGTCGGAGCAGCCCGCACCCGCGCCGAGTCGCGGCCAGGGCAGGTCCCGGGACTCGCGCCTCGCGGACTGGAAGGCAAGTTGGCGGATCGCGTTGAAGATGGCGCGTCGAGATCTGCGCCGTACCAAGGGCCGCTCGACCGTCGTCGCGCTGATGATCGGGATCCCGATGCTCATCCTGTCCCTGGTCGCGAGCCTCGGGTGGGCATCCGCCACGAGCGGCTCGCCGAAACCCGAACGGTTCATGGGCACCGCAGTCGCCAAGGTCTCCGGCCCGATACCGCATCAGGTTGCGCAGACCGGAGCCGACGAGAACTCCGGGCCGGTGTTCGAAGAGGGCGCTGCCGACGCAGCCTCGGAATTCGTGGCGGCAGTCCCGATCCCCGGATTCGATCCAGAGAAGTCCGCCGGTGAGAATGCCGCCGCGATCGCCGGCGTGACCGGCGGCACGGCCACCCCGATCACCGAAACCTCGATCCGGGTCAGGATCGGCAACCGCAGGGTCCTCATGTACAACCTTGCCCTCGACGGGCGGGTCGCGGACTTCGGCGACAAGATCGAACTGCTCAGCGGGAGGTGGCCGAACGGACCGACCGAGGCCCTCGTGACCGAGCCCGGCATCCGCAACGGACTGCCCCGCTCCGGCACCTTTGCTGTCGTCACCGAGGACGGCACCACGGACGTGACCGTCGTCGGGACCGGGACCGGCGTGATGGCCTGGCGCATGGTGCCCCATCTGATCACCGCGGAGCCGCTCACCCTCGAATCGGGCGCAGGGGTCGAGTCCCAGCAGTGGCTCATCAGCGGCACCGAGATGCCGTTCACCAAGCTCCACGATCTGGGGAAGTACGGCCTACCGATCCTGTCCGCCGAAGTGATGCGCAACCCGGTCCCACACAACCAGTTGCCGCCCGAGGTCCAGAACGTCACCTTCCACGACTCCTCACCCGGGGCGACGGCGTTCCTCATCGCCGCGGCGATCATCCTTGCGCTCGTCATCGGCCTCATGGTCGCACCCGCCTTCGCGGTCAGCGCGAGCCGACAACGGCATACTCTCGCCCTCGCCGCGAGCAACGGGGCCACCACTCGGCAACTGCGCCGCACCGTCCTTGCACAGGCACTCCTGCTCGGCGTCCTGGCCGCGATCGTCGGTGCACTCATCGGTGTCGCCCTCGCCACCGGGTGGGCCTGGTGGCAGGCGCGGACGGCGACCGACGTCTTCGTGCCGCTCATCGAGATCCCGTGGCTGGTCATCGCCTGCTTCGTCCTCATCGCCGTCATCGCCTCGTTCACCGCGGCGCTGCTGCCGGCGCGACGACTGGGCCGCCTCGACATCATGGGGGTCATCAAGGGCCAGAGCGTCTCCCCGCCGCCGTCGAAGATCCTGCCTCTCATCGGACTGGTTCTGATGGTTGCCGGCGGTTTCGCCGTCGTCTACGGCGCCCAGCAGTGGTCCGGCGTAGAGACTTTCGTCGCCTTCGGGGCGATCCCACTGGTCGTCGGTGCGCTGTTCCTCGTGCCGATCGCGCTGCACTTCATCGGACGGGTCTCGTTCACTCTGCCGGTCTCACTACGGCTCGCGGCCCGAGATGCGGCCCGGCAGCGGACGCGCTCGGTTCCGACCGTGGCTGCTGTCATGGGAGGCGTCGCGGCACTGACGATCAGTCTGATCGCGGGCGCGAGTGACGACAAGGAGAGGTACGAGACCTATCTGGGGGAGACCGTCCTCGGGCAAGGCATGCTCAATGTCTACGACCCCCTCGACGTCGATGCAGCAGTTGCCGTTGTGCAGGAGATCCTGCCCGAGGCCGAGATCGTGCCCAGATCGACGATCGGACAGTTCACGTTCATGGGTCCGGTCGGTGGTGCACAACCCTTCACGGTCCTGACCAACACCGGTTGCAGCGCCCAGAAGGCACTGCACGACAAGGAATTCATCGAAGCGCAGCGGGCAGCGAGCCAGGCCGATCCGAACCACACCTGGCCGACCCCGCCCTGCCCGGCCATCGGGGGACCGAGCGGGTTGGCCGGCGACGTCATCGGGCTTCCGGCCGCCGAGATCATCTCCCGGTTGGACCTCCCCTCGGATCAGGCCGCCCGGGTCCGTGAGGGAGCCGTCGTGGTACCCATCGGCAGCGCCCTGTCCGGTGACTCGGTCACCGCCTGGTCGGGAACCTTCGAGTTCAACGACACCACGAGCGAGCCGGAGAACATCGTTGTGGCCGGAGAGCGAGAGCTGGCTCTGATCACGGTCCCCGACTCGGCTCGCAAGGCAGGTCAGGTGCCCCGCCACACCGCTGCCCTGATGCCGCTCGAACTCGTCGAGTCGGAGGGCTGGCCGACGTACACCGAGAATGGCACCGCCCTCTATGTCAACCCGGCTCCCGGCGATGACATCACCCCTGCCGACGAGAAACTCGTCAGGGAACGTCTCGACGAGGGCGCCCACTTCTCCGTCGAGCGCGGGTTCAAGAATGAGATGACGCTGTTCTTCACGATCCTCGTGAGCGGCGCCGCCTTCATCCTCCTCGTCATCATCCTCACCTCGACCGCCCTGTCGATGGCCGAGCAGCGCCGGGACGACTCGACCATGGCCGCCGTCGGCGCCACCCGCGGCACCCGGCGGGCGATGGCCGCGGCCCAGGGATTCACCGCCGCCGCGATCGGTGCCGTGCTGGGGCTCGTTGTCGGCGTCCTGCCCGGGATCGCCTTCACCTATCCGCTCACCCGAACCGCCGGCGACGGCACCTGGATCAACGGGATCCCGCAGGACCCGTCCGGCCCCTTCATCGACATCCCGTACGGCTTCCTCGCGTTCCTCGTCATCGGTGTCCCGGTGCTCGCCGGTCTCATCTCCGCGCTGGCCGTGCGCAGGGCTCCGGTGGTGACCCGTCGGGTGGACTGACCCCGCTGGCTGCGGCGAGTTGGCCCACCCCCAACCGCGGTGACCCCTCGTCAGTCGTCGCCGCCATAACTTCGCGATTGCGAAGTTATGGCGGCGACGGTGACGGTCGGAGCCGCTCGGGATGCCGGCCGGGGTGATCGTTGCGGGTCGGGCCCGGCGCGCACCGGGCTTAGGGTTGGAGGATGACTGAGCAGCCGACCGATGAGCAGCCGGACACTCCCACCGTCCCCGCCACCGTGACCAACGACGGGGACAAGGTCGTCGTCGTCACGCCGAACGGCATGGGTGTCGCGGACGCGCGCACGCCAGCCGACGAGGGACGCTCGGGCGGTGCCGGCGAGGGCGGCGCCGCCGACAGCGCCGGCGAGGACGGCGACAGCGCGGAGGACAGCAGCGCCCAGCGGCGACCGACCGATCTCGTCGAGCAACCGGCAAAGGTCATGCGGATCGGCTCGATGGTCAAATCCCTCCTCGAGGAAGTGCGCGGCGCTCCCCTCGACGACGCCGGACGCGCCCACCTGGCGCAGATCCATGCCCGCTCCATCGCCGAACTCAAGGACGGACTCGCCCCCGAGCTCGTCGACGAGCTAGACCGGATCGCCCTGCCCTTCAGCGACGACAACCCGACCGACGCCGAGCTGCGCATCGCCCAGGCGCAGCTCGTCGGCTGGCTCGAAGGCCTCTTCCACGGCATCCAGACGGCCCTGGTCGCCCAGCAGATGGCCGCCCAGGCCCAACTGCAGCAGATGCGCCAACTGCCGCCTGGGCTCCAGACCGGATCACGTCCTGCCGAACCCAGGCAGGGGCAGCAGGGCACCCCACCCCATGAGGGCACCGGGCAGTACCTCTGAGCCCGATCTCGGAGCCCGCTGAATCCACAGGTCCCGGGCAACGCCTTCGGTGGGCTCCGCTGAGGACCGCCCACCGCATACCCCAGGGCCGGATCCACCCGAACGGGCGGCCGGTCGGCGGTAGCATCCACGGACATCTCCCTCCTCGCCCGGAGCCCTCACGCCAGGAGAACCCATGCTCACCCGCGTCCGCACCGCAGCAGCGCTTGTCCTCGCTGCGGCTCTCGTCCTGACCGGATGCAGCTCCTCCGAGGTGGAAGCGGCCCCGCCGACCTCGCCGTCCACGACCACCCAGACCCGCACCGCGACACCCACGCCCACACCGACTCCCACACCCACGGAGGTCGGCGAGGCGCTGCCCGACGGGGCCCTCACTGCACTCGTCGTCGGGACCGACTCCCGTGACCCGAAGTCCTTCGGTGGGCTCTCCGACGTGATCGTCGTCGTCCAACTCTCGGCGGACCGCACGACGCTCAACCTCGTCTCGATCGCCCGCGACACCTACGTGTCCATCCCCGGACGCAAGCAGAACAAGATCAACTCCGCCTTCGCCGGGGGCGGCCTTCCGCTGCTCAAGGACACCGTCTCGCAGCTTTTCGGCGGCCTGGAGATCGACTACGTCGTCCAGTCCAACTTCGCCGGCTTCATCGCGCTGACACGGTGGATGGACGGCTTCACCGTGGACAACAAGGTCGCGAACACCCGCGAAGTCATCTCGACCGGTCGCGTCGTCGAGTTCCCCGAAGGTGAGATCCGCCTCGAGAACACCGACGCCCTGATCTATGTGCGCGAGCGCAAGCAACTGCCCTACGGTGACCTGGACCGGACCGAACGGGCCCGAGCCGTCCTGACCGGGATGATGAAACGGTTGGCGGAGATCGCCGAGGACGAGCCGGACAAACTCGTCGAACTGATGCCGATACTCCACGACAACGTCAAGGTCGTCGGGGACATCGAGGTCGATCACCTGCCGACAATGATCGAGATGGGCCGGAGGCTGCGCGATGAGGGCCGGGTCAACTCGGTCATGGTCCCGATCCGCGGCTTCGACACCGTCGACGGAGCATCCGTGAACCTGCTCAACGAAGGCCGCACCCAGGAACTCGGCGCCGGTCTGCGGCAAGGCGACATCAGTTCGTACATCGACCAGTACGGCACGAGCAACGCGCCGACCGGTTGACGGCCGGCCGTCCGCCGCACGCCAGGTTGCGGGATGATCCGGAGTTAGCGGCTGCGCAGGAGTTGCGCGAGGTGCAGCCCCTGCCGGTCGGCGAGGTCTTTGGCCTGGGTGCGGCAGGAGAACCCATCGGCGAGGAGCACCGCGTGCGGGTGGCCCCGCAGCGCGGGGAGGAGTTGCTGTTCGGCGATCGCGACGGACACCTCGTAGTGTCCGGCCTCCATCCCGAAGTTGCCGGCCATCCCGCAGCACCCGCCGAGTCGGATCACGCTCGCACCGGAGCGTTCCAGGATCGCCAGGTCGGCCGCGAAGCCCATCACGGCGTGCTGGTGGCAGTGCGGCTGGACGACGACGGTGCGGCCACTGAGGTCGGGTGGGTTCCAGTCATCGAGTCCGTCGAGCAGTTCCGCGAGGGTATGCGTGGCACCGGCGAGCGCACGGGCGTCGCCCTCGTCGTCGGTCGCGTCGAGGAGATCGAGCGCGTCGAAGCGGAGCACCGCGGTGCAGGACGGTTCGAGGCCGACGATCGGGATGCCGGCCCGGGCGGTCGGGGCCAGTTGCCGGACGAGGTGCTGGACCCGGGACCGCGCTGCGTCGCGCTGCCCGGTCGAGAGCCACGTCAGACCGCAACAGGCCCCCTGGCGGGTGAACGTCACCGCGTATCCGGCATCGGATAGGACGGCAGCGGCGGCCTCGGCGACCTCCGGCGCGAAGGCCTCGGTGAAGGTGTCGACGAAGACGACGACCGGGCCGCGAACGCGCGCCTCCGCGGGGGATCCCCCTGAGGTCCCGGACCCGTGCGCAACTCCCCTGTCACTCCGGTCGAGCCGCCGACTCGGCGTCGCCGGGCGCGGCAGGCTGCGGCGCGGGTCGATGCCGGCGAGTCGTGCGATGAGTCGGTTCCCTTGGGCCACAGCGGTGCCCAGCCAAGCAAGTGGGGTCATCACGCGGGGTGCGGAGCCGAGGAGGCCGAGCCACTTGGGCAGCTCGCCCAGGGTCCGGTGGCTCATCGGGCGGGGCTCGCTGGCATACCGCTCCTGCAGCCAGAGCGACTTGTAGGTCGCCATGTCCACCCCGGTCGGACAGTCCGACAGGCAGCCCTTGCAGGACAGGCACAGCTCGAGGGCATCCGCGACGGCCGGGTCGCTCAACCCGCCGGGCAGGCGACCGGAGATCGCGTCCTGGAGGACCCGGGCCCGACCCCGGGTGGAGTCGGTCTCCTCGCGGGTCGCCAGATAAGAGGGGCACATGACCGTGCCGGGTCCGGTGTGCTCGGCGCGGCATCGACCGACACCCGTGCACCGGAGCGCGCCGAGGAGCCCGTCCCGGTCGACGGGCTGCAGGCGCAGGTCGGCATCGATCGGAGCGGGGTCGACGAGAACGCCCGGGTTGAGTAGCCCGGTCGGGTCGAACGCGGCTTTGACCGCACCCATGAGGGCGACCGCCTCCGGGGAGTACATCCGGGTGAGCAGTTCGCTGCGGGCCCGCCCGTCCCCGTGTTCGCCACTAAGTGAACCGCCATGGGAGACAACGAGATCCGCTGCTGCCTCGATGAAGGATCGGTATGCGGTGCTCGCCTCGAGCGGGATATCGATGCGGATGTGCAGGCACCCGTCGCCGAAGTGACCGTAGGGCAGGCCGGTCAGGTCGTGCGCGGTGAGGAGGTCGTCGAAGTCGCGCAGATAGGCGCCGAGGCGGTCGGGTGGGACGGCGGCGTCCTCCCATCCGGCGTGTGCGGGGCGGCCGCGCGGGGAGGTGGCCGACAGTCCGGCGCCGTCCTCCCGGATCCGCCAGAGTGCAGCGGCGTCGAGCGGGTCGGTGACGAGCCGTCCGGTGCCGCCGAGTTCGGCGATGAGGTCGGCTCCTCGCGCGCTCACATCGTCGAGGGACTCCCCGGCGAGTTCGACGAAGAGCCAGGCCGCGCCGGCGGGCAACGGTGGGACGGCGAGCGGCCCGAACCGGCCGGAGACGATGTCGACGATCCGTCGGTCCAGCCCCTCGCAGGCCCGCGGCGACCACCGCAGCACGGTTGGCACGGCATCCCCCGCCGCCCCGATCGACTCGAACCCGAGGACGACGAGCACGGTGACCGGCGGGTCGGGGACGAGGTCGACGGTGGCCGAGGTGAGCAGTCCGAGGGTGCCCTCCGACCCGGCCAGGAACGCGGGGGCGTCGAAGCGCTCGGGCAGCAGATGCTCCAGGGAGTATCCGGAGACCTGCCGCCCGAACCTGCCGAACTCGGTGCGCACCACCGCGAGCGCCCCGTCCACCGCATCGAGGGCTCGCGCCCAGGAGGGGTATGCGGTGCGCACCTCGTCGCGGGTGGAGCTGCGGTCGATCCGGGTGTGGGTGCCGTCGGCGAGCACCATCGTGGCGGCGCCGAGGTTGTCGCTGGTGCGGCCGTATCCGAGGGCGCGGGTGCCGCACGCGTTGTTGCCGACCATGCCGCCGATCGTGCACCGGGTGTGTGACGACGGGTCGGGACCGAACCGCAGCCCGAGGGGGCGCACCGCCTGTTGGAGCTGGGCGTGCACGACGCCCGGCTCGACGGTCGCGGTCCGCCGGTCGGCGTCGATGGCGATGATCCGGTTCAGGTGTCGGCTGTAGTCCACGAGGACACCGGCACCGACCGCGTTGCCGGCGATGGAGGTCCCACCGCCTCGGGCCGTGATCGGGACACCCGACTCGGCGCACACGGACACGATCGCCTCGATCTCGGCGGTGGACCGGGGTCGGGCCACGGCGAGCGGGTGCACCCGGTAGAGCGAGGCGTCACCGGAATAGGCGGAGCGAAGCGCATCGTCGATCCGCACGTCGGTCACGCCCTGTCGGCGCAGCGCCGCAGCGATCGCCTCCGGGGGCGGATGATGGCGCACGATCTCGACACTAGCCGAGGTCGACGAGCGTGCGGGGTGCCGTCAGACCGCGACGACCTGCGCCTCGAACTCGGCGGCCCGTTTGAGTTGCAGGCCGCTGCAGGTGAGCAGGTGCGGCTCCCGCCAGTGTCGCCGGACGGTCACGACCGTGTGCGCTGGGACCTCGCCGCGGCCGACGAGAACCACTTCCCAGACGTCCCGCCCGATCGGTTGGGCGCCGGCGACGGAGATGTCGTCGTGACGTGGCGAGCCGGAGCGCCGCAGCACCTCGGCCACCGCGGCCTGCTCGGCCGGGGTGTGGACACCGGCCCCGCGGTAATGCTCGAGCGTCGTCACCCCGGCGAGATGGTCGGCGACCACATGCTCCGCAGTGGCTGGTTCCAGCCGTCCGTAGAACGTCGAGTCCGGCAGCATCGTGACATTCCCCGCGAACCGGTCACCACCGAGATGACTTGCCTCCCAGACGGATTCAGGCCACCGAGTGGAGAGCGTCGCGGCGATCGGGCGGCCCCGGACGGCACAGCACACATCGTGTTTGGCGTGCGTGCAGACCAGGATCATCGGCTCGGCGGGCACCATCCGGGCGGCTGCGTCGAGCCGCCTGACGTCGACGAGGTCGAGGACCGCTGCGACGTCGTCGTCGCTCTCCCAGGTCCCGGTGACCGAGGTCCGGGCGAGCGAGTCTACGAACCACCACCGGCGCGGCGAGGTGCCGGTCGCGCGGCCGGGGCGGCGCACGAGCATCGGCCGG
>DUPF01000075.1 GCA_012838445.1 Intrasporangiaceae bacterium | reverse complement strand
GGCGGGAATGCACGGGCAATGGGAGAGGGAAGCAGTCGGTCAGGGGTGGGTGCCGACGACCTGCACCGATCCGCCGTCGACACCCTTGGCGCCGCGCACCACCTCGACACCGTCCTCGACCGGAGCCGAGCCGGCGGCGAAGATCTCACCCATGACCCAGGCCGGGATGCCCCGGTCACCCAGGTGTGCCAGCGCACCGTCGACCCGGTCCGGTGCGACTACTGCGGCAAAACCGACGCCGATGTTGAGGGTGCGCTCGAGGTCTGCTTCCGGGACGCGACCCAGCGACCCGACGAGGTCGAAGATCGCCGGCCGGGTCCATGTCGAGCGGTCCAGTCGGGCGTGCACTCCCGGCGGCAGCACCCGGGCGACGTTGGCGGCCAGCCCACCACCGGTGATGTGGGAGAGGGCGTGGACCGCGCCCGGCTCGGCGCGCAGCAGGGAGAGCAGGTCGGCGGCATACACCCGGGTCGGGGTGAGCAGCGCGTCACCGAGGGTCTGCCCGAGTTCAGCGACGTCCCGGTCCAGCGACCACCCGGCCGCCGAAACGACCCGCCGCACCAAGGAATAGCCGTTGGAGTGCAGTCCGGAGGATGCCAGCCCGAGGACGACATCACCGGGCTGGACGAGCGCCGGTTGGAGGATCGAGTCGTACTCGACCACCCCGGTCGCCGCCCCCGCGACGTCGTAGTCGTCCGGCCCGAGCAGCCCCGGGTGCTCAGCGGTCTCCCCACCGACGAGGGCGACCCCGGCAGCGGCGCACGCGGCAGCGATCCCGCCGACGATCGCCGCGATCCGCTCCGGCACGACCCGCCCACACGCGATGTAGTCGGTCATGAACAGCGGCTCGGCCCCGCAGACGACGATGTCGTCGACGACCATGCCGACCAGGTCGAACCCGATCGTGTCGTGCCGATCGAGTGCCTGGGCGATAGCGACCTTCGTGCCGACCCCGTCGGTCGAGGTCGCGAGCACCGGGCGGGTCATCCGCGCCAGCGCCGAGGCGTCGAACATGCCGGCAAAGCCGCCGAGCCCACCGAGGACCTCGGGGCGCGTCGCGCGCCGCACGGAGTCCTTCATGAGCTCGACGGCTTTGTCACCGGCTTCGATGTCGACGCCGGCGAGGGCGTACGTGATCGGTGCGGGGGTGGCGGGCTGCTCTGTCACGGTGCCCAAGCCTAGCCGCCGGTGAGGTCCCGGCCGCCCGGCGCTCGGGCATACCGATCAGAGCGGGTGGCACACCCGCACACAGTGGGGAACGAAACCTGGGCCGGCGCCTCAGCGCTGGCCGGAGGCCCACTCTCCGTAGTCGTCGTCCTCGTCGTCAACGTCGTCCTGCGACCACTGGTCGCCGTTGTTCTTGTTGACGGATAGTTCTCGCTCAAGCGATCGAAGGTCTGTCTCCGGGCTGTAGTACTTCAGTCTCCGGGCGACCTTGGTCTGCTTGGCCTTGGCTCGGCCGCGCCCCATGGCGTGACCCCCTTGTGTGCGTCGTCTGGGAGGCATCGATTAGAGCCGAAGTCGTGCCGCGCACTTCTTCGACTCCTTCGTAGCGTTCCCAGGGGATGTGTATGTGTCGTGGTGACAACGCTACATGAGTTGCGAAGATTCCGCTGCCCCCTCCTGTTCTGCGGACCGGCGCCGGACCTCCGGACGGGGGTATGCGGTGCTCGGGTCGGCTCCGCAGCGACACCGGATCCTCGGCCCGTCGGAGCCCGCTGGGGTGGCCGGGTCGCGGTCCGGCTGTCCCGTGCCGGAGGGTGCTGCGGACCAGTAGACTGTCGGCAACGATCCGGACCCGTGTCGGGCCAGTTGGCCCGGGGCCCTTGACGACCTGATGAGGAGAACCATGGCCGACCAGCACTCCGATGAGCTCATCCACGACCACCACGGCCAGAGCGTCGCCTCGTGGACCGCGGTGAGCATCCTGCTCGTCGCGGCGCTCCTGTTCTGTCTGTCCTTCCCGATCGAGAGCACACCGCTGCTCATCGTCAGTCTGGTCCTCATGGTCGTCGGCCTGGTCGCGGGCAAGGTGCTCGCCGCCAACGGCTACGGCGTCAAGCGTGGCGACCTGACGAGCCTGGCCGACGCGCCGGACGTGGCGAACAAGGACGAGGTCGGCATCAGCTGAACCAGTCCGTTCTGATGCAGTCTGCTCGGTCGACCACGAGAACCGGGAGCCGCTGACGATGTCACGCTCTGCGCACGCCCCTGTCCTGGCGCTCATCCCGGCGGATACGACGGCCACCGAGCGTCGCCTCATCGACGACTGGGTGGCCACGAGCGACGACGGCCGCGGGGTGGCGCGGGTCCTCACCGCCGACGAGGACCTGGCCGATGAGTTGGCCCAGTATGCCGAGGCGCTCATCCTCCCGGTGCGTGTCGCGTGGTTGCCGATCGTGCAGCGCGACGAGCGCACCTCCCGCTGGTCCGAACTGGCGCTCCTGGCCACGCCGCGACGTCCGACGACGTGGATCCAGCGCCGACTCGCCGCCCGGGACCCGGAGCGGCAGCGGGTGCTCACCGGCACCCCGGCGCTGCTGAGCCAGCTGCGCTCCCGGCACCGCCGCTCGGCCGGTGCCCAGGCCGCCGACCCGCAGGACTTCGCCGGGTTCGTCCGACGGGCGGCGACAGTGACGCTGGAGCGGGCCGAGCGGTCCTTCATCGGCGACCGTTACAAGGTGCCGCGTGACGTGGCCGAGGCGATCATCGCCCGGGCCGAGTTCCGCACCCACCTGTTCGGGCTCGCGGAGGAGATGGGGATCTCCGAGCAGGAGGCGCTGGAGCGGGCCTCGGCAGCGTTGAAGGAACTCGTCTCGGTGCAGAGCCGGGCCGCGGTCGATGCCTTCCAGGCGCTCATGGAGCCGTTGCACGCCTCGACGTGGAACGTCATCGCCGACGAGAGCGGGCTGGACCGGCTCCGCGAGCTGAACAAGAAGCACGCCCTGGTCTTCCTCCCCTCGCACCGCTCCTATGTCGACTCCCTCGTCCTCGGCGACGTCCTGGCCCGCAACGACTTCCCGCGCAACCACGTCATGGGTGGGGCGAACCTGCGGATCTGGCCGCTGGCCAACCTGGCCCGCCAGGCCGGGCTGGTCTTCATCCGCCGCTCCTTCGGTGACGACCTGATCTACAAGGCGGTCGTCGAGGAGTACTTCGGCTACCTGCTCTCCAAGCGGTTCAACCTCGAGTGGTACTTCGAGGGCGGCCGGTCCCGGACCGGCAAGCTGCGACCGCCCCGCTACGGGCTGCTGTCCTACGTCGCCAACGCGGTGACGAGCGGGCGGGTCGAGGACACCTATCTCGTGCCGGTCTCGATCACCTACGACCGGCTCTACGAGGTCGCGGTCATGGCCGCCGAGCAGGAGGGCGCAAAGAAGCAGCCGGAAGGCCTGAAGTGGCTCGCCAACTACGCCCGCTCGCAGTACACGACGCCCGGCGGCAACGCGATCGTCCGCTTCGGGGACCCGATCAGTCTCGCCGAACGGCTCGCCCCCGCGGACGCCTCCGAGAGTGAGCAGCGTCTGGCGCTGCAGAAGATCGCCTTCGACGTCGCCGTCGGCATCAATTCCTCGGCCCCGATCACGGCCAACGCACTGCTCACCCTCACCCTCCTCGGGGTGCGCGACCAGGCCCAGACCCTCGACCAGATCGAGAAGGTCATCGCCCCGATCCTCGACTACATCGAGGCCCGCGGGCTGCCGACGACCGGCCTGGACCGGCTGCGCGACGCGGCCGGGTTGCGCGCGGTCCTGGCCCAGTTGACCCGGGCCAACGTCGTCACCAGCTACGACGGTGGGGAGGAGACGGTGTATGCGATCGAGCGTGGGCAGCACCTCGTCGCCGCGTTCTATCGCAACAACGCGATCCACTGGTTCCTCAACCAGGCGATCCTCGAACTGTCCATCCTCTCCGTCGTCGAGGACATGCCCGAGGACGAGGAGATCTCCCCGCGCGAGATCATCGAGGGCGTCTGGGCCGAGGCGAACCGGATCCGCGACCAGCTCAAGTTCGAGTTCTTCTTCCCGGCCCGTCGGGTCTACATCGAGGAACTGCGCGACGAGATGGACCTGCTCGACCCCGGCTGGGAGGAGCGGGCCCCGAACGCCGCGTCGGTGCGGGCCATCCTCACCGGCACGAGGGTGCTCATGGCGCACCGGGTGCTGCGTTCCTTCCTCGACGCCCAACTCGTCGTCGCCGAGCGGCTCGCCCTGCGCGGAGGTGCGGACCTGCCCCGCAAGGACAGCGACGCGGTCGAGGCCTTCGTCAACGAGTGCGAGAAGGTCGGCCGGCAGATGCTCCTCCAGGGCCGGCTGCACGGACCCGAGTCGTTGAGCCGGGAGTTGTTCCTCACCGCCCTGGACCTGATGGACAACCAGCGGCTCCTCGTCGCACCCGCGGACGGCGACGACACGTCCGCAGACCGGACCCGCGAGGACCTGGCTTCGCGTCGGGAGGCGAGCGCAGCATACGCTCGTGATCTGGTCCGTCGGGTACGCACGATC
The DNA here is from genome assembly GCA_012838445.1 of Intrasporangiaceae bacterium. Taxonomy (GTDB): domain Bacteria; phylum Actinomycetota; class Actinomycetes; order Actinomycetales; family Dermatophilaceae; genus F2B08. The sequence goes on along the minus strand of DUPF01000075.1, from coordinate 5,497 downwards.
GAGACCATGGACGCATCCATCCGAGCGGAGGTGACCGGTGTCCATCACTGACACCGCCCTGCAACAGCGCCTCGACGAGGTGTATGCGGGTCCCCGGGGCCCGCACATCGGAGCCTTCTTCGACTTCGACGGGACGATCATCCACGGCTTCTCAGCCGTCGACTTCTATCTGGACCGCATCCGGCGCGGCAAGGTCGGCCCGATCGAGGGGATCCAGACCATCGCGCTCGCGCTGCGGGGGATCACGACCGAGGAGGACTTCGAACGCTTCGTCGGGGTGGGACTCACGGCGTTCCGGGGCCGGCCGGAGGAGGAGATCCTCGCCGCCGGGGACCGCGTGTTCCGCGGGTCGGTCGCCTCGCGGGTCTTCCCGGAGGCATGGCAGCTCGTCGAGGCCCACCAGCGGATGGGGCACACCGTCGTCCTGGCCTCCTCGGCGACCCGCTTCCAGATCCAGCCGGCCGCCGACGTCCTCGGGATCCGACACGTTCTCTACACCCCGCTCGAGGTGGACGAGACCGGCAACCTGACCGGCAAGACCCGCGGCGGCAAGACCCTGTGGCGGTCCGGGAAGGCTGCTGCGGTGCGGGAATTCGCTGCCGAGAACGACATCTCGCTGGCCGACTCGTACGGATACTCCAACGGTGATGAGGACATCCCGTTTCTCGAACAGGTCGGTCATCCGGCGGCGACGACGGCGGAGCCGAAACTCCGGGCGCACGCGACCGCCCAGGGCTGGCCGGTCCTGGACTTCCGGCCCCGTGGCGTGCCCGGCATCAGCGACCTGGTGCGCAGCGGGCTCGCGTTCGGCGGACTCGGCACCGGGATGATCACCGGAGCGGCGTTCGGACTGCTCAACCGGTCCCGGCAGCGGGCGGTCGACACGATGTCGGCGCTGTCCTCGGAGTTGGCGCTCGGGCTGGCCGGCATCTCGGTGGAGATCCAGGGCGAGGAGCACCTGTGGTCGCACCGGCCGGCGGTCTTCATCTTCAACCACCAGAGTCAGCTCGACCTCGCCCTGGCCGGGTACCTGCTCCGGCACGGCTTCACCGGGGTGGCGAAGAAGGAACTCAAACGCGACCCGATCGTCGGGTTGCCGTTCCGGTTCGCCGGGGTGGCGTTCGTGGACCGCAAGGGCGGCAAGGACCCCCGCAAGGCACTCGCCCCGGCGGTCGAGAAGCTCAAGGAGGGCATCTCGATCGCGATCGCGCCGGAGGGGACCCGCTCGCTCACCCCGTCCCTCGGTCCGTTCAAGACCGGCGCCTTCTTCCTCGCCAAGGAGGCCGGCGTCCCGGTGGTGCCGATCATCATCCGCAACGCCGGTGAGCTCATGTGGCGGGACTCCTACACGCTGAAGTCCGGGACGATCCAGGTCGTCGTCATGCCCCCGATCGACGTCTCCGGCTGGGAGCAGTCCGAGATGCGGGAGCGGGTCGCCGGAGTGCGGCAGATGTATGCGGACACCCTCGCCCGGTGGCCGCAGGGCCCCGCCACCGTCTCCGGTGTGGCGACCGAGGCGCACACGCCCGGTGAGGTCGACGCCGCCATCCTCCGCGAGGAGGAGCTGCGTCCCAAGCGGCCGTCCACCCCGCGCACCGCCCGCAAGCCCGCCGTCCAACGGGCCGCCGAGGAGCGTGCCGCGGCGAAGAAGGCCGCGAAGAGGGCTGCTGCGAAGAAGGCGGCGGCCACGAAGGCGGCGAAGGATGCTGCCCCGGTGAAGGACGCTGCGCCGCAGAAGGCTGCGGCGAAGAAGCGCTCGACGACGAAGGCCGCCACGACGAAGGCTGCCACCACGAAGGCTGCCACGAAGAAGACTGCCGCGGCGGCACCCGCGGCCAAGAGTCCGGCCCGCAAGTCGGCTCCGGCGCTCAAGGCTGTCGCGACGAAGAAGTCCGCAACCAAGGCGGCCCCGGCGAAGAAGACCGCGACGAAGAAGGCGACGACAAAGAAGGCGACGGCCAAGAAGACCACGCCGAAGAAGAGTCCTGCACGCAAGAGCCCTGCACGGAAGAGTTCCGGCCTGCAGATTGCCCCGCGCACGACACCGTCGAGCACGCGCCGCGAGCGGACCCGAGGCTCGATCGTCGACCTGGTCAGCGGCGACTCGTAGCGACCGCGCGCAGGGATCGCTGCGCGGCTTCGAGCGCGCGTGAGCGATCCCGGCCGAGGTCACTTGCCGCGTCAGGGATGGCTATCGCGGTCTTGAGCGCACGGTAGCTATCCCCGACGGTGTCTCCACAGCGCCCAGGATCGCTACCGCGGCATCGACCGCGCGCGAGCCATCCCACCGACGCAGCGATCAGTCGGCCTGCCAGGCTCGGGCGAGGTCCGCATACCCGGCGACGAGGCTCGGATCATCGACCGCCCCAGGATCGAGGACCGTGCTCGGGTCGGCTCCCTGGAGGATCCGTTTGAGCGGCACCTCGAGCTTCTTGCCGGTGCGGGTGTGCGGGATCGCGGGCACGACGTGGATCTCGTCCGGCACGTGCCGCGGCGAACCCTCGGTCCGCAGCCGGTGGCGCAGCCGGTCCAGATCGGCGTCGGTCAACTCATGGCCCGGTGCCGGCACGACGAACATCGGCATCCGGTATCCGCCGTCGGGCTGTTCCACACCCAGCACCAGCGCCTCGGCGACGGCCGGATCGGACTCGACGATCGCATACAGTTCGCTGGATCCGAAGCGGACCCCGTTGCGGTTGAGGGTGGAGTCGGAGCGGCCGTGCACGACGAAGCTGCCACGGCTGGTCTGGGTCACCCAGTCACCCTGGCGCCACACTCCGGGGAAGGTGTCGAAGTACGTGTCCAGATAGCGCGTCTTGTCCGGGTCGTCCCAGAAGAACAGCGGCATCGACGGGCCCGGGTTGGTGACGACGAGTTCGCCGACCTCGTCCCGGAGCGGCCGGCCCCAGGGGTCGTATGCGTAGGCCGCCACCCCGAGCGCGGCACCGGAGAGCTCACCGTCGTAGACCGGCAGCCACGGCGAGCAGCCGAGGAAGGCACTGACGACGTCGGTGCCGCCGCAGACGGACAGCACCGGGACGGTCGCGCCGACCGCGGAGCGGACCCATGCGTTCAGGGCTGCCGGGACCGGCGCTCCGGTGGCGGCGATGACCCGCAGGGACGCGGTGCCGGGGTTCTCGCGCGGGACCAGCCCGGCGGCGCGTGAACCCTGGAGGTGTCCGGGACTGGTGCCGAACATCGTCACCTGCTCGTCGGCGACGATCTGCCAGAGCCGGGCTGGGTCGGGGTGGACCGGGTTGCCCTCGTAGGTCACCGTGTGCACCCCGGCGAGCAGCACCGAGACGACGATGTTCCACATCATCCAGTTCGGGGTGGTGTACCAGAACATCGTGTCCTCCGGCCCGAGGTCGTGGGCCAGCCCGAGCATCGAGAGTTGGACCGCGACGACCCCGCCGTGACCGTGCACGATGCCCTTCGGCACGCCGGTGGTGCCGGAGCTGAACAGCACCCACAGCGGATGGCCTCGCCTCGACCTGCTCGGTGTGCTCGATCGGGGTCCGGGCGAGCGCCTCCGTCCACGGGATGACATGCGTCCCGGTGAGGCGCTGCTGGTCGAGGCGCCTCCCGGCGCGGGGCACCTCGACGACGGTGCGGACACCGAGGGCGGCGGCGAGGTCGGCCACCTCGTCGCGCCGGTCATGGGTCGTGCCGGCCCAGTCGTAGGCGGTGGCCGCCATGAGCACGCTCGGGGTGAGCTGGCGCATCCGGGCCGCCGCAGTGGCCGCGCCGTAGTCCGGGGCGCAGCCGGCCCAGATCGCCCCGAGCGCGGCGGTGCCGAGGAAGGCGACGATCGCCTCCGGACCGTTCGTCAGATAGCCGACGACCCGGTCACCCGAGCCCACCCCCTGCTTCCGCAGCAGGGCGGCGAACGCCAACGACTGCTGCTCCAACTCCGCCCAGGACAACTCGGACCGGCTCCCCGCCTCGTCGATCGAGACCACGGCGGCGCCGTCGAGGTCTCGGTGCGAGAAGATCTGGTCGACGAAGTTGAGCCGGGCGCCCTCGAACCACCGCTGGTGCGGCATCGGCCCACCGGCCAGGACCCGGTCGTGGCGGCGGGAGGAGACGACCCCGAAGAAGTCCCACACCGCGCCCCAGTACTCCTCCGGGTGCTCGATCGACCAGGCATGCAGGCCCGCGTAGTCACGCAGGTGCGGACCGCCGCGGTCACTGACCCATCGGGCGAACTCATCCAGCCGGGTATACCCCGGCTCACCCCACGTCATCGCATACGGGACCGAGCCGGTCCCCGCGGACCGGTCCGGCGAATCCCGTGGTGTCGTCATCGGTGCCGTCCTCCTCGACTGGGCCCACGCATACCTGAGCCGTGAACTGTTGCAAGAATAGGCAACCTCGAAGGGGGGCCAGGCGTATGCATAGCGTCAGCACCACAGGTGAGCACACCGTCATTCGAGAGAGGGGTCAGAGCCGATGAGTCCTGAGGACTACGAGTCGCTCTACCGGGCTCGGGTGGGACCGCTCACCCGGCAGGTGTTCGCGATGACCGGCAACTGGTCCGAGGCCCAGGACGTGGTCCAGGAGGCCTTCGTGCGGGCCTGGCAGCACCGGGCCTCGATCGACAGGGCCGGCAGCCCGGAGGCGTGGGTGCGGGTCACCGCGATGCGGCTGGCCGTCAGCCGCTGGCGCAAGCAACGTAAAGCCCTCATCGCCTGGCGTCGCACCGGCCCCACGCACGCCGACGCCCCGGCCGAACCGTTCGACCGGGAGCTCATCGCGGCGCTGCAGGCGTTGCCGCAGGCGCAGCGGGAAGCGCTCGTCCTGCACTATCTCGCCGATCAGTCCGTCGCCGAGATCGCCGACAGCCTCGGCGTGCCGGTCGGGACGGTCAAGGCCCGACTCTCCCGGGGCCGCACCGCGCTCGCCGCCCACCTGTCCGTCAGCAACCGTGAGGAGGCGCAGCATGTCTGAGCGTTTCCGTCCGACCGCCCACCGGGTCCCCGCAGACCCGATCGCGGCCCGCATGCGGGCCTTCGACACCTCAGGATTGGAGCCCGACATCATGCCCGTCGATGATCTTCGCCGGCGTGGCGACCAGCGTGCCCGCCGGCAACGACTTGCCGGGGCGGGAGCAGCCGTCGCGGCGCTCGCCGTCGCCGGCATCATCGCCGTCAACCAGCTCGGCGGCCAGCCGGAGGCGTTGCCCGCCGGCCCCGCCACCGAGACGACTGCAACTGAAGACTCCGGAGCGCCGACCACGCCGGCCGAGACGACTCCGGTGCCGACGCCGTCCTCCGAGCCCACCACCCCGGCCACGCCCACACCGAGCGAGACCGCCGGTGGGGACGTCGGCCCGGTCCGCACCGTCGACCTGGGCGTAGCGACGATCGAGGTCCCGTTGGGCTGGTCGGTGACCGAGGGCGAGGGCGGATTCCTCATCGAGAACCCGCCCCCGAACCCGAAGCTGTGGTGTCTGGACGACCCGGCCACCACCCACACCTACTGGTGCGACCTGGAG
>DUPF01000074.1 GCA_012838445.1 Intrasporangiaceae bacterium | reverse complement strand
TCCGACGACGCACATCGTCGGACCGGGCCTACTCTTGTGCCGTGATCACTGCGCGCCAACTGGTCCGCCGGTTCAACGACTACCGGCGTCGCCAGCGCCGCCTGCTGCGGGAGAGCAACCAGCGCCGGCGCCTCCCGGACCTCCAGCCCCCGCCCGAGGCCACTGCCCTGACGCCGGCCGAGGGGGCCGACGACGGTTCGGAACACATCGGCCGGCACGTGGCCGGAGCGCAGGGCGAGGGTCCGGGCACACCCGGGGACGCGGCAGGTCCGTCGGACCCGTCGGAACCATCGGACCCGGACCGGCCGGTTCCCTACGGGCTGGCCGGCACCCCGTTCGACCGGCAGTCGCCGTTCTACTTCGGCTTCCTCGCCACCTTCGGGGTGATGATCGCCTGGACGCTGTTCCGGATGCTCGGGCAGCTGACGACGACGATGACGATCCTCATCGTCGCCTTCTTCCTCACCCTGGCCCTGAACCCGATGGTCGAGTGGATCGTGGGCCGCGGGTTGCGCCGGGCCTGGTCGGTCCTCATCGTCTTCGCCGGGCTGCTCGCCACCGTCGTCCTCATCGGCATCGTCGTCGTGCCGCCGGTCGTCGCCGAGGGCAGTGCCCTGCTCGGGCAGTCGCCCGACTATGTCGAGCGGCTGCTGCGGGCCAAGTGGCTGCAGGATCTGGACCGGGACTACCAGGTGATCGCCCAGATCCAGGAGGAGTTCACCAAACGGATCAAGGACGGTCGGCTCATCGCCCAGGTCTTCGGCGGTGTCCTCGGCGCCGGCAAGGCCGTCGTCAGCGGGGTGTTCCAACTCCTGACGATCCTCATCCTCACGCTCTACTTCCTGGCCACCCTGCCGCGGATCAAGAGCGCCGCCTACGCCGCGGTGCCGGCCTCCCGCCGGGCCCGGATCACGTCGCTGTCCGAGGAGATCATGCGCCGCACCGGTGCCTACGCGGCAGGGCAGGGGCTCGTCGCCACGATCAACGGTCTGTGCAGCTTCATCATGATGAGCATCGTCGGCGTCCCCTATGCGGCCGTCCTGGCCGTCGTCGTCGGGCTCGTCGGCCTCATCCCGATGGTCGGTGCCACGATCGGCGCCGTCCTCGTCGTCCTCATCGCCTTCCTCAACGAGCCGAAGACGGCGATCATCGTCGGGATCTACTACGTCGTCTATCAGCAGATCGAGAACTACGTCGTCGTCCCGCGGATCATGACCTCGACGGTGTCGGTGCCCGGTGCGGTGACGATCGTCGCCGCCCTGGCCGGCGGCACCCTCCTCGGCGTCCTCGGCGCCCTGCTCGCGATCCCCGTCGCTGCCGGGCTGCTGCTGCTCTACGAGGAGGTCCTGCTCCCCCGGCAGGCCCGACACTGAGGCACCGTCGGGGCCGACACCTCCATCCGCACCGAGTCCTCAGACGAAGGCGGACAGACTCACCCGGGCGGCATGGCGGCGACCGGCGATGTCGACCTCCCAGGTTCCGGCGGCGATCCACTCCGGTGTCACCGGCACCTCCGCCTGCACCGAGGCGATGCCGACCGCCGCACCGACCGTCCAGCCGTAGGACGCGGCCCGGACATCCCCGACGGGCACCCCGTCACGGAGCAGCACCTCGGCCTCGAAGAGCAGCGGCTCGGGGTCCACGAGCGCGATCGAGACGAGCCGCGAGGTCGGCTCACCCCGCTCGAGTTCGGCGCGGTAGGCGTCGATGCCGATGAAGCCACCGGGCTTGTCCAGGTCGGTGACCCAGTGCAGACCGGCGGAGAGCGGGGTGTCGGTGTTGTCGATGTCGTGGGCATAGTCGCGATAACCCTTCTCGATCCGCAGGCTCGCGACTGACCGCAGCCCGACCGGCACCAGGCCGTGCTCCGCCCCCGCAGCGAGCAGCGCGTCGTAGACCCCGAGCGCCGATTCCCGCGGGACGAGCAGTTCGAAGCCGACCTCACCGACATAGCTCATCCGGGTGGCCCGGACCCGGTGCCCGGCCACGGCGATGACCCGGGAGTCGCGGAAGCGCAGCGCACCGGCCGACACGTCGTCGGTCGTCACCGCGGCGAGCACGTCGCGCGAGCGGGGGCCCTGCAGGCACAGCAGGGCGGCAGTATGCGTCTCGTCGGCGATCGCGACATCGGCACCGTCGGGGATGGCGCGCCGGAGCACCGCGAGGGTGTGCCCGATCGTGTTGTCGGAGGTGATGACGAGGAAGTCCTGCGGGCCGCGTCGGGTCACCGTCAGGTCGGCCTCGAGGCGGCCCTGCTCGGTCAGCCACTGCGTGTAGGTGATCCTGTCCACCTCCCCGGCGACCGTCGCCGTGGAGAGGCGCTCGAGCACCGCTCCGGCATCGGCTCCGGTCACCGCCAACTTGCCCATGAACGACATGTCGATCAGCCCGGCGGCGGTGCGCACGGCCAGATGCTCGGCCCGCCACCGGTCCCACCACGGGGCCCGCTGCCACCCCGGCTCGGCCACCGCATCGACGCCGGCCCCGGCGAACCAGTCGGCCCCCTCCCAGCCGCTGATGTCCCGGAAGAAGCCGCCCTGCTCGATCAGCCGCGGCAGCACCGGTGACTCGAACACACCGCGGGAGGTGGTGAGTTGAATGCCCGGCGGGTGCGCCGCATACACCGTCCCGAGGATCTCGGCGGTGCGCGCCTCCCGGTGCGCCCGCTCCCCCTGCCAGGGCTGGAACCGGTCCACGGTGAAGCCGGTGACATCGACCCCCGGGTCGCCGGTCGCGATCCAGCGGGCCATCACCCGGCCCCAGCCGCCGCTGGAGAGGATGCCGACCGAGTTCAGGCCGGCACAGACGAAATAGCCTCTGATTCCTGGCGCTTCACCGACCGCAGGACGCAGGTCCGGGGTGAAGGACTCCGGTCCGCAGAACAGGGTGCGGATCCCGACCCCCTGGGTGATCGGCACGCGGGCGAGCGCGGTGTCGACGAACGGCGCCATCCGCTCCATGTCGAACGGGATCGTCCCGAACGAGAACCCGTCCGGCACCCCGTCCGGGCGCCAGGCGGCGGCCCGCGGCTCGAAGAGCCCGACCATCATCCCGCCGCCCTCCTCGCGGTAGTAGCCGTAACTCGCCGGATCCTCGAAGACCGGGTGCTCCGGCCCCAGCCCCTCGATCGTGTCGGTGATGAGGTAGTAGTGCTCCGCCGCCTGGTTCGGGATGACCACCCCGTTGCGCTCCCCGAGTTGGCGGGCCCACATCCCGGCACAGTTGACGACCGTCTCGCACTCGATGTCCAGACTCTCCCCCTGGTATGCGACCCGCACCCCGGTCACCGACTCCAGGTGGTCGCCGGGTCGGGTGAGCACCCGCTCCACGGCCGCCCCCTCGACGACGGTGACGCCGCGGAGGCGGGCTCCCTTCGCATACGCCATCGTCAGGTCGACCGGGTTGACCCGACCGTCGCCGGGCACCCAGATCCCTCCGGCGAGCCCGGTCATGTCCGCGAAAGGGAACAGTTCGGCCATCTCGGCGACGGAGATCTCCTCGCAGTCCAGCCCGAGGCGGCGCTGGAAGACGGCGGCGCGACGGTACTCGTGGAGCCGGTCCGCATCGGCGGCGGCCTCGATGAGCCCGACCGGCCGGAACCCGGTCTCGACGCCGGTCTCCTCGGTCAGCCGGGTGAGCAGGTCGCGGGTATAGAGGCGGATCTCGGTCGAGGTGGCCGAGGTCGAGCCGAAGGTCGTCATCAACCCGGCCGCGTGCCACGTCGTGCCACTCGTGAGCCGGTCCCGTTCGAGGAGGACGACGTCGCGCATACCCTCTGCGGCCAGGTGGTAGGCGATCGAGGTGCCGATGACGCCTCCGCCGATGATGACGACCCGGGCCCGTGCCGGCAACGTTGCGCTCACGGAGGTCAACGATATCGGCGCAGCGGGTCGCGGACCGGTCGTCGTGGGCCTTCTAGACTCACCGCGTGAGCGGTCCGTTGTTCGTCCTGGGCGCAGCAGTGCTGTGGGGGCTGATCGGGGTGCAGTCCGCCGGCCTGCTCGATGCCGGGGTCGGACCCTATGAGATCGCGTTCTGGCGGGCGATGATCGCCGCCGCCCTCTTCGCCGGGCACGCGGCGTTGACCGGCGGGCTGCGACTGCCTCGGGGCCGGGACGTCCCGATGCTCGGGCTCTTCGCGCTGCTCGGGGTGACGCTGTTCTACGCGGCCTACAACCTCGCGGTGGAGTCCGGTGGGGTCAGTCTGGCGGCGATCCTGCTCTACACGGCGCCGGCGATCGTCGCCGTCCTCGCGCACCTCACTCTCGGTGAGCGGTTGACCCTCGTCAAGGTCGGGCTCGTCGCCCTCACCCTTCTCGGGGTCGTGCTCGTCTCGCTGAGCGGCGGTGGTGGGGTCACCGTCTCGACGGCCTCGATCGGCTGGGGTCTGGCGTCCGCGCTCGGCTACTCGACCTACTACCTCATCGGCAAGTGGGCCCTGCGTCGGTGGACCGCCCCGGCGATGTATGCGGTGGTCATGCCGGTCGGCGGCCTCGCCCTCCTGCCGTGGGTCACCTTCGCGGAGAAGGGAACTCGCGAATGGATCCTCATCGGGACCCTCGCGGTGTTCTCGACCTTCCTCGCCTATGCCCTGTATGCGTCCGGCCTGGCCCGGATGGACGCCTCCCGGGCGGTGGTCGTCGCGACCCTGGAGCCGGTCGTGGCCGCGGTCTCGGCGGCGGTCCTCCTCGGGGAGAGGCTCGGGGCGTGGGCGCTGCTCGGCGGTGGGCTCGTCATCGTCGCCGCGGCGGCCGCCGGTGGTGGCGGCCGACCGCGGCGACGATCAGTTCCTGCGGAGCGGTCCGCAGGCTAACGAGCGTCCGGCTCAGCCGTAGGTGCGGAAGCCGCGACCAGTCTTGCGGCCGAGGTATCCGGCGGTGACGAGGTGCTCGAGCAGCGGTGCCGGGGCGAAGCCGGGCTCGCGGAACTCGATATACAGCTCGCGCTGGATGGCCAGGGACACGTCAAGCCCGACGACGTCGAGCAGCTCGAACGGACCCATCGGCAGGCTGCAGCCGGTCTTCATCGCCGTGTCGATGTCGTCCGCGGAGGCGTAGTTCGCCTCGAGCATCTTGATCGCGTCGTTGAGGTAGGGGAAGAGCAGCGCGTTGACGATGAATCCGCTGCGGTCCCCGCACGTCACGGCGACCTTGCCGAGCTTGCGGGTCAGGTCCTGGACGGTGGCCACGACGTCGGCGCCGGTGGAGACGGTGTGCACGACCTCGACGAGCTTCATGATCTGGGCCGGGTTGAAGAAGTGCATCCCGATGACGTCCTCGGGCCGCGAGGTGACCTTGGCGCAGTCGATGATCGGCAGCGACGAGGTCGTCGTGGCCAGGATCGCGCCCGGCTTGCAGATCCGGTCCAGGTCGCGGAACAGTTCCTGCTTGATCTCCAGGTCCTCGGCGATCGCCTCGACGACGATGTCGACGTCGGCCAAGGCCATCCGGGTGGTCGAACCGGTGAGCCGGGACAGCAGCGCCTCGGCGTCCTCGGCGGTCATCCGCCCCTTCTCCACCGCGCGGGCGTTGTTCTTCGTGATCGCCGCACGCACCCCGTCGAGTTTGTCCTCGCCGCGGGCGACGAAGGTCACCTCGTAGCCGGCCTTGGCGAAGACCTCGATGATGCCGGTCGCCATCGTCCCGGAGCCGACCACGCCGACCTTGCTGATCGGGCGCAGGGTGACGCCCTCGGGGACGTCGCCGTTCGGGGTCTGGGCGTCGGCGACGACGACGGGACTGCCCGGCTCCTCATAGGTGTAGAAGCCGCGTCCGCTCTTGCGGCCGAGCAGCCCGGCGCTGACCATCTGCTTGATGATCGGCTGCGGGGCGTGCAGCCGGTTGCGACCCTGCCGGTACATCGTGTCGAGGATCTCGTAGGCGGTGTCCAGCCCGATCAGGTCGAGCAGCGCGAGCGGACCCATCGGGTAGCCGCACCCGAAGCGCATGGCGGCGTCGAGGTCCTCGCGCGTCGCATACTTGCTCGCGTACATCTCGACCGCGTGGTTGAGGTATCCGAAGAGCAGGGCGTTGGCGATGAAGCCGGCCCGGTCGCCGACGATGACCGGCTTCTTCTCGAGCCGCTCGGCGAGAGCCTTGACATCCTCGAAGACATCATCGGCGGTGATGACGGTGCGGATCACCTCGACGAACTGCAGCACCGGCGCCGGGTTGAAGAAGTGCATGCCGACGACCCGCTTGGGGTTGGTCGTCGAGACGGCGATCTCGGTGACCGGCAGGGAGGAGGTGTTCGTCGCGAGGATCGCCTCGGGACGGACCGCGGCGTCGAGTTTGGCGAAGATCGCCTTCTTCAGGTCCAGATTCTCCGGGACCGCCTCGACGACGAGGTCGACATCGGCCAGATCGGCGAAGTCGGTCGTGTAGGTCACCCGGGAGTGGAGCTCGTCGTGGGCAGCCTGGTCGATCTTGCCCCGGTCCAGGGCCCGCCCGGTGCTGCCGGCGATGACGCCCCGACCACGCTCCAGGGCTTCGTCATCGACCTCGACGGCCACCACGTCGAATCCGTTACGGGCAAAGACCTCGACGATGCCGGCCCCCATGGTGCCGAGCCCGATCACGCCAACAGAAGAGAAGTCACGAGTCATACATCGATCCTCGCAGAGGCACCTGCGGGCCGGGAACCCGTGGCGGCGTGACCCTCCTTACGTCCGGTCCGGTCTCAGGGCCGCGCCGGACCTGCTGGGAGTTCGCGTGGTGGGCAGTTAGGGTGACTGACTGTGCGACTCGTCATTGCCCGCTGCTCGGTCGACTACGACGGGCGGCTCTCCGCCCATCTGCCGCTGGCGACCCGCCTGCTCATGGTCAAGGCCGACGGGTCGGTGCTCGTGCACAGCGACGGCGGCTCCTACAAGCCGCTGAACTGGATGACTCCCCCGTGCGCGATGGCCGAGTTGGCGCCCGAGGCGGACGAGCTCGCCGACGGGGTCCGGATCGTCTGGAACGTCCAGCACGCCAAGTCCGAGGACCGGCTGCGGGTGAGGATCCACGAGATCCTGCACGACTCCTCGCACGACCTCGGGGTCGATCCCGGGCTGGTCAAGGACGGGGTGGAGGCGCACCTGCAGAAACTCCTCGCCGAACACATCCACACGCTCGGCGAGGGGTATGCGTTGGTCCGGCGCGAGTACATGACGCCGATCGGGCCGGTCGACATCCTGGCCCGTGACGGTGCCGGGCTCACGGTGGCCGTCGAGATCAAGCGCCGCGGGGAGATCGACGGGGTCGAGCAGCTCAGCCGCTATCTGGAGTTGATGAATCGGGACCCGCACCTCGCGCCGGTCTCCGGGATCTTCGCCGCCCAGCAGATCAAGCCGCAGGCCCGGACGCTGGCCGAGGACCGCGGCATCCGGTGCGTCATCCTCGACTACGACGAGTTGCGCGGCATCGACAACTCCGAGCACCGGCTCTTCTGAGCGACGTCCGGACCGCCGGCGCTCCCAGGGATGGGAAGTGCGCGCTCGAGCGCACGATCGCCATCCCGACGTCGACCTGCACGGGTTCGCTCACCGGGTGCGGTGGACGATCCGCACCCCGTCGTCACCGATCTCGACCTCGATCGGCGCTGCAGACGACTCGCTGCGGTCGGCGATGACGAGGACGGTCTCCCCGCGATGCAGGTCCGCCACGGACTGCAGCCGGTGGGCGAGTTCGGCCCGACCGCATGCCTCGGGATCCAGACCGGTCAGCTCGGCCGACTCGGCCGCGCCCGCATCGAGGTCGGCGGCCAGGGCGGCAGCGACGGTGCGCGCCGGTTCCGCGGTCCCCGAGTAGACCATCGCGATCCGCCGGTCGCGCAACTCGGCGGTCAGGGCGGCCCGAGCCGCCTCGTCCTCGGGTCCGGCGAGGACGATCGTGGCCGGACAGTGCAACACCCTCGCAGTGTCCCACCCGTCCACGGCGCGACGCCATGCCCCGTGTGTGCACCGGCCCGCCCGCGCGGTGGATCAGCTGGCGTGCCCCTTGCCGGTCGCCAGCGCGACCATCCGTTCGAGCGGACCCGGCCCGAGGAACCGGCGCCAGCCGATGAGGACCGCGCTCGGGACGAGGACGAGCGTGAGCATGCACACCCACCCCCAGAACACCGAGGTCTGCCAGGCCCCGACCTCCATGAGCGGACGCAGGATGAGCAGTTGGAGGGCATACAGACTCAGCGCGACCGTCCCGAGCAGGGCGACGATCCGACCCAGGCCCCGGACCGGGCGCCACGCGACGAGGAGACCGGCGAGCACCGTCGCCATCAGCACGAGGGTGAGGTCCCGGGCCTGATCGACATGGTCACCGGAGAGGTTCATCCCACCGAATCCGCCGGTCGCGACATAACCGATGACCAGCACGACGGCGATCGGGAGGATGCGCAGCACCAGGTGCCGGGGTCTGCTCAGCCAACCGGTCGCGGCCAGGAGCGCACCGAGGGCGAAGAACGGCAGCAGCGAGACGGCCCGGTAGCTGTGCCCGGCCATGAGGGCCACCCAGATCTCGCCCCACCCACCGAGGGCGCCGTTGGGTCGGCGCTGTTCGGTCGGCGCCAGCACCCGCGTGATCCACGGCGCCAGGACGAAGGATGCGACGGTCACGGTGGCGAGCAGCCCCAGGAGGGTCGGCCGCCGTGATCCGGAGCGGATGGCGGCACCCCCGAGTGCGGCGATCGGGATGCCGATGACCATGAGGACCCCGAGGACGTGGAGCACGATCGCGACCCAGGTGTCGAGTTCGACGAGAAGGATGCCGAGGGCGAAGACGATGATCCCGCGTGCGGTGTCGGTCAGCACCCGGCGGGCGGGCTCGAGACCCGGTCGCGACCAGACGAGTGCGGCCGCGGCCCCCATGGCCAGCCCGAACAGCGGCGAGGCGACATCGTTGATCGCGCCGGTGAGCCAGGCCAGGCCCTCGGGCACTCCCGTGGTCCAGAAGAACGGCATCCCGTGCGCGATGAGCATGCAGACGATCGCCAACCCACGCACGACGTCCAGGGACGCGACCCGCGCTGTCTTGCTCACGTCTGAGAGGCTAGGACACATGGTCAACCTCACCAAGATCTACACCCGCACCGGCGATCAGGGCACGACCGGACTGGGCGACTTCTCCCGGGTCTCGAAGACCGATGTACGCCTCGCCGCCTACGCCGACACCAACGAGGCCAATGCGGCCATCGGGGTCGCCCTGGCCAGTGGGGGCCTGAGTGAGGACGTATGCGCGGTGCTCACCCGGGTGCAGAACGACCTGTTCGACGTCGGGGCCGATCTCGCGATGCCGGTGCAGACCGAGTACGCCTATGAACCGCTGCGGGTCAAGGAGGAGTGGATCACCGAACTCGAGCAGGACTGCGACACCTACCTCGAACGTCTTGAGCCGCTGCGTTCCTTCATCCTTCCCGGGGGCACCCCCGCGGCGGCGCACCTGCATCTGGCGCTGACGATCGTGCGGCGCGCCGAGCGGTCGGCGTGGGCGGCGTTCGAGGCCTACGGCACCGACGCCGGGACCGAGAAGGGCACCGGCGGCGTCAACCCGCTCGCCGCGACCTACCTGAACCGGCTCTCGGATCTGCTCTTCATCCTGGCCCGGGTGGCCAACATCGGCCGCCTCGGCGAGGGCGTCGACGGTGATGTGCTCTGGCAGCCCGGTGGCGGGCGGGTGGCCGCACCGGAGAAGAAGAAGCGCCGCAGGACCTCCCCGACCGACGACGCCTGAGCCGCGATCAGCCGACAGTCCCAGGTCTGCCGCTCACGGCATACTCCACACCTGTTGACGGATGGTTTTGGGCCCGGTTCTGCGCGAAAAGCGGGGCTAAAACCATCCGTCAACCGGGACGGTCGGGGTTGGCGGGTCAGACGACGGAGTTCGGGCGCGGGGGGCCGGACTCGCACCAGGACCGCAGCGCCGGATAGGCGCTGCGTTCGATCGCCAGCTCGAACTCCTCGGCACTGTGCGGGAGCCGGAGCCGCACCGCGATGGGGTCGGTGATCCCGGGGACCATTCCGGTCGCCTCCACCGGGGTGCTCATGTCCAGGTCCCCGCGCCGCCAACTCTGCAACGGACGCAGCCCGAAGCCAAAGACCCGATAACAGTCCAACGTCGTGACCCCCATCCGGATGAAGGTCGAGCGCCACCGCTGCTTGCCGAGCTCTCGGTAGCCGCAGGTCAGGCTCGGGCCGCTGGCCGACAGACTGCGGCGGCGGATGAGGAAGTACCCGATGATCAGGGTCCCGAGGACCAGACCGATGAGCAGTGCCCCGCCCACCGCTTCCGCGGCGAAACGGGGCACTTGCTCCAGGTCGTCCACGATGCCCTCGGCGTTCATCGCAGATCAGTCCATCGGTCCGTGGCTATGGGCGGGGTCAGACGCTCATTCCGGAGGCGTCGACGTCCTCGGCCACAATGGTCACCCGGTCCTGGTCGACCGAGAGGAACCCACCGTCGATGACCGCGATCTGGACGCCGGCGTCACTGTTGATCCGGACCTCACCCTCGACGAGCACACCGAGGAGCGGCTGGTGGCCCGGCATGATGCCGAGCTCCCCACCGAGGGTGCGGGCCCGCACGAGCTTGGCCTCGCCCTCGTAGACCATCCGGTCCGCGGCGACGAGTTGCACCTCGAGCGTTGCCATCAGAGGTTCTTCTGGATCTCGGCCCACTGGCGCTCGACGTCGTCGAGGCCACCGCACATGAAGAAGGCCTGCTCACCGACGTGGTCGTAGTCGCCGTCACAGATCTTCGTGAACGCCTCGATGGTGTCCGCGAGCGGGACCGTCGAGCCCTCGATGCCGGTGAACTGCTTGGCCACGTAGGTGTTCTGGGACAGGAACCGCTGGATCCGGCGAGCCCGGTTGACGAGGATCTTGTCCTCCTCGGAGAGCTCGTCGATGCCGAGGATGGCGATGATGTCCTGGAGTTCCTTGTTGCGCTGCAGGATCTGCTTGACCCGAACAGCCGTGTTGTAGTGGTCCTCGCTGATGTAGCGGCGGTCGAGGATCCGGCTGGTCGAGGTCAGCGGGTCCACGGCCGGGTAGATACCGAGCGAGGCGATCTCACGGGAGAGTTCGGTCGTCGCGTCGAGGTGGGCGAAGGTCGTCGCCGGGGCCGGGTCGGTGTAGTCGTCGGCGGGGACGTAGATCGCCTGCATCGAGGTGATCGAGTGACCACGGGTCGAGGTGATCCGCTCCTGGAGGACACCCATCTCGTCGGCCAGCGTCGGCTGGTAGCCGACCGCCGAGGGCATCCGGCCGAGCAGCGTGGAGACCTCGGACCCGGCCTGGGTGAAGCGGAAGATGTTGTCGATGAACAGGAGCACGTCCTGCTTCTGGACATCCCGGAAGTACTCGGCCATGGTCAGCGCCGAGAGCGCGACCCGCAGCCGGGTGCCCGGGGGCTCATCCATCTGACCGAAGACCAGGGCGGTCTGGCCGAGGACGCCGGCCTCCTCCATCTCGACCATGAGGTCGTTGCCCTCACGGGTGCGCTCGCCGACACCGGCGAAGACGGAGACACCACCGTGGTCACGGGCGACCCGGGCGATCATCTCCTGGATGAGGACGGTCTTGCCGACACCGGCGCCACCGAACAGGCCGATCTTGCCCCCCTGGACATACGGGGTGAGCAGGTCGATGACCTTGATGCCGGTCTCGAACATCGTCGTCTTGGACTCGAGCTGGTCGAACGCCGGCGCGGGACGGTGGATGCCCCAGCGCTCCTTGACGTCGAGGGTCTCCCCCTCCTCGAGGTTCAGGCACGCGCCGGTCGTGTTGAACACCTTGCCGAGCGTGACATCCCCGACCGGCACCGTGATCGGGCCGCCGGTGTCCTGCACGCGGGTGCCGCGGACCAGACCGTCGGTCGGCTGCAGCGAGATCGCGCGCACCATGTTGTCGCCGATGTGCTGGGCGACCTCGAGGTTGAGCAGCTTGGTCTCCCCGGCGAGCTCGACCTCGGTGGTGAGCAGGTTGTACTGCTCGGGCAT
This sequence comes from Intrasporangiaceae bacterium, assembly GCA_012838445.1. Taxonomy (GTDB): domain Bacteria; phylum Actinomycetota; class Actinomycetes; order Actinomycetales; family Dermatophilaceae; genus F2B08. The sequence continues at coordinate 22,186 of DUPF01000074.1, read as the reverse complement.
CGCGTCGACGGGGAACTCGACATCGACGACCGGACCGATGATCCGGGAGATTCGTCCGACGCCGCCCGACGCCTCCGGGGCGGGAGTCTCAGTGGCATTCTCAATAGACGCAGCAGTCATTGTCATGTTTCCTATTTGCTCTCGGCCAGGGCGCTGGCGCCGCCGACGATTTCGCTGATCTCTTGGGTGATCTCGGCCTGACGGGCCTGGTTGGCCAGTCGGGTGTACTTCTTGATGAGCTCCTCGGCGTTGTCCGTCGCCGACTTCATCGCCCGCTGGCGGGCGGCGAGTTCGGACGCGGCAGCCTGGAGCATGCAGTTGAACAGCCGGGCATTGACATACTTCGGCAGCAGGGCATCGAGGACCTCGTCCGGTTCCGGCTCGAAGTCGTACAGCGGGAGCAGATCCTCCGGCGCCGGCGGCTCGGTGCCCTCGACGACCTCGAGGGGGAGCAACCGGATGACCTCGGGCTCCTGGGTGACCATCGAGACGAACCGGGTGAAGACGATGTGCACCTCGTCGATGCTGCCGTCCTCGTCGGTGTCCTTGATGAAGTCCGCCGTGATCCGCTCGCCGACCTCGCGCGCCGTCTCGAACAGCGGCTTCTCCGAGTTGCCGGTCCACTCCGCGGCGTACTCGCGGTGCCGGAACTTGTAGTAGCCGACCGCCTTGCGACCGAGCAGGTAGGGCACGACCTCCTTGCCCTCCTCCTCGGTCAGCCGGGCGATGAGTCGCTCGCTCTCCTTGATGACCGACGAGGAGTAGGCACCCGCCAGGCCACGGTCGGAGGTGATGATGACGACGCCGGCGCGCTTGACCTGCTCCTTCTCACCGATGAGCGGGTGGTCCTCGCTGGAGTGGGTCGCAACCGCCGAGACCGCGCGGGTGATGGCGCGGGCATACGGGGTCGACTCACGCACCGCCTGCTGCGCCTTGATGACGCGGCTGGCTGCCATGAGCTCCATGGCGCGCGTGATCTTCTTCGTCGCGCTGACAGAGCGGATGCGCTGCCGGTACTCCCGGATCTGCGCTCCCATTCTCTTCCGCCTTCCTTCGTTGAATCGTTGCGTGTGGCGATCGTCCGCCAGGGGCTGGGCGGGTCGGGCGCGTCAGGCGCCCGACCGCATACCTCAGCGCTTCTGGATGACGATCTGCTCCTGCTCGGACTCCAGCGCCTTGGCGGCGGCGTCCTCCTCGGCCTCGTTGCCGACCGTGACGCCGTCGGCGCCGCGCTTCTCGAAGCCCTTCTTGAACTCGTCGATGTCGGCCTGCAGGGCCTCCTCGGTCGAGTCCTCGAAGGTGCCCGACTCGCGGATGCCCGCGAGCAGGTCGGCCTTGTTGCGACGCAGGTGGTCGAGGTACTCGGCCTCGAAGCGGCGGATGTCCTCGACGGCGACCGAGTCGAGCTGACCGGTCGTGCCCATCCAGATCGAGACGACCTGCTCCTCGACCGGGAACGGCGCCGACTGCGGCTGCTTGAGCAGCTCGACGAGCCGGGCGCCACGGGCCAGCTGGGCGCGCGAGGCCGGGTCGAGGTCGGAGGCGAACATCGCGAACGCCTCGAGCGCGCGGTACTGGGCCAGGTCGAGCTTGAGTCGACCGGAGACCGACTTCATCGCCTTGATCTGGGCGGCACCACCGACTCGGGAGACCGAGACACCGACGTCGATCGCGGGACGGACGTTGGCGTTGAACAGGTCCGCCTGGAGGTAGATCTGTCCGTCGGTGATAGAGATGACGTTCGTCGGGATGTAGGCGGAGACGTCACCGGCCTTGGTCTCGATGATCGGCAGACCGGTCATCGAGCCAGCGCCGAGGTCGTCGGAGAGCTTGGCGCAGCGCTCCAGGAGCCGGCTGTGCAGGTAGAAGACGTCACCGGGGTAGGCCTCACGACCCGGCGGGCGACGCAGCAGCAGCGAGACGGCGCGGTAGGCCTCGGCCTGCTTGGACAGGTCGTCGAAGACGATGAGGACGTGCTTGCCCTGGTACATCCAGTGCTGGCCGATGGCCGAGCCGGTGTAGGGGGCGAGGTACTTGAAGCCCGCGGAGTCGGACGCCGGGGCCGCGACGATGGTGGTGTACTCCATCGCGCCGGCCTCCTCGAGCGTGCCGCGCACCGAGGCGATCGTCGAGCCCTTCTGGCCGATCGCGACGTAGATGCAGCGGACCTGCTTGCTCGGGTCGCCGGTGTCCCAGAACTCCTTCTGGTTGATGATCGTGTCGACCGCGACGGTGGTCTTGCCGGTCTGCCGGTCGCCGATGATGAGCTGGCGCTGGCCACGACCGATCGGGGTCATAGCGTCGACCGACTTCAGGCCGGTCTGCAGCGGCTCGTGGACCGACTTGCGCTGCACGACAGTCGGCGCCTGGAGCTCCAGGGCGCGACGGGTGTCGGAGGCGATGTCGCCCAGGCCGTCGATCGGGTTGCCGAGCGGGTCGATGACCCGGCCGAGGAAGGCATCGCCGACGGGCACGGAGAGCACCTCGCCGGTGCGCTTGACGCTCTGCCCCTCCTCGATCTTGGAGAAGTCACCGAGGATGACGACACCGATCTCGTGGACATCGAGGTTCAGGGCGATGCCGAGGGTGCCGTCCTCGAACTCGAGCAACTCGTTGGTCATCGCCGAAGGCAGCCCCTCGACGTGGGCGATGCCGTCACCGGCGTCGCTGACGCGGCCGACCTCTTCACGGGAGGCCGTCCCGGGGTCGTAGGACTGCACATAGCTGTCCAGTGCGTCCCGGATCTCCTCCGGACGGATCGAAAGCTCCGTCATGTCTGTTCTTCTCCTCGGTTGCCGGTCCTGCTGGTGGACCGAAGCGGGTCTTAGGTTCGGGTGCGGTCTACGTAGTGGTCGGGTGCGGGCGGGGCTACTTGCCGGTGATGTGGCGGCGGGCCTCATCGAGGCGGCGGATGACGGTCCCGTCGACGACCTCGTCGCCGACCTGGACCCGGATGCCGCCGACGACGCCGGCGTCGATGATGCTCTGGAGTTTGACGGTCTTGCCGTAGATCCGTTCCAGGGCGGTGCGCAGCCGGGCCTGCTGCTGCTCGGTGAGCGGGGCCACGACCGTCACGAGCGCGGTGAGCTCCTCACGACGGGTGGCCGCCAGTGCCAGGAAGTGCTCCATGATCCGGTCCAGGCGCCGACCACGGGGTGTGGTCACCGCCTGCTGGGCCAGGCGCACCGTCTCCGGCTGGGCCTTGCCGGCGAGCAGGATCGCGACGAGGTTGGACTTGCCCTTGGCGTCGGTGTTGCGCATCGACAGGGTGTCGCGCAGCTCGCTGTCCCCGGCGACGATCCGCTCGAAGCGGAACAACTCGTCCTCGACGGCGTCGATGCGGCCCTCACCCTCGGCCTTGGCCAGGAAGGACTGCACCGCGAGCGACTCGATCGTGTCGGCGAGGTCGCCCTCCTGGGCCCACCGGCCACCGGCGACGGCGCCGAGCAGCGAGGCGGCCTCGGCGCTGACCTTGCCGCCGAAGAGGCGCTCGGCGAGGGCCTTCTTGTCCGCGGACTCCCGGGACGGGTCGGCCAGGGCGCGCCGCAGCGACGGGTTGGCGTCGATGACGGCGGACGCGGCGAACAGGTCCTCACCCAGCCCGGCCCGATCGACTCCGCCGGCGAGCAGGCCGGCGAAGACCTCCTCGACCGCAGCGGCGGCTGCCCTGCTCGATCCGCGCATTATTCGTCAATCCTTGCGGCGTCGACCTTCTCGGGCCGGATGTCGCCGGCCTCGAGCTCGGCGAGGAACCGGTCGACGATGCCCTTCTGGCGGACCTCGTCCTCGAGCGATTCGCCGACGATCTTGCTCGCCAGGGCGGTCGACATCGCGCCGACCTCCTGCCGCAGCGAGAGGACCGCCTGGGAGCGCTCGGCCTCGATCTGCCGCTTGGCGGACTCGGTGATCCGCGCCGCCTCGGCATTGGCCTGGTTGCGCATCTCGGCGATGATCGAGGCGCCGTCCTCACGGGCCTGCTCGCGGATGGCGTTGGCCTCGGAGCGAGCCTCGGCGAGCTGAGCCTCATAGCTCTGCAGCGCCGCCTCGGCCGCGGCCTGGGCCTCCTCCGCCTGCTTCATGCCGCCCTCGATCGCCGCACGACGCTCCTCGTAGGCGCGCTCGATGTTCGGCACGACCTTCTTGGCGACGACGAAATAGACGATGGCGAGCATCACGAAGCCGAAGATCAGCTCCGGGATATGCGGGATCAGCGGCGGCTTGTCCGCGCCGGCCGCCATGGCGGCTGACGGTAGAGCAGCAACGAGATTGAGCACGTGATTCTCCTAGTGCGGGACCGGTCAGGGGGTCAGAGCCGAGTCCGGCTTAGAGGAAGAAGAGCACCAGACCGAAGATCGCGAGCGCCTCGGCAAGGGCGAAGCCGAGGATGGCGATCGGCTGGAGCAGCGGACGCGCCTCGGGCTGACGGGCGACACCGTTGATGTAGGCGGCGAAGATCAGGCCGACGGCGATGGCCGGGCCGATGGTCGCAAGGCCGTAGCCGACGAGGGAGAGGTTGCCAGTCACAGTGATTTCCCTTTCATGGGTTTCATTTGTGTGCTCCGACCTGCAGGCCGGAAGTCTTGTGCGGGAAGGATATTCAGTTGTCGGTCATGCAGTTGGTATGCGGTGCTCGGCCGGGCTGGTCCGCCCGGGTGAGCGCAGCATACGAATCAGTGGTCCTCGGCGACGGCTCCGGCGATGTAGCTGGCGGCGAGGAGGGTGAAGACGTAGGCCTGCAGGGCCTGGATGAGGGCCTCGAAGACCCACATCACGCCGGCCATGAGGAAGGTCGGGACGGCGAGCAGTTTGAAGAGAACACCCTCGGTGAGGAAGTAGGCGCCCGCGCTGACGAACAGCACGATGAGGATGTGCCCGGCGAACATGTTGCCGAAGAGTCGCAGCGCCAGCGTCAACGGGCGGGTGATGAAGTACGTGATCAACTCGAGCGGGAAGATGATCGGCTTGATCCAGCCGGGCAATCCCGCCGGGATCATGTGGGCGAAGTAGCCACCGAAGCCGTAGCGCTTGATCCCGACCCAGTGGTAGACGATGTAGACCACGATCGTCGCGGCGATCGGGAAGCCGATCCTGCCGAAGGTCGGGTTCATCACCGGGGGCAGCACGCCGAACCAGTTGTTGAAGAGGATGAGCGTGAAGATCGAGAACAGCAGCGGGACGAACCGCATGAAGTGCTTGCTGCCGATCATGTCGCGGGCGATGCCGTTGCGGGCGAAGTTGTAGAAGCCCTCGAAGAGGAACTGGCCCTTGCTCGGCACGATCGAGACGTTGCGGGTCAGGGCGATCAGCGCGGCGCAGATGAGGATGACCGAGATGCCACCCCAGACCATCTGCTCGGTGATCGCCCACTCGCCGTCGCCGATGAGCGGGAGCCAGAAGATCTCGGAACCGGGTGCGGTGAAACCGTCACCACCGCTGGCCATGGGCAGCTGCTGGGCAGAAGCCAGGATCACGAATGTCTCCTCGAAGGGGTCAGGGGCGAGCAGGTCCGTGCCGGTGGGGGAACCGGCCGTAGGCGCTAGGTCCTACCGTACCGGAGCCAGATGGTGTACAGGGACAGGGCCATCCCCAGCAGAACGCCGACGGGGATGAGAATTCGGGTGCCGAGCCACTGGCCGAGGAGCCAGCCGAGACCGCCGAAGAGGGCCGGCCCGGTGACCAGATAGGCGATGATCGTCGCGCCCAGGGCGTCGGCCTGGGAGACCGCGCTGGGACGGCCGTCGTCATCGCCCGAATAGGGCTGGTATGCCGATGGCTTGTCGTTCACGGACCCTCCCTCGGGGTCGGGTCGGTCGGCGCGGAGGCCTCCGACGGAAGGCTCGTCGCGAGGGCGTGCCGGCCGCGGTTGTAGCCGAGGACCTGGGCCACCTGCATGACGATGACCTGCGCAATTGCCGCTAGTGCGAACGCTCGTCCGTCCATCCAGGCCCGGTCGCGCAGGGCGAGCAGGACGGCGACGATGAGGATGATCTGGCCGATGTAGACGATGGCCGCACCGGCCATCGAGAGGTTGGCGTCACCGGCGACGACAGCGCTGATGCCGAGGATGCCGAGGGTGAGAACGACCAGGACGGTGCCGGCTCCGGCGAGCGCTGACAGGGCGGTGTTCTCGGTGCCGAGGGCCCAGGCGATCGTCGTGATGACGAGAGCGCTGATCAGGCCGGCGACGAGAGCGGAACGCAGGATCGAACTGCCTGCTTTCCAGCCGATGAGTGGTTCCCGCCGCATAGTTTGTGAAAACTATCACAAGCGAGGGCTGACGTGAAAATCGAGACGGGGTCTCGGGGATGGCCAGCGTGCGCTCGACGACGCGTTTGCCATCCCCGACGAAGAAGGTGCTGCCCCCAGGGATCCCCAAGGCGCGCCCGACGACGCGCTACCCGTCCCCTACGTGCGGCCGACGTCCCTGATGTCGGAGCCCGGCGTGTGCGGGATCGGCCGGGGCCGACGATCCCCGATCACGGCCCGGGGCAGCCAGATCGTCAGGCCCGCGGCGGTGAGCAGCATCACACCGAAGATAGCGCCGGCCACCAGGGGCTCGAAGAACACGAAGGACACCGACCCGAGCGAGACGGCGGCGGCCCACCCCCACAGCAGCATGACGGCGCGTCGGTGACCGTGTCCGAAGGCGAGCATCCGGTGGTGCAGGTGGCCGGCGTCCGGCTGCCAGGGCCGCCGACCCGCCCGGGTGCGGCGGATGATCGCCCAGATGACGTCGATGAGCGGCAGTAGGAAGATCGCGAGCGGCACGACGAGCGGGAGGAGGATGGCCGCGACCCGGTTCGTGCTCACGTCGGCACCGACGACCGATCCGGTGATCGAGATCGTCGCCGCCGCGAGCAGCAGCCCGAAGAGCAGCGACCCGGAGTCCCCCATGAAGATCCGGGCCGGGAAGAAGTTGTGCGGCAGGAACCCGATCGCGCAGCCGATGACCGCCGCTGCGATGAACGCAGCGGTGGAGAAGACGTTGGGCGGGTTGTAGGTCTGAGAGATCAGATAGGCATAGGCGAAGAACGACAGCGCCGCGATACCGACGACGCCGCTGGCCAGTCCGTCCAGGCCGTCGATGAAGTTGACCGCGTTCGTCGAGACGAGGACGGCCAGGATCGTCAGCCCGGCGAGGATGAACGGTGGCAGGACGACCTGGTCGCCGAGCGGGAGTGAGTAGAACTGCACGCCATGGAAGGCGATCACCCCGGCCGCGATGATCTGCCCGCCGAACTTGGCGAGCCAGTCCAACTCCTTGATGTCGTCGATCGCGCCGACGAGACAGATGATCGCCGCGCCGATGAGCACGCCCCGGATCTCGTCACTCTCGAACAACTGCCGCAGCCGGGGCATGCGAGCGGCCGCGAGCACGGCGGCGGCGAACCCGACGAGGACTGCCACCCCACCCAGGCGCGGGATCGGGATGGTGTGCACATCCCGGTCCCGCACCTTGGTGTAGGCCCCGACCCGGACCGCGATCGAGCGCATGAGCGGAGTCGTCGCATACGTCATCACCGCCGCGATGATGATGACGAACAGGTACTCGCGCACGGCGGCTCAGCGCTCGGCTCGACCGTCAGCGGGGGTATGCGGGGAAGCGGGCGACCAGGTCACTCACCTGCGCGCGGATCTCGCGGGACACCGGGTGCTCGGGGTCGGCGTCTCCCTCGGTGATGGCCCGCGCGATGAGGTCGGCGACGGTGCGCATCTCGTCGGCTCCCATGCCCTGGGTGGTCACGCACGGGGTGCCGACCCGGATGCCGGAGGCGATGTTCGGCTTCTGCGGGTCGAACGGGATCGCGTTCTTGTTCAGCGTGATGCCGGCGGCGTCGCAGCGGGCCTCGGCGTCGACACCGGTGACGAGCACCGGCTGCAGGTCGTGCAGCGACAGGTGGGTGTCGGTGCCGCCGGTCGTCGGCCGGATGCCCTTCTCGCCGAGCGCCTCGGCCAGGACCTTGGCGTTGTCGATGACCTGGCGGGCGTACGCGGCGTACTCGGGCGTCGCGCACTCCTTGAAGTTGACCGCCTTGGCCGCGATGGTGTGCATCTGCGGGCCGCCCTGCATCATCGGGAAGATCGCCCGGTCCAGGGCGGTCTTGTGCTCCTCCTTGCAGACCAGCGCGCCCGAGCGCGGGCCACGCAGCACCTTGTGCGTGGTGAAGGTGACGACATCGGCATACGGGACCGGGCTGGGGATCGCCTTCCCGGCGACGAGCCCGATGAAGTGGGCGGCGTCGACCCAGAAGATCGCGCCGACCTCGTCGGCGACCCGGCGGAAGAACTCGAAGTCGATCAGGCGCGGGATCGCCGAACCACCGGCGCAGATGACCTTCGGCTTGTGCTCCTTGGCCAGCCGTTCGACCTCGTCGTAGTCGATGTCCTCGGAGTCCTTGTCGACGCCGTAGTGGACCGCGTTGAACCACTTGCCGGAGAACGACATCCGCGTGCCGTGGGTCAGGTGCCCACCGTGCGGCAGGCTCATCGCCAGGAGGGTGTCCCCCGGCTGCATGAACGCACCGTAGACGGCCTGGTTGGCGCTCGCGCCCGAGTGCGCCTGGACGTTGGCGTGCTCGGCGTCGAAGAGCGTCTTGCAGCGCTCGATGGCCAATTCCTCGGCCTTGTCGACCTCGGCGCAGCCGCCGTAGTAGCGCCGGCCCGGGTAGCCCTCGGCGTACTTGTTCGACAGCGTCGAGCCGAGGGCGGTCAGCACCTCTGGGCTGGAGAAGTTCTCACTCGCGATGAGCTGCAGTCCGCCGCGCAGCCGGTCCAGTTCGCCGACGAGGACATCGGCGATGTCCGGGTCGAAGGACTGCAGCGCAGCGAAGTCGGAGCCGTAGAAGGTCTCACTCATGGGTGGTCGGGCCTTTCGGAAGGGGCATCGGTGGTGGGTGTTGGTTCGGAGGCGGTCGACGCGGCGGGCGCCTCCGGTGCGGTCTCGGTCGTCGGCTCCGCCTCGTCCGCCGGCAGGAACGGGGCGAGCTGCTCGGCGCTGATGGCGCCCTCGCGCAGGATGCTCGGCGGGCTCGTCGTGCAGTCGATGATCGTCGAGGCCACGCCCTCCCCGACCGGGCCGGCGTCGAGATAGATGAAGACGGCCGAGCCGAGTTGGGTGGCCGCATCGACCATGGTCCGGGTCGCCGGCCACCCGGTGAGGTTGGCGCTGCTGACGGCCATCGGCCCGACCTCCTTGAGCAGGTCGAGGGCGAGGTCGTGGTCCGGCATCCGCAGCGCGACGGTGCCGTTCGTGTCGCCCAGGTCCCACGCGAGGGAGGGCTGGGACTTCAGGATGATCGTCAGTGGTCCGGGCCAGAACTCGGCGACGAGGTCGCGGACGAAGTCGGGCACGTCGATCGCCAACCCGTCGATGGTGGCGACGGCGCCGATGAGCACCGGCGGCGGCATGTGCCGGCCGCGTCCCTTCGCGGCGAGCAGGGCCGCGACCGCCTCGCGGTTGAAGGCATCAGCGCCCACGCCATAGAGGGTGTCGGTCGGCAGCACGACGAGTTTGCCCTCCCGGACCGCCGCAGCAGCCTTCGTCAAACCCTCGCGACGCATACCCTCGCTGGAGCAGTCGAAGACCGGACTCATGGGTCAACAGCCTACGACTCTCTGAGGTGCGTCGAGTGCACCCTCTGCTGGTTGGACAACGTTTACAGTCCAACCAGTGGGGCACCCCTGCGCCCCTTGAACGGAAGGAAGACACATGCGTGGCTCCGGCCTCATCTGGACCATCGTCGGCGTTCTGCTCATCATCGCGCTGCTCATCTACATCCTCTGACCTGCAACGTTCGGGTCATCGTCGGCTCCCGCCCCTCCCGGGTCGGGGGCCGACGTGTTTCTGCGGGCGGTGACGAAGCGGGGTCGGCCGCTGAGGTCGGGGTGGTCGACGATGTCGGTCCAGTCGCGGGTGGTCCGCAGCCGGGCCGGCAGGCTCTGGCCGTGTGAGTCGGCGTGCTCCATGACGAGCAGCCCGCCGGGCCGCAGCAGCAGGGCCGCCCGGGCCGCGATGCGCAGCGGGATCGCCAACCCATCGCTCGAGCCGCCGTAGAGCGCAAGCTGGGGGTCGTGATCGCGCACCTCAGGGTCGACCGGTTCCATGTCGGTGGGGATGTAGGGCGGGTTGCTCACGACGATGTCCACACCCCCGAGCAGGTCGGGCAGCGCCGTCGTCGCGTCGCCCAGGACGACGTCGACGTCGATCCCGGTGTGATCCCGGTTGGCCACCGCCCACCCGTGGGCGAGAGGGTCGAGTTCGACGGCGATCACCTGCGCGTGCGGGGCCTCGTCCTTGACCGCGAGGGCGATCGCCCCCGAGCCGGTCCCGAGATCGACGACGACGGGGTCCTCGATCTCGGCGAGCGCGTCGATGACGGCCTGGGCGACGAGCTCGGTCTCCGGTCGGGGGATGAACACGCCCGGGCCGACCCGCACGGTGAGCCGGCGGAAGTGGGCCACCCCGGTCAGGTGCTGCAGAGGTATGCGGGACTCCCTTTCGCGGACCAGCTCGCCAAAGGCGGGGCGGAAGTCGGCATCGGTCGCGCTGCGCATCACCATCCGGCGACGCACCTCCCCCTCGTCGCACCCCAGCACGTGAGCCGCGAGGGTGACGGCGTCGACGTGCGCCGAGGCGATCCCGGCGTCGGCGAGTCGCGCTGTGGCAGAGCGGATCTCGGCGTCCAGGGTGGTCTCGGCCGCAGTCATCGCACGCTCATTCGTCGCAGGCTCGTTCGTCGCGGGGGTCACTCGTCGCCAAGGGCTGCGAGGGTGGCTGCCTCGTCGGCGTCGACCGCCGACTGCACGATCGGATCCAGTTCCCCGTCGAGGACGACGTCGAGGTTGTAGGACTTGTAGCCGGTGCGGTGGTCGCTGACCCGGTTCTCCGGGAAGTTGTAGGTCCGGATCCGCTCGGATCGGTCGACGGTGCGGACCTGACTGCGGCGGGCGGCGCTGGCCTCGGCGTCGGCCGCCTCCTGGGCGATCTGGTGGAGTCGGGCCCGCAGCACCCGCAGCGCGGACTCCTTGTTCTGCAGTTGGCTCTTCTCGTTCTGGCAGGAGACGACGACCCCCGTGGGCAGATGGGTGATCCGCACCGCGGAGTCGGTCGTGTTGACGCTCTGTCCGCCGGGTCCGGAACTGCGGTAGACGTCGATCTTCAGGTCGTTGGCGTGGATCTCGATCTCGACGTCCTCGGCCTCCGGCATGACGAGCACCCCGGCGGCGCTGGTGTGGATCCGGCCCTGACTCTCGGTGACCGGCACCCGCTGGACCCGGTGCACCCCACCCTCGTACTTGAGCCGCGCCCACGGCGCCTGGCCCGGTTCCGGGGTCCCCTTGGCCTTGATGGAGACCCGCACGTCCTTGTAGCCGCCGAGGTCGGACTCGGTCGCATCGAGCAGTTCGGTGCGCCAGCCACGGTGCTCGGCATACCGCAGGTACATCCGGAGCAGGTCCCCGGCGAAGAGGGCCGACTCCTCGCCCCCCTCCCCCGCCTTGACCTCGAGGATGACGTCCCGGTCGTCGTCCGGGTCGCGCGGGATGAGGAGGCGTCGCAGTTTGTCCTCGGCGTCGGCGAGGGTCTGCTCCAGGGCCGGGAGTTCCTCGGCGAAGCCGGGGTCCTCGGCGGCGAGTTCGCGGGCTGCCTCGACGTCCTCCTGAGCCGACTTCCACCCGTGGTAGGCCGCGACGGTCGGGCCGAGTGCCGCATACCTCTTGTTGATCTCCCGCAGGGCGTCGAGGTCGGTCGCCACCGCCGGGTCGGCCATCCGCGCCTCGAGGTCGGCGTGCTCCTGGACCAGAGCGAGGGCTGAATCGAGCATGCGAACTCCTGACAGGTCGGACGGGGGAAGCGAAACGCCGGTCCCCCACGACCATCAGGTGCGGGTGGACCGGCGCTGCGAGGAAGCTACTTGGCGTCGGCCTTCTTGCCGTAACGGGCCTGGAAGCGCGCGACGCGACCACCGGTGTCGAGGATCTTCTGCTTGCCGGTGTAGAACGGGTGGCACTGGCTGCACACGTCGGCGTGGATGATGCCGTTCTTGGCGGTGCTGCGGGTGCTGAACGTGTTGCCGCAGGTGCACGTCACCTCGGTCGCCACGTAGTCGGGGTGAATGTCCTTCTTCACGAGTCTCTCCTTGGATGTCCCCGGGTCGGCGAGCCCAGCACCATGCTGCAGGCCCTGCGTCACGAGAGGTCGTGGTGCGCCCCGCCTGCGTCCCCCACTCGTCGAGGGCGCTCAGGTACGCGTCGCGTGCCGTGAACCGGTCCAAGGATCAAGTCTGCCAGAGGGGGCGGTTATTCCCACAATCGCGTTCCGGGCGGGCCGCTCGGGCCGATCGCGAGGGCGGCGCGCGGCGATGGAACACTGACGTGGTGTCTGTCCATCCCCACGGCCGGTCGGACGCACCGGCCGCGCTGATCCGCCCGCGCCGGCCCGCGGACCTGGCCGCCCTCGTCGAGGTCCTCGGGGCCCAGCAGCCGACGAGCCGATACCCGTTCACGTGGCCGTTGCCGTTCCCGGCCGAGCGGTTCATCGCCCGCGACCACGAGCTCGCGGCGTGGGTCGCCGAGGTCGACGGGGCACCCGTCGGGCACGTGAGCATCCAGTCGGTCGAGGGCGCCACCGGCCCCGACGGGCTGGACGGTGCGCAGTTGCGGACCCTGTGGACCGGCGCCCACGGCCGGCCCGCCGCGCAGTTGGCGATCGTCTCCGCGCTGTTCCTCGCCCCGGGAATGACCGGGCAGGGCCTGGGCGGACGGCTCCTCGACACCGCCGTGGCGTGGATCCACCGGGCGGGGATGGGGGCCTGCCTCGACGCCCTGCCCAAGTACTCCGACGCGGTCGCGTTCTACGAACGGCGCGGCTGGGTCCGGGTGGGGCGGGTGCGGCCGCCGTGGCTGCCGGCCGACGAGGTCGACGTCATCGCCATGGTGCTGCCGTAGGACACGCGCGACACAACCATCCCGCTCAACGCCGGTGGCCGGCCCCACGTGAGGGGGCCGGCCACCGGTCGAAGCGGGAGCGTCGAGTCAGTTGTCGTCCTCGTCGTCGAGGCGGATGCTCGACGTCTGCTGGACCTGCATGAGGAACTCGACGTTGCTCTTGGTCTTGCGGAGCCGGTCGAGGAGCAGTTCGATGCCCTGCTGCTGGTCGAGCGCGGCAAGCACCCGGCGCAGCTTCCACATGATCTTCAGCTCTTCGGCACCGAGGAGGATCTCCTCCTTGCGGGTGCCGGAGTTGTTGACGTCCACGGCCGGGAAGATCCGGCGGTTCGCGAGCTGGCGGTCGAGCTTGAGCTCCATGTTGCCGGTGCCCTTGAACTCCTCGAAGATGACCTCGTCCATCCGCGAGCCGGTCTCGACCAGGGCGGTGGCGAGGATCGTCAGGGAGCCGCCGTGCTCGATGTTGCGGGCGGCACCGAAGAACTTCTTCGGCGGGTACAGCGCAGCACTGTCGACACCACCGGAGAGGATGCGTCCGCTGGCCGGAGCCGCGAGGTTGTATGCGCGCCCCAGCTTGGTGATCGAGTCCAGGAGGACGACGACGTCGTGGCCCATCTCGACGAGCCGCTTGGCCCGCTCGATGGCGAGTTCGGCGACGGTGGTGTGGTCATCGGCCGGGCGGTCGAACGTCGAGGCGATGACCTCGCCGCGCACTGCCCGCTGCATGTCGGTGACCTCCTCCGGACGCTCGTCGACGAGGACGACCATGAGGTGCACCTCGGGGTTGTTCGCGGTGATGGCGTTGGCGATGGCCTGCATGACCATCGTCTTGCCGGCCTTGGCCGGGGCGACGATGAGGCCACGCTGGCCCTTGCCGATCGGGGCGACGAGGTCGATGACGCGGGTGGTCAGCTGGTTCGGCTCGGTCTCCAGCCGCAACCGCTGCTGCGGGTAGAGCGGGGTGAGCTTGCTGAACTCCGGCCGGCGCCGGGCCTCCTCGGGCGTCTGGCCGTTGATCGTGTCGAGACGCACGAGCGGGTTGTACTTCTGCCGGTTGTTCTTCGAGCCGACCTGGACCTGGTCGCGGGCCTGGCCGTCCTCACTCGGCGCCTTGACCTGGCCGGTGACGGCGTCACCCTTGCGCAGGCCGAACCGCTTGACCATGCCGAGCGGCACGTAGACGTCGTTCGGACCGGCGAGGTACCCGGAGGTGCGCACGAACGCGTAGTTGTCGAGGACCTCCAGCAGACCGGCCACCGGCACGAGCACGTCGTCCTCGGAGACCTGCGGGAGGCTGTCGCCGTCCTGCTGCTGCTGGAAGCCCTGGCTGCGGCGCTTGTCCCGGTTGCGGTTGCGGCTACGGCTACGGCGACGACGGCCGGTGCCCTCCCCCTCGTCGTATCCGCCCTGACGGTGCTGGCGGTTGCCCTGCTGCTGGTGATCGCGCTGCCCCTGCTGCTGACCCTGCTGCTGGCTGTCGCGCTGACCTTGGTTGTCCCGCTGCCCCTGCTGGTTATCGCGCTGCTGGTTGTCGCGCTGCCCCTGGTTGTCGCGCTGCTGCTGGTCACGCCGCCCCTGACGGCCCTGGTCACCGGGGCGGTCCCGGTCGGTGCCGTCCGCGCCGTCGCCGGCCTGCTCCGTCTGCGGCTGCGCGGGCGGGGCGTCGGTGGCAGCGGCAGTCGTCTCCCGGCTGCTCGGTGCGCTGGCCGGGCGCTGGGAACGGCGCGAGGTGCTGCCGGAGCCGGTGCTGCCGGAGGTGCCCGACTGGCGGGCCTTGATGGCATCGATGAGGTCGGACTTGCGCATCTTGGTGGTGCCCGTGATGCCGAGACTCGAGGCCAGGCCCTGCAACTCGGCGACCTTCATGGCGCTCAGGGCGCCGGATCGGCGGGCCGGGGCGGCGTCCTGCTTGACGTCGGCTGCCTCGAGAGTGGGTGTGTCTGTCACGAAGGGACCCTTTCCCCTTAAGTGTCGGGCTCACGCCGGAAAGCTGGTGAGCCAGGGTTTTTGACGTATCGGCCACCTGTTCGTGACCGTGACCATGAGCTGTGGAAGCACAGGATGAGGCTCCACCCGACGGCGCTGCACAGATCTGCACCGGCCGAAGCGACCCGCAAGAGCGAGATCAGTTCATGGTGATTGCGCGATCAGATCAGGCGAGAGTTCGCCGGTTCGCGCAGGGCCCAATGTACCACTGCTCGGCCGTGAAGCCTGCATTGTCACGCCGGTTGTCCGGCAGCGGTGTCGATGCGAATCACCTGTGCGCCATGCTCGGGGATCCCCGGGGCCAGGACCGTCCAGGTCTCGTCGGCCAGTGTGGCGACCGTGTCGCGCGCCGCCCGCGTGGTCAGCACGATGACCGACGGCCCGGCCCCGCTGATGACGGCGGCGTGCCCGCGCTCCCTGATCCGGTCCACGAGCGCCATCGAGTCCGGATAGGAGGGTCGGCGCGGCTCCTGGTGCAGCCACTCCCGGGTCGCCGGTAGGAGCAGGTCCGGAGCGTGTCCCATGGCGTGGATGAGGAGGGCGGCCCGCGCCGAGTTGCGCACGGCATCGCCGAGGCGGACCGAGCTGGGCAGCACCGATCGGGCCTTGGCCGTGGACAACTGGCCGGCCGGCACGAACACGAGGACGTCGACGTCCGGGTGGAGCGGCGCCCGCACGGTGCAGGTCCGGTCCGGGTCGGTGTCGTCGGTCCAGGACAGGGTCAGCCCCCCGAACACGGACGCCGACGAGTTGTCCGGGTGTCCCTCGAGCGCTGCCGCCAGATCATTGGCCAGCGCGAGGTCGACGTCGCGGTCGAGCCCCTGGGTGATGTCCCAGATCGCCTGTGCCGCAACGATGCCAGTGACGATGGCGGTCGCGGAGGAGCCCATGCCCCGGCCGTGCGGGACGGCGTTGCGGCACTGCAACTGCACCCCGGTCGGCACCGGCGCTCCCAGCGCGGACCAGGTGTGCAGCATCGTCCGGTAGACCAGGTGGCTCTCGTCGAGCGGCACCTCCCCAGCTCCCGGGCCCTCGACGGTGATGCGCACCCCCGGTTCGTCGACGACGGTGACGGTGCACTCGTCCCAGACCCCGAGTGCGATCCCGATCGAGTCGAAGCCCGGTCCGAGGTTGGCACTGCTCGCGGGCACCCGCACGCGCACAGCGGGATATCGCGAGTCCGGTTCCGCGGGAACGAGATTCATTCCGCGGCCGTCAGTCGTCCAGGCCGAGCGCGACCGCTGCCGAGTATGCGTCGACCGCCACCCGGGTCGGGGTCACCGTCGAGCCGTCAGGGGTCCGCAGCGCCCAGTCCGGATCCTTCAATCCGTGTCCGGTGACGGTGCACACAATCGTGGCCCCGCTCGGCACCGCGCCGCGCTCATGCTGCTTGAGCAGGCCGGCGACGCTGGCCGCCGAGGCGGGCTCGACGAAGATCCCTTCGGTCGAGGACAGCAACCGGTGGGCGTGCAGGATCTCCTCGTCGGTGACCGAGTCGATCACCCCGCCGGAGGTGTCGCGGGCCTCCTCGGCCTGCCGCCACGAGGCCGGGTTGCCGATCCGGATCGCTGTCGCGATGGTCTCGGGGGCGTCCACGGGGTGGCCGAGGACGATCGGTGCCGATCCGGCGGCCTGGAAGCCCCACATCCGGGGACGCCGGGTCGCGATCGGCTCGATGACCGCTCCCCAGACGCCGGGGCTCGGCTCGGCGGCCTCGCGGTACCCCTGCCAGTAGGCCGTGATGTTGCCGGCGTTGCCGACGGGCAGGCAGTGGATGTCGGGGGCGTCGCCGAGGGCGTCGATGATCTCGAACGAGGCGGTCTTCTGTCCCTCGATGCGGGCCGGGTTGACGGAGTTCACGAGTTCGACGGGGTAGGCCTCGGCGAGTTTGCGCGCCAACGTCAGGCAGTCGTCGAAGTTGCCGTCCACCTGGAGCAGGGTCGCGCCGTGGGCGAT
The DNA here is from genome assembly GCA_012838445.1 of Intrasporangiaceae bacterium. Lineage (GTDB taxonomy): Bacteria > Actinomycetota > Actinomycetes > Actinomycetales > Dermatophilaceae > F2B08. The sequence continues at coordinate 5,299 of DUPF01000074.1, read as the reverse complement.
GGCCTGGCTCAGTTTGCCCATCGCGATCTTGCCGTCCGGGACGAGGACGGCGCAGGCCATCCCGGCCTTGGTGGCATAGGCGGCCGCACTGGCGCTCGTGTTGCCCGTGGAGGCGCAGATGACGGCCTTGGCGCCGTGCCCGGCCGCCATCGAGATCGCCGTCGTCATGCCGCGGTCCTTGAAGGACCCGGTCGGGTTGAGACCTTCGTACTTGACGAACACCTGCGCGCCGACCAGGTCGGAGAGCCGCTCCGCGGGGATGAGCGGGGTGCCGCCCTCGAGGAGGGTCACGACGGGGGCCCCGTCGAGCATCGGCAACCGCGCGGCATACTCGCGGATCACCCCGCGCCACTGGTGTGCCATCAGGATCCCTCCACCCGCATGACCGAGGTGACCTCCCGGACGGTGTCCAGGCCGGAGAGGGCGTTGACCGTGGCCCGCAGGGCGGCGTCGGTCGCCGTGTGCGTGACGACGATGAGGTTGGCCCGGGTCTGGCCGGTGTCGTCGGTAACGCCCTCCTGCCGGACCGCCTCGATCGAGACGTCGTGTTCGGCGAACGCGGTCGCGACCTGGGCGAGGACACCCGGGCGGTCGTCGACGTCGAGGGCGATGTGGTAGCGGGTCCGGGCCGCGCCCATCTCCAGGACGGGGATGTCGGCATAGGCACTCTCACCGGGTCCCCGGCCGCCGCCGACCCGGTGGCGGGCCACGGCGACGACGTCCCCGAGAACGGCGGAGGCGGTCGGGTCACCGCCGGCGCCCTTGCCGTAGAACATCAGTTCCCCGGCGGCGTCGGCCTCGACGAAGACCGCGTTGTATGCGTCGCGCACCGACCCGAGCGGATGGGTCCGGGGGATCATCGCGGGATGCACGCGCACCGAGACCCCGACGGTCCCGGAGGCGTCCCGGGTCCGTTCGCAGATGGCGAGGAGTTTGACGACGTGGTCCATCGCGGCGGCGGCGGCGATGTCCGCGGCGGTGACCTCGGTGATCCCCTCCCGGTAGACGTGCTCGCTGCCGACCCGGGAGTGGAACGCGAGCGAGGCGAGGATGGCCGCCTTGGCCGCGGCATCGAATCCCTCGACGTCCGCGGTCGGGTCGGCCTCGGCATACCCGAGGGCCTGGGCCTGCTCGACGGCCTCCGCGAAGCCCATCCCGGTCGAGTCCATCTTGTCCAGGACGTAGTTCGTCGTCCCGTTGACGATGCCGAGGACCTTGGTCACCTCGTCGCCGGCGAGGGACTCGCGGATGGGTCGCAGGATCGGGATGGCTCCGGCGACGGCGGCCTCGAAGTAGATGTCGACGCCGTGACGGGCGGCCGCCGCATACAGCGTCGGTCCGTCCTCGGCGAGAAGGGCCTTGTTCGCGGTGACGACGGAGGCGCCGTGCTCCATGGCCCGTAGCAGGAGGGAGCGGGCCGGCTCGATGCCGCCGATGACCTCGATGACGATGTCGGCGCGGGTGACGAGTTCCTCGGCGTCGGTGGTGAACAGAGCCGGGTCGACCGGCAGGTCGGAACGGTCCCGGCCCGCCCGGCGCACTGCGATCCCGACGAGTTCGAGGGGGGCACCGACGCGGGCGGCGAGGTCGCCGGCGCCCTCGGTGAGCATGCGGGCCACGGACGAGCCGACGACTCCGCATCCGAGGAGGGCGACCCGCAGGGGGGTCGCTGCCGATGGCGTGCTCATGTGTGGTGCTCCTTGCGTGGTGGTTCGGTGCTCAGCCGACATCGAGGGCGAGCAGGTCCTCGATCGTCTCGCGTCGCACGATCAGTCTGGCCTGTCCGTCGCGGACGGCCACGACCGGGGGGCGGGGGGTGTGGTTGTACTGACTGGACAGACTCCGACAGTATGCGCCGGTCCCGGGGACGGCGATGAGGTCACCGGCTCGGACATCGGCGGGGAGGTACTCGTCGAGCACGACGATGTCGCCACTCTCACAGTGTTTGCCGACGACGCGCGAGAGCATCGGGTCGGCGTCGCTGCGGCGGCTGGCGAGGGTGCACGAGTAGTCCGCCTCGTAGAGGGCAGGGCGGATGTTGTCGCTCATCCCGCCGTCGACGGAGATGTATGCGCGGGTCACCCGGTCGTTGACGACGACGGGTTTGACGGTCCCGACCTCGTAGAGGGTGAACGTGCTCGGTCCGGCGATGGCCCGTCCGGGCTCGACCGACACCCGCGGGGTGGCGGCGGTGCGATCGCCCAGGCCGGCGAACTCGCGCTCGACGACTGCAGCCAGTTGCTCGCCGAGCTCGGCGGGCGGCAGGGGCGTGTGCTCGGAGGTGTAGGCGATGCCGAACCCGCCGCCGAGTCCGAGGTGGGCCAGCGTGATCCCGTGCTCGGCCTCGATCTCGGCGTGCAGGCCGATGAGTCGGCGGGCGGCGACCTCGAAGCCGCCGGTGTCGAAGATCTGGCTGCCGATGTGGCTGTGCAGGCCGAGCAGGTGCATCGTGTCCGCGTGCCGGAGCACCCGTTGGGCCGCCTCGGCGGCGGCGCCGGTGGCCAGGGACAGGCCGAACTTCTGGTCCTCGTGGGCGGTGGCGATGAACTCGTGGGTGTGCGCCTCGACACCGACGGTGACCCGGACCATGACCGGTGCCACGACGTCGAGGCGGGTGGCGACAGCGGCGATGCGATCGATCTCGTCGAGGCTGTCGACGACGATCCGACCCACACCGTAGGTCAGCGCCTGCTCGATCTCGGCGGTGCTCTTGTTGTTGCCGTGCAACGCAATTCGCTCACCGGGGAACCCGGCGCGTTGCGCGACGGCGAGTTCGCCACCGGTCGAGACATCGAGGCTGAGCCCCTCGTCGGCGACCCAGCGGGCCACCTCCGTGCACAGGAACGCCTTGCCGGCGTAGTAGATGTCGGCACCACCGCATACCTGCTGGAACGGTGCCGCGAACTCGTCCCGGAAGGCGCGGGCCCGGGCCCGGAAGTCGTCCTCGTCCATGACGTAGGCGGGGGTGCCGAACTCCCGGGCGATGTCGACGACGTCGACGCCCGCGACCTGCAGCGTCCCGTCGGGGGTCCGGGCGATCGACTGCGGCCATAGCGGCGTCAGCAGTTCGTTGACGTCCTGCGGATAGGGCAGGTAGAGCGGGGGTCCGCCGTAGCCCTCGGCGTGGAGGGCACCGGCCTCGTGGGCGCGCACCGGGGCCTACATCCGCTCGGGTGCCGAGACCCCAAGCAGGCCAAGGCCGTTCGCGAGGACCTGGCTCGTGGCGTCGTTGAGCCACAGCCGGGTGCGGTGCAGATCGGTGACCTCGTCGTCGGCGTTGACGGGCCGGACCCGGCACGTGTCGTACCACTTGTGGTAGCGGCCGGCGAGTTCCTCGAGATAGCGGGCGACCCGGTGCGGCTCGAGCAGTCGAGCGGACTGGGCCACCACCCGCGGATAGTCGCCGAGTGCGGCGAGCAGCGCGGCCTCGGTCTCGTCGGTGAGCAGGCCCGCGTCGAACCCGTCCTCCTTGCGGACCCCGTCCACCTCGGCCAGGCGGGCGACATTGCGGGTCCGGGCGTGCGCATACTGCACATAGAAGACCGGGTTGTCGTTGGTCTGCTTGCGCAGTTCCTCACCGTCGAGGTCGAGTGGGCTGTCCGCGGGATAGCGGGCCAGCGAGTAGCGCAGCGCGTCGGTCCCGAGCCACTCAACGAGGTCGTCGAGGAAGAGGGCGTTGCCGCGCCGCTTGCCCATCCGCTCCCCCGCGATGTTGACCAGTTGGCCGATCTTGACCTCGATGTTGCGCTCGGGGTCGTCCCCGGCGCAGGCCGCGATGGCCTTGAGTCGCCCGATATATCCGTGGTGATCGGCGCCGAGAAGGTAGATCTTCTCGTCGAAGCCGCGGTCCTTCTTGCTCAGGTAGTACGCGGCGTCCGCCGCGAAGTAGGTGGGAATCCCGTTGGCACGGATGAGAACCCGGTCCTTGTCGTCACCGAAGTCACTCGTCCGCAACCACACCGCACCGTCCCGGTCCTCGATGTGTCCCTGCTCGCGCAGGCGGGCCACGGCCTGCTCGACAGCACCGGCGGAGTGCAGGCTGTGCTCGGAGAACCACACGTCGAAGTGGACGTTGAAGCGGTCGAGGGTGTCCTTGATCGCTTGGAGTTGGAGGGGGTATGCGGTGTCCCAGGCGGCCTGCATTGCTGCGTCGGTCGGCAGGTCGAGGATGTCCGGGTGCGCCTGGCGCACCCGCTCGGCGAGCGCGTCGACGTAGTCCCCGTCATAGCCGCCGTCGGGCACCGGGACGCCGTTGAGTTTGGCGAGGATGGAGCCGCCGAGTTTGGCGACCTGCCCGCCCGCATCGTTGATGTAGTACTCGGCTGTCACCGCAGCTCCGGCGGCCCGAAGGACCCGCACCATCGCGTCCCCGAGCGCCGCCCACCGGGTGTGCCCGATGTGCAGCGGGCCGGTCGGGTTGGCGGAGATGTACTCCAGGTTGACCGTGCGGCCCACCTCGCTCGTCCCCGTGCCGTACGACTGGCCCGCCTCGACGATGGTGCGCGCCAACTCGCCGGCGCTGGCGGCATCGAGGGTGATGTTGAGGAATCCGGGTCCGGCGACGTCGACGGAGGCGATCCCCGGCACGCCGGTCAAGCGGTCGGCGAGGATCTGCGCGACCTCCCGCGGAGGCATACCGGCCGGTTTGGCCAACTGGAGGGCGATGTTCGTCGCCCAGTCCCCGTGGTCCCGGCTCTTCGGACGCTCGACGCGGATCTCGGCGGGGATCGGCACGGTCAGCTGCCCGGCGGCGACGGCGTCGCCGAGGGCAGCACGGATCGCTGCGGAGAGGTCCTCGGGGGTCATTCCGCCAAGTCTAGGTCCCGCTCGGGGAGGCTCAACTCCATTCCCCAGCCGCTGAGACACCCTCCCCGCCCGCGCGGCGGCCTCTGCGTTTCCCGCCATTGGCGGGAAACGTCATCCTCGTCACGGAACGGTTCCGTTGCGAAGGTGACGTTTCCTGCCGGTAGTCGCCCCGGACACCCGGCCACGCTCCCGCCCGAACCTCCGATGCGGGACCTCGGCCATCATGCTGATACCCTCCTTTCTTGCCCGCCCCCGTAGCTCAGGGGATAGAGCACCGCCCTCCGGAGGCGGGAGCGCAGGTTCGAATCCTGCCGGGGGCACCACGCAAGCGCGAGTTTGCGAGCGCTGCTGGGGGCCCGCGGCGGGATGAAGGGGAGGCTCGAACGCAGTTGAGTAGTGAATTCGGCCCGTCATGAACGGGCAGCCCACTTGGTATTGAGACGGGCGCGAACTTCCTCAGCAGAAGTCCCGCGGGAAGGATCCTTGAGCAGCC
>DUPF01000073.1 GCA_012838445.1 Intrasporangiaceae bacterium | reverse complement strand
GGAATCCCGGGCGTTCCTACATCGACCCACGCCCCCGGCCCGCGGAGCCTGCCCAGGCGGTCAGTCTCGCCCCCGACCCCGCCACCGCGGTTGCGCCCGACCGCTGCGGTTCTGCCCGGGTGACGCTGCAATTTCAGCGTCGGGTGGGCATACCCGCGTCACCTGGTGAGAACCGCGTCACGTGGGCGGGACCGCGTCACCTCGTGGACCCAGTTCACCTGCCGTCGCCAGGATGAACGACACCCCATCGACCCGGGCCCGGAACTCCCCGTCGGTGGCGAGCCGCTCCCCCACCCGGGTGGCCAACTCCTGGATGGCCTGGCTGCTCAGTCCGGTCGGCAGCATCAGACGTATGCCGAGCACGCCCTGACCAACCGGCTCACCTTCGATGAGGTCATGGTCGAGGACGAGTTCCTCGACCATGAGGGCGCGGCCGACCGACTCGGCGACGAACGGATCCTCGTGCCCGGGCAGCCACTCCCGCCCCTGCGCCAGTGCCCACACCATCGACGGGCGTAACACGAAAGTGTCCGGCCCGGCCACATCGACCACGATGACGTCACAGTTCTCGGTGATCGCGGCCTGGGCAGCGCGCATCGCCGAGACCGGGATCGGGCGAGCGTTCTCATCCCACTCGGTCAGCGCATACGTCCCGGTGAACACCGGCAGCGCCCGCTGACCGTCCGGAGCAGTGAGCGAGACCATCGCCATGTCACTCGTCTTGTCGACGAGCAGACCGTCGACCTCCTCGACCTCGCCGGCGACCGCGACGACCGGGACGAGGAAGCGCGCCATGGCCACGGCCGCCATCCAACCCCGTTCGTCGGACGGGTTGGCTCGGGCGATGACCAGCGCCTCGTCCGCTGTCCCGTCGTCGTGCTCGAAGCCGGTGGGTTCGAGGCTTCGGCCGGCGAACGCCTGACCGGCGGAGTCGTGGGTGTGCGGGCCGGGCCCGCGGTCGGTGCCGGCCACGATCAGGGGCGTCCCGCGACGTCGAGTGCCTCAGGGAGGGTGAAGTTGCCCTGATAAAGGGCCGAGCCGACGATCGCGCCCTCGACCCCGACGGGGACCAGCGCCCGGCAGGCCTCGATGTCGGCCAGTGTGGAGACGCCACCGCTGGCGATCACCGGACGGTCGGTGCGGGCGCAGACGTCTTCGAGGAGTTGGAGATTGGGGCCCTGGAGCATCCCGTCCTTGGCGACGTCGGTAACGACATAACGGGCACAACCCTCACGGTCCAAGCGTTCGAGCGTCTCCCACAGGTCACCGCCCTCGCGGGTCCAGCCCCGGGCCGCGAGTGTCGTACCCCGCACGTCGAGACCGATCGCGATCCGGTCGCCGTGCTCGGCGATGGCCTGTGCCGTCCACTCGGGGTGCTCAAGTGCGGCGGTGCCCATGTTGACGCGGCGGCAACCGGTCGCGAGAGCCGCCTCGAGCGACTCGGTGTCCCGGATGCCTCCACTCATCTCGACGTCGATGTCGAGCCGTCCGACGATCTCCGCGAGCAGGTCGGCGTTCGAGCCGGTGCCGAACGCTCGGTCCAGGTCGACGAGGTGGATCCACTCAGCGCCCTGCTCCTGCCAGGCCAGCGCCGCCTGGATCGGGTCGCCGAAGTCCCAGCCGGAGCCGGCGATGCCCTGCTGCAACTGGACGGCACGCCCGTCCCGGACATCGACGGCGGGCAACAGCTCCAGACGGGGCAGGTCGGTCATGGCAGTCCTCTCGTGGGGTCGTGTCCGGCGCTTGGCGTTTCCCGCCATTGGCGGGAAACGTCGACCTGACAAGGGAACCGTTCCCTTGCGGAGTTCGCCTTTTGCGCCATTGGCGGGAAACGTGGGGCTCACAGCGTCCCGAGCCAGGTGCGCAGCAGGGTCAATCCTGCCTCGCCGGACTTCTCGGGGTGGAACTGGGTCGCGCACAAGGGTCCGTTCTCGACCGCCGCGACGAACGGCTGACCGTGCACCGCGGTCGTCACGAGCGGCGCCTGACCGGCGAACGATCCGGTCGGTTCGGGCATCACCCAGGTCGGCAGCGCATACGAGTGGACGAAGTAGAACCGCTCCTGCTCCACCCCCGCGAACAACCGCGAGCCCGGCGCCGCGGACACCCGCGACCACCCCATGTGCGGGACGACCTCCGCCTCCAGCCGCTGCACGACACCCGGCCACTCGCCCAGACCTTCCGCGCGGCTGGCGGCTGGCTCCTCGGAGCCCTCGAACAGCACCTGCATCCCGACACAGACGCCGAGCACCGGTCGCCCACCAGCGAGTCGCCGACCGATGAGGAGCGGGCCGCGCACAGCCGTCAACCGCTGCACACAGGCATGGAAATTGCCCACCCCGGGGACGAACAACCCGTCGGCGGCGAGCACCGCGTCCGGGTCGGCGGTCAGCTCCACACTCGCGCCGACGTGCTCCAGGGCGCGCACCGCAGATCGGACGTTCCCGCTGCCGTAGTCGAGGACGGCCACCGTGGGTCGACTCACGGCGTGCGCTCCTCTCGCAGGTCGTCGGCGGTCAGGGCGGTGAAGGTGCGCACCGACTTGTCCTCCGGTTCGATGATCGGCACGCCCCGGGGTGCCCCGAGGATGAGGTCGACGGCGGGCAGGTCGAGGGCGAGCATCACGCCGGTGAGCCACTCATCGACGCTGCCCCGACGGGTGCGCAACGCGTCGAGGACACGCCCTTTCGCGCCCGGGTGTCCCGCGGCGGCGGCCAGTTCGGCGATGCTGGGAGCCGGCAACGGCGGGAGGGTATGCGTCCCCCGCCCGGGCGTCCAGGCGAGCCATTGGGTGCGGCTGCGGACCCGCATCCGCCCGGTCTGGAGGGTGATCAGTCCTCGCTCGCCGGAGTCGTCGATGGTGGCGAAGAACCCGATCCCGGGTCGTTGCCCGGAGCGCAACGGGTGTCCCGCCAGGGCGGGAACGACCAGGTCGTAGGGCTCCTCGACGCGGGTCTGCGCCTCGGCCGGGCAGATGCCGACCCAGGCCGCGACGGGGACGACGTGGGCCGCGACGATGCCGCGACGCACCCAGGCCTCGGCCTCCGAGGGGATGCCTCGGATGAGGAGGACGCCGCGGACAGTCACGTGGTCGAGTCAATCATCCCGGGGCGCTCTCGGGCGGGCGCAACTCGCAGCGGGGCTACAAAACACCCTTGGCGCTGGGGATGCCCTCCACGCGGGGGTCGCGCGCGATGGCGGCGCGCAGGGCCCGGGCGATCGCCTTGAACTGGGCCTCGACGATGTGGTGCGGGTCGCGCCCGGCCAGGACCCGCACGTGCAGGGCGATCCCGGCGTGGTGGGCGAGGGTCTCGATGACGTGCCGGGTGAGCGAGCCGACGTACTGCCCGCCGATGATGACGTATTCCTGTCCGGCGGGCTCGCCGGTGTGCACGGCATAGGGTCGGCCGGCGACGTCGACGACGGCCTGCACCAGCGCCTCGTCGAGCGGCACGGTCGCGTCGCCGAAGCGGCTGATCCCGGACTTGTCGCCGAGCGCCTCCTTGAGCGCGTCGCCGAGCAGGATCGCGACGTCCTCGACGGTGTGGTGCGCGTCGACGTCGATGTCCCCGGTCGCCTCGATGTCGAGGTCGATGAGCGAGTGCTTGGCCAGGGACAGCAGCATGTGGTCATAGAAGCGCACCCCCGTCGAGACGGTGCCCTTACCGCTGCCGTCGAGGTTGACGGCGACGCGGACCGAGGATTCGGACGTGGTCCGCTCCAACGATGCGATGCGATCACTCATGCTGACTCCTTGTGTTGCGTGACTGCGGCGAGGGCCTCGAGGAACGCAGTGGTTTCCTCCGGGGTCCCCGCTGTGACTCGAAGATGGTGCGGGATGCCGACATCGCGGACCAGGACGCCCCGGTCCAGCAGCTCCCGCCAGGTGGCGGCAGCGTCGGGCAGGTGGCCGAAGAGGACGAAGTTGGCATCGCTCGGCACCGGCGACAGGCCCATCCGCGACAGCTCGGCGACGATTCGGTCGCGCTGGTCCTTGATGACCCCGACGGTGGCGAGCATCAGGTCGGTATGCGTCAGTGCGGCGAGCGCGACAGCCTGGGTCTGGGTGCCGAGGTGGTAGGGCATCCGGACCAGGCGCAGCGCGTCGGTGACCGCCGGGTCGGCGGCGAGGTAGCCGAGGCGTGCGCCGGCCAGGGCGAAGGCCTTGCTCATCGTCCGGGTCACGACGAGCCTCGGCCGACCGGCAAGCAGCGTGAGCGCGGACGGCGTTCCGGGACGGGCGAATTCGGCATAGGCCTCGTCGACGACGATGAGGGCCTGCGGGGCCGCGGCATAGACGGCCTCGACGACGTCGAGCCCGAGCGCGGTGCCGGTCGGGTTGTTCGGCGAGCAGAGGAAGACGACATGCGGGGCGTGCTCCCGCACCTGTTGCACAGCCGACTCCGCCGACAGGTCGAACCTGCCCTGGCCCGGGACGCCGCGCATACCGTCGATCCACGTCGTGCCGGTCGTGCGGGTGATGATCGGGTGCATCGAGTAGGCGGGGGTGAAGCCGAGGGCGATCCGGTCCGGTCCGCCGAAGGCCTGCAGGAGGTGGAGCAGCACCTCGTTGCTGCCGTTGCCGGCCCACACCTGGCTCGCCTCGATCGCCGTGCCGGATCGGCAGAGGTATGCGGCCAGCGCCTCCCGCAGGTCCGTGAACTCACGATCGGGGTAGCGGTTGAGCCCGCTCGCCGCCTCCCGGACGGTGGCGGTGATCGTCTCGACGACCTCTGCCGGCACCGGGTAGGAGTTCTCGTTGGTATTGAGGGCGATCGGCACGTCGAGTTGCGGTGCGCCGTAGGGCGATTGACCGCGCAGATCGGGACGCAGCAGCGCCTCGACCTGGGATCGCACCTGGCTGTTCGACGTCATGGTGCCCGATTCTAGGCGCCCGGGCCGACGCCGGCCGGGGCGTCTCACCTCAGGCGGCGTCGGTGATCACGAGTTGCAGGGCGGCAACAGCGGGAGGTCGTCGTTGGCGATGATCGCGGTTCTGGCCGACCCGAGCTCCTTGTCGTCGGAGTAGAACCAGATCTTCAGCGCCCCCGGATAGGCCTGGAACTCACCGTCGGGGCCCTCATCGGGGAGTGTGGTGGCGCTCATCGACGTCAGGTCGATGACGTAGGCCTTGGGAACCCCGCTATCTCCGGTCGTGCGCAGCGTGAGGAAGCGGTCACTGAGGGCGACCGCGTCCATCTTCCTCAAGGTCGAGCCATCCGGAGCACGCCTGGAGAGCAGCCGGCTGGGCTCCGGATCGCCGC
>DUPF01000072.1 GCA_012838445.1 Intrasporangiaceae bacterium | reverse complement strand
TGACCGAGTTGAGCGCGATCCTCATCGTCACCGGGCTCATCACGCTTGCGGTGCTGCTCATCTGGCCGGTGCAGCAGGCGATGGTCCGCCGCCAGGTGTTCCGGCGCGAGCCGCTGTTGTCCCTCCTGGTGTGGCAGGCGGTCTCCCTCGCCGCCGTCCTCTCCCTCCTCGCCGCGGGACCGGTCGCGATCCTGCTCACCCGCGATGTCGTCGATGAGTCCCGGCACCGCGTCATCACCGGCATCGCCCTGGCCGTCACGATCGGACTGCTCGTCCGGTTGGCCGTCGCCGGTCACCGCGTCGGCAGCACGCTGCGACGCACCCGTCGCCAGCATCGCGACCTGCTCGAGATCGTCGGGCGCGCCTTCGACGAGCTCGACCGCCCGAGCCCCCGCTCGGTGCGGGTCATCGAACACGCCACGCCCACCGCATACTGCATCCCGGGTGTGCGCACCCGGGTCGTCATCTCGACCGGGATGCTCGCCAGACTCGCTCCCCCTGAGGTCGACGCGGTGCTCGCGCACGAACGCTCCCACGTCCGAGGACGCCATGATCTGCTCGTCGAGTTCTTCACCGTGCTGCACACGGCCATGCCGGCGCGCCTGCGCCAGGACGCGGTGCTCGCCGAGGTGCACCTGCTCGCCGAGGTCGTCGCCGACCGCGCCGCCGCCCGCACCGTCGGGCCGGTCCCGATGGGACGCGCCCTGGTGGCGCTGGCCAACTCCGCCCACCCGGCCGCGACGCTCGGTGCCGTCCCCGCCACGCACACCACCCAAGTGCGGCTCTCCCTCCTCGGGCTGGCCGACCGCCGCAGTTGGGCGATGGTCGCGATCATGCTCGGGTATGCCCTCCTCGCCGTCACCGCCCCGATGACGGTCGTCCTGGTCAGCAGTGCCGTCTTCGGCATGATCCGCTGACGGACCGTGACAACGGGAGCCGACCCGCAATCTGGCAAGGTTGAGTCATGCGGTCCTACTGTGCCATCTACGTCGATGTCGGATATCTGCTGGCCGCGGCCGCCACCCGGGTCACCGGCACCTCGCTGCGACGGGGCGTCCAGGTCGACCATGCCGAACTCATCGAGAGTCTCATCAAACGGGCTGAGGAGGACAGTGGGCTGCCGCTGCTGCGGGTCAACTGGTACGACTCCGGCGGCCGTCCCGGGGGGATGCCGGATTTCACCCAGGACGAGATCGGCCTGCTGCCGCGGGTCAAGTTGCGGCTGGGCCGGCTCTCCCACGCGGGTGAGCAGAAGGGCGTCGACCTGCGCATCGGCCTGGACCTGGCCACCCACGGTCGCAACCGGGTCGTCGACGTCATCTATCTCGTCTCCGGGGACGACGACCTGACCGAGGCCGTCGAGGAGGCCCAGGGGCACGGTGTCCAGGTGCTCATCCTCGCCGTGCCGGGGCAGGACGGGCGCGCCCACGGGGTGTCCCGGCACCTGCAGCGCGCCGCCGACGCGATGGTCCTGCTCGACGGGGAGACCATCGACCAGGTCGTCCGCTCGCGCGCGATCCCGACCGAGCTCGTCCCGGACGAGTACAAGCCGAGCGACGAGGAGGCAGTGGCCGCGGCGGTCGAGGGCACCGACGAGCAGCCGCCGGAGGGGGTCGACCAGCCCGCCGATGCAGACGGTGAGCCGGCAGCGGTTCCCGATGGCGAGGCCACCGGCGAGACTCCGGACGCACCAGCCGATCCCGTCCGTCCGGACGCCGACACCGACGACGACGCGGCACCGGGCACTCCCCCGTCGGACGAGGTCGAGCCGGTCGGCGCGACTCCCGGCCCGAGCCCCTCGATCTTCGCCAAGCGCAAGGCCACCACCGTCGTCCCACCGCCGGAGCCGGTGTGGACCTCCTCGACCGGACTGCTCGGACACGGGACCTACACGCAGTCCGAGGCCGATCCCGAACTCGTCGACGCCGTCGCCCGACAGGTCGTCCTGTCCTGGTGCGCGACCGCGACCCCCGAGGACCTCGGCACGCTCAAGGCCCAGCGCCCCTCGATCCCACCGGACCTGGACCGCGCCCTGCTCATGGACCTGGCCACCCGCAGCGACCACTACGACCTGGCCGAGGGCACCCGCCACGAGTTGCGCAACCGGTTCTGGGAACTCATCGACCAGGTCAGACTCACCTGACCCGGAACCGACCGGGCGTGACCCGACGCGCATCGGTGATGAGATGGTGGACCCATGTCTGATCCGTATCGCATCGTCGTCGTGTGCTGGGGGAACATCTGCCGCTCCCCCATGGCCGAGTTCGTCCTGCGGCAGGCCTTCGAGGACGCGGGCCTCGATGACCGGGTCGTCGTCAGCAGCGCCGGCACCTCGACCGAGGAGTTGGGCCGCCCGATGGACCGACGCACCATCGCCGTCATGGAGCGGAACTCGGTGCGGGACACCGGATTCGCCGACAAGCGGGCCATCCAGTTCCACTCCCACTCCTTCGACGACGCCGACCTCGTCCTGGTCGCCGACCACATCCACGACCGGATCCTTCGGGACCGCTCCCGCTCCGATGCCGACATCGACAAGATCCGGATGCTGCGCTCCTTCGACCCCGAGGCCGTCGCCGCCGGGACCCTCGGCATGGACGACCCGTGGTACGGCGACGACGACGACTTCGACATCACCTACGCCGAGGTCGTCGCCTCCGCCCCCGGCATCGTCGACTACGTCCGTGAGCAGATCGGCGCCACCTCCCGCTGACCGGAGCCCCGCCCACGGTTCCGGACCGGACCGAGGCGAGCACCGCATACTCTCTCTGCGAGGATGTGCCCATGGCCTCCCTTGCTGATGCGACCCCGCCGATCGCGCTCGGATCCCTCGATGGCCGATACCGTGGCGCGGTGGTGCCGCTCGTGGACCACCTGTCCGAGCCGGCCCTGAACCGGATGCGGATCCATGTCGAGATCGAGTGGCTCATCCACCTGATCGAGCACGAGGTCGTGCCGGGGGTGCGGCGCCTCACCGACGCCGAGCAGGAGCAGTTGCGTGCGGTCGTGCCTGCGTTCCATGCCGCCGCCATCGAGGAGCTCGCGCAGACCGAGCGGGTCACCCAGCACGATGTCAAGGCGGTCGAGTACTTCCTCAAGAAGCGCCTGACCGAGATCGCTCCGGACGAGTCGGACCGCGGGCTGGCCGAACTCATCCACTTCTGCTGCACGAGTGAGGACATCAACAACCTCTCGTACGCACTCATGGTCCAGGGCGCCGTCGAGCAGGTATGGCTCCCGCGGGCCCGCGAGGTCGTCGCCATGGTCGAGGAGATGGCTCGTGACCTGCGCGCGGTCCCCCTCCTCGCGCACACCCATGGTCAGCCGGCGACCCCGACGACCATCGGCAAGGAATTCGCGGTGCTGGCCTGGCGACTCGGTCGGCAGCTGCGCCGGATCGAGGCGGCCGAGTATCTCGGCAAACTCAACGGCGCGACCGGCACCTTCGGCGCCCACCTCGCCGCGGTCCCGGAGGCCGACTGGCCGGCGATCAGCCGCAGCTTCGTCGAAGGCCTTGGGCTGCAATGGAATCCGCTGACCACCCAGATCGAGAGCCATGACTGGCAGGCGGAGTTGTATGCGGACCTCGCCCGCTTCAACCGGGTCCTGCACAACCTGTGCACCGATGTGTGGACCTATATCTCGCTCGGCTATTTCGCGCAGGTCCGTGGGCAGGGGACGGTCGGGTCGAGCACGATGCCGCACAAGGTCAACCCGATCCGCTTCGAGAACGCCGAGGCGAACCTCGAGGTCTCCAATGCACTCTTCGATGTGCTGGGCTCGACGCTCGTGACGTCGCGGCTGCAGCGGGACCTGACCGACTCGTCGATGCAGCGCAACATCGGGACTGCATTCGGGCACAGCCTGCTCGCCCTCGACAACGTCGCGCGCGGTCTGGCCGGGTTGGATGCGGTGCCGGAGGCGATGGCCGCGGACCTGGACGCGAACTGGGAGGTGCTCGGCGAGCCGATCCAGTCGGCGATGCGGGCGCTCGGCGCCCAGGGCGTGCCGGGGATGGAGGAGCCGTACGAGCGCCTCAAGGAGCTCACGCGCGGTCGACGGATCGGGCAGGCGGATCTCGTCGAGTTCGTCCGCGGACTCGGGCTGCCGAGCGCCGTGGAGGAGCGGCTCGCCGCGATGACCCCGGCCACGTACGTCGGGCTGGCGCCCGACCTCGTCGACTTCCTCGGCGAGGACTGATACCCCGGCAGGGCTTGGGAATATACCCTCCAGGGGTATATGTTCCCTGGGTATGAGCAGTTCGACGATCCCCAGTTCCGCCCTCGGTCACCCCGGCTATCACGACACCAGGGACGCCCAGCTCAAACGCCTGCGCCGCATCGAGGGTCAGGTGCGCGGGCTGCAGCGGATGATCGACGAGGACACCTACTGCATCGACGTCCTCACCCAGGTCAGCGCCGTGACCCGGGCACTGCAGGCCGTCAGCCTCGGACTCCTCGAGGAGCACCTGCGCCACTGCGTCGTCGACGCGGCCCGCCAGTCCGAGGAGGCCGGCCAGATCAAGATCGACGAGGCCACCGCGGCCATCGCCCGCCTCGTCCGCAGCTGAACCTGAGCGTCCCACCCAGCATCACCACCCAGAATCTCCCCGAGAAGCCCCACTGAGAAGAATCATGGCCACGACAACCCCCACCGAGCCCACCCACGAGGTCGACCTCGCCATCACCGGCATGACGTGCGCGTCCTGCTCGGCCCGCGTCGAGAAGAAGCTCAACCGCCTCGACGGCGTCGAGGCCAGCGTCAACCTCGCCACCGAGAAGGCCAAGGTCCGCTTCGCCGCACCGATGACCGTCGAGCAGATCATGGCGACCGTCGAGAAGACCGGCTACGGCGCCAGCGTCATCGGCGGACACGGCAGCGATGGCCACGACGATCATGCCGACCACAACCACATGGAGGACGTCGCCCCTGTCGACGTGCTCAAACGTCGCGCCCTCATCGCGGCCGCCCTGACGGTCCCGGTCGTCGTCCTCGCGATGGTCCCGGGCATGGCCTTCCCCGCCAACCCGTGGCTGCAGCTCGCCCTGACGACCCCGGTCGTCCTTTGGGCCGCCTGGCCCTTCCACCGTGCCGCGGCGATCAACGCCCGTCACCTCGCCTCGACGATGGACACCCTCGTCTCCATCGGGGTCAGCGCCGCCTACCTCTACTCCCTGGTCGTCGTCCTCACCGGCCAGGCCGGTCACGGCGGGATGGACTCCCACGGCGCCGGACACCTCTACTTCGAGACCTCCGCCGTCATCACGACATTCCTCCTCATCGGCCGCTGGATGGAGGCCCGCGCCAAGAAGCAGGGCAAGTCCGCCCTCGAGACCCTCCTCACCCTCGGGGCCAAGGACGTCGCCGTGCTGCGCGACGGCCGGGAGCACCGCATACCCATCGAGCAGCTGACCACCGGCGAGGAGTTCGTCGTGCGACCCGGCGAGAAGATCGCCACCGACGGTGTCGTCGTCGACGGTGCCAGCGCCGTCGACGCGTCGATGATGACCGGCGAGCCGGTCCCCGTCGACGTCCGGCCCGGGGACGAGGTCGTCGGCGGCACCGTCAACGCCCACGGCCGGCTCGTCGTGCGCGCCACCGCCGTCGGTGCCGAGACCACCCTGGCCGGCATGGCCCGTCTCGTCGAGGAGGCCCAGACCGGCAAGGCCCCCGTGCAGCGGCTCGCCGACCGGGTCAGCGCCGTCTTCGTCCCGGTCGTCCTCGTCATCGCGCTGCTCACCTTCGCCGGATGGTGGCTGTCGACCGGCAGCTTCACCCGTGCCCTGACCGTCGCGATCACGGTCCTGATCATCGCGTGCCCGTGCGCCCTCGGCCTGGCAACCCCGACCGCGCTGCTCGTCGGCACCGGCCGCGGCGCCGAACTCGGGGTGCTCATCAAGGGTCCGCAGATCCTCGAGGACACCCGGCGCGTCAATACCGCCCTGATCGACAAGACCGGCACCGTGACCACCGGCGAGATGACGCTGCACTCGATCGTCACCGACGGACGCCTCGGCGAGGACGCCGCACTCACCGCCGCGGCGGCCGTCGAGAGCGGGTCGGAGCATCCGATCGCCCGCGCCATCACCGACGCCGCCGCCGAGCGCGGCATCACGCTGCCGACGACCCGCGACTTCACCGCCCTGACCGGGTCGGGAGCCCGCGCCACGATCGTCGGCTCGAGCACCGAACAGGAAGTCACCGTCGGCCGGGCCGACCTCTTCGACACGGTCCCCGACCGGCTGCGACCGACCGAGTCGGCCGTGCCCGGGACGACGATCTACCTCGGGTGGGACAGCGTCGCCCGCGCCGCCCTCACCGTCACCGACACCGTCCGCGGGACCAGTGCCCACGCCATCGGTGCGTTGGCAGATCTCGGGCTCACCGCATACCTCCTCACCGGCGACAATGCCCGGGCCGCCCAGGCGGTCGCCCGCGAGGTCGGGATCCCCACCGACCGGGTCATTGCCGACGTCCGGCCGGAGGACAAGTATGCGGTGGTCGAGCGGCTGCAGCGCGAGGGCAAGGTCGTCGCGATGGTCGGCGACGGGGTCAATGACGCGGCGGCGCTGGCCCAGGCGGATCTCGGCCTGGCGATGGGCTCCGGCACCGATGTCGCGATGGACTCGGCCGACATCGTCCTGATGCGCACCGACCTGGCCGCCGTACCGACCGCGATCGGACTGTCCCGGGCGACGCTGCGCACGATCAAGCAGAACCTCGGGTGGGCGTTCCTCTACAACAGCCTCGGCATCCCCCTCGCCGCGGCCGGCATGCTCAACCCGATGATCGCCGGTGGCGCGATGGCGCTGTCGTCGGTGCTCGTCGTGACGAACAGCCTGCGGCTGCGGCGCTTCGGTCGCGACTGAGCACCGGTCGGCTCGCCCTCACGGCCCCCGCCCCCGCCACCCCGCTCGCCGAAGGTGGGCAAATCGTCGAAATTGCCGCCCGAAATCAACCAATCGCCCACCTTCGCACCCGACTCGCCGAAGGTGGGCAAATCGTCGAAATCACCGCCCGAAACCGGCTAATCGCCCACCTTCGCACCCGACTCGCCGAGGGTGGGCAAACGGTTGAAATCACCGCCCGAAATCAACCAATCGCCCACTTTCGCGGGCACGCGGCGAGCCCACGGACCACAGGCCAGAGGCCGCACCACCTGTACGTGGTGCGGCCTCTGGCATTGGCGCGAGTTGCCCGGGCGGAGTCGGATCAGATGACGACCGTGCCGTCGGGGGTGTTGAAGGTGACCGACAGCAGCCCCGGGGTGCCGCGCGGGGCGACGAAGTTGAAGTCGATGATCGTCGTGGTCTCGGTGACCGGGAGGCCGAGCCAGTCGCAGACCCGGTCCGGGTCGCCGGCGATGGTCAGCGACTCGATCGTCACGCCGCTGTTCTCGGCGCCGTGACCGGGGTGGACGTCCTTGGTCTCCCACTCGATGAAGAACGGCAACTGCGGGTCGGCCTGGGTGCCCTTGACGCCGATCTGCTTCCAGCGCAGTTCGACACCGTCGGGACGGGTGCGGTTGCCCTCGGCGGCCTTGCGACCCAGCCGTTCCTCGACCTCGTGGATGTCCTTGACGCGCAGCACCCAGCCGAGCCAGCCCCCGCCGGTCGCGGTCCGGGCCTTGACGACCTGACCGAACGGCGCCTTGTCGGAGGCCGGGTGGTCCAGGCTCTCGACGACCTCGACGTAGAGTTTGTGCGGCGCCAGCGGGAGGATGACGTTGCGGGTCCCGAAGCGCGGGTGGACCCCTCCGTCCACGGGCTTGACACCGATGAGCTTCCCCAGGCGCTCAGCAGTCGCGTGCGCCCCGTCGTGCTCTGCGGCATAACTCACATGGTCAACTCGCATAGGGCTAATCGTGTCACATGTTCAGGTGTGCTCTTGACACGGGGTTCTGCAGCCCGATAGATCGTCTCACCGGCTGTCCTCAGCCTCGCTGCCGCACCGCTTCGTAGACGATGATCGCTGCAGCCGTCGCGACATTGAGTGAGTTGACTAGCCCGGTCATCGGGATCCGCACCCGGGCATCGGCCCGCTCCAGCACCTCGTCGGTCAGCCCGGTCTTCTCGGTCCCCATGAGGATCGCGACAGCACCGGTCAGGTCTGCGTCGGTATGCAGCACGTCCGTGTCAGGGGTCGTCGCCACCGCACGAATCCCGTTGTGCGCCAACCATTCCAGCACCTCGGCGGTCGGCGCGGCAGCGACCGGGATGGAGAACACAGTGCCCTTCGAGCCGCGGACCACGTTGGGGTTACTCCAGTCGGTCACGGGGTCGGCGGCGATGACCGCAGCGACTCCGGCAGCGTCGGCGGTGCGCAGCATCGCACCGAGGTTGCCGGGCTTCTCCACCCCCTGGCTGACGAGGATGAGGGGTGCCTCGCCGACGATCGCGTCGAGCTCGTCGAGGCTCCGCTCGACGGCGCCGGTCACGAGGAGGATGCCGTCCGGGCCCTCCCGATAGGCGGCCTTCTCGAACGCCGTCCGGGATAGTCGGATCGTCTCGACACCGTGCTCCCGGAGCCGGTCGACCAGCGCGGTCGCCGCCGCCCGACTGGCCGGGAGGAACAGCTCGGGACACGAGAACACCGCCTCCACCCGCGCACCGGCATCGACCGCGAGCGCCGCCTCCTCCAGACCCTCAACGAGCATGAGGTGCCGGCTGTCGCGCACCCGCCGCCGACGCAGCGCCACGAGCTCCTTGACCCGAGCATTCGCGGGACTGGTGATGTGCAGATCCGGGCGGGGACGCATACCGGTCATTATGGTCCGGTGACTCCAGAACGATCCGCAGCGATCCGGTATGCGTCGGCCACCGTCATCTGCATCGTCACCCTCGCGGTGCTCGTGCGGACCGGGGCGACGCAGACGGTGGATGCGGGTCTGGTGGAGCGCGCTGCTGGGTTCACCTCGGGTCGGCCGGGGCTGCTGCGCGGACTCGAGCTGTTCGAGGAGGTGACCCGTCCGGTCTGGCTGTATGCGGTGGTCACGCCCCTCATCCTCCTGACCGGGTGGCGGGCTCGGGTCTGGCGCCGTGCCGCCGCTGCGTGGGTGTCGCTCATGGTCCTGTGGTCCTCGGCGGCACTGCTCAAGATCGTCGTCGGTCGGCCGCGTCCGGCGGCGGCGCTCGTCGAGGCGAGTGGGTTGTCGTTCCCGTCCGGGCACGCGACGAACATCGCCGCGGTGACCGTCGGGCTCGCGCTGCTGCTCTGGCCGCTCGTGGGCTCCCGGGAGCGTCGGCTGCTCGTCGCTGTCGGCGTGGTGCTGACCGTCGCCGTCGTGCTGGACCGGGTGTTCCTCGGGGTGCACTATCCGAGCGATGTGCTCGCCGGGGTGCTCTACGGCGGGGGGTTCGTGGCGGCAGCGAGTCGGCTCTGGCCGCGACGGTGACCGCGCCGCTTCCGGATCGGCGCGCCACTACCCCGCCCGCGCACCAGTAATACCTGGCGCACCGACGCACGCCTAGCACGCCCGCAGTTCCCGCGCCCCGCCCGCCGGCTCAGAGCAGCGAGCG
>DUPF01000071.1 GCA_012838445.1 Intrasporangiaceae bacterium | reverse complement strand
GCCTCACCGAGGAAGAGTTCAGGCACGTATTCGTTGAGCCACCAGCAGTCGAGGCGGCGTGGATCGAAGGTGAGGACCAGGACCGGTCCCCGCGCGACGCGACGCATCTCGGCCACTCCTCGCCGCCAGTCACTCCACTGGTGGACGGTGACCATGGCCATGGCCGCGTCGAAGCTGTCATCCGGGAAGGGCAGGGCCTCGGCGGTGGCGTTGACGACTGGGCCGGCATGGGCGGGTCGTTGGGCGCGCATCGACGCGGAGGGCTCGACTGCGATGACCGCTCGATCGTCAGGCTCATAGGAGCCGGCCCCGGCACCGACATTGAGGACGCTGTGACTGTCGCCCAGAGCGGCATGCACGATCGCCGCGATGCGCGGGTCCGTCCGTCGTCGTGCGCCATAGCCGGCACCGGTGGCCTCGTAGTCCACATCGCCGTAGGTCATCGTGTGCCTCGGCTCGGTTCCCGCCATTTCGCAAGCATGCCCGACGTCCAGATCCACGACGAACTCGCCGGGGATGTCCGCATCAGTCGCGCGTCGGAGGACGCAGCAGCCCACGCATCCTCTTCCCCGGCACTGGCCCACTCATCCCAGGCCGCGGCGTAATCCGCCTCCAGTTGTGGATCCTCCAAGCGACGGATGGCCTGCTGGACGCCAGCCGACCTCGACTCCAGGCCACCTGCAGGTTCCGGCGCTCTCGGGCTCTCGGGTCGGTCGATCGTCACTCGGAGCGTGAATCGGACTCGTTCCAGTCGATCCCCAGTTCGTCGGCCCAGTGCAGGCTGGATTCACTCGGTGCGCCGACCTGGATGAAGGAGTGGCCGCTGTTCTCGGAGATCATCGCGACTGAGTTGCCGCGGAAGTGCATGTGCTGGCGTCCCGGCCAGGTCCACTCCCGGCAGGGCAGCGGGTGTGAGGCTTCCACAACCAGGTCGCTGACGGCACTCGGCGCATCGTTCGTGCTCCGGTAGGCCGCGAATCTCGAGGAGACGAACTCGAACGCGGCGTGGTGGAGCCAGAACTGCGATTCCGACTCCGCCGTCGGACGCCAGTCAGTCCCCGGTTCGTTCGCGCGTTCCACGAACCCGAGGTGCGGGCTGTGGCCCCAGAGCCACACGCCTTGCTGCTCGACGACCATCACGCGGACGTCGCCGTCCCATTCGGGCGATGGCCGCCAACGGTTGTAGGTCAGGAGCGGCCCGACGATCTCCTCGGGCGTCCCGGGCGCGACGTCGGTGCCGGACCAGAGCGCCAGCCACTCGGCAACCGAACGATCACTCCAGTCGAGTGTCCCGTTCGCCTCGTCCATGCTGGCAGCATCCCACGACCACCAGGGTCCTGGCAGGCCTGCGCCGGAACCTACACGACGCCGCCGACAAGATTCTCGTCTCAGGTCGGGAACAACGAGCGGGCCACCAAAGTTGAGTCAACTAGACGCAAGTTCGCCCGCGTGGGTTTGCACCGCATACCGCACGCGCTCTAACTTGAGTGCAACCAACTCAACTCTCAATGCAAGGAGCACCACCACCATGGCACGTGCAGTCGGGATCGACCTCGGCACCACCAACTCCGCAGTCGCTGTCCTCGAGGGCGGCGAGCCCACCATCATCGCCAACGCCGAAGGCGGGCGCACCACCCCCTCCGTCGTCGCCTTCTCCAAGGGCGGCGAGGTCCTCGTCGGCGAGATCGCCAAGCGCCAGGCCGTGACCAACGTCGACCGCACGGTCCGCTCGGTCAAGCGCCACATGGGCACCGACTGGCGCAGCCCGCAGATCGACGACAAGACCTACACCCCGCAGGAGATCAGCGCCCGCATCCTGCAGAAGCTCAAGCGCGACGCCGAGGCCTACCTCGGTGAGTCCGTCACCGACGCCGTCATCACCGTCCCCGCCTACTTCGACGACCACGAGCGGCAGGCCACCAAGGAGGCCGGCGAGATCGCGGGTCTGAACGTCCTGCGCATCGTCAACGAGCCGACCGCGGCCGCCCTGGCCTACGGCCTCGACAAGGGCAAGGAGGACGAGCTCATCCTCGTCTTCGACCTCGGTGGCGGTACCTTCGACGTCTCCCTCCTCGAGGTCGGCAAGGACCCCGAGGACGGCTTCGCGACCATCCAGGTCAAGGCCACCAGCGGCGACAACGCCCTCGGTGGTGACGACTGGGACGACCGCATCGTCTCCCACCTGCTCACCACGGTGAAGAACAACACCGGCGTCGACCTCGCCAAGGACAAGATCGCCATGCAGCGGCTGCGTGACGCCGCCGAGCAGGCCAAGAAGGAACTGTCCTCGGCGACGAGCACGAACATCTCCCTGCAGTACCTCTCGATGAGCGAGAACGGCCCGATCCACCTCGACGAGACGCTCACCCGCGCCCAGTTCGAGCAGATGACCAAGGACCTCCTCGACCGCTGCAAGCAGCCGTTCCACAACGTCATCAAGGACGCCGGGATCTCCGTGTCCGACATCGACCACGTCGTCCTCGTCGGCGGCTCGACCCGGATGCCGGCCGTGAGCGACCTCGTCAAGGACCTCACCGGCGGCAAGGAGCCCAACAAGGGTGTCAACCCGGACGAGGTCGTCGCCCTCGGCGCCGCGCTGCAGGCCGGTGTCCTCAAGGGTGAGCGCAAGGACGTCCTCCTCATCGACGTCACCCCGCTCAGCCTCGGCATCGAGACCAAGGGCGGCCTGTTCACCAAGCTCATCGAGCGCAACACGGCGATCCCGACGAAGCGCTCCGAGGTGTTCTCCACCGCCGAGGACAACCAGCCGAGCGTGCTCATCCAGGTGTTCCAGGGTGAGCGGGAGATCGCCCAGCAGAACAAGGCGCTCGGCACCTTCGAGCTGTCCGGCATCGCCCCGGCCCCCCGTGGCGTCCCGCAGATCGAGGTCACCTTCGACATCGACGCCAACGGCATCGTCAACGTCTCCGCCAAGGACCGCGGCACCGGCAAGGAGCAGAAGATCACCATCTCCGGTGGCTCGGCCCTGTCCAAGGAGGAGATCGACCGGATGGTCAAGGACGCCGAGGCGCACGCCGAGGAGGACAAGAAGCGCCGCGAGGAGACCGAGGCCCGCAACACCGGCGAGCAGCTCGTCTACTCGACCGAGAAGTTCCTCGAGGACAGCGGCGACAAGGTCGCCGACGACCTCAAGGCCCCGGTGACCAAGGCCCTCGACGAGCTCAAGGAGCTCCTCAAGGCCGACTCCGGCGCCACCGTCGAGGACATCAACGCCAAGATCGACGCCCTCAACACCGAGTCCCAGAAGATGGGTGCGGCGGTGTATGCCGCGGCAGCCGAGCAGGGTGAGTCCGGTGACGTGCCGGGCAGCGAGAGCGCCCCTGGCGCCGACGCCGGCTCCGCCGGCGACGGTGACGACGACGTCGTCGACGCCGAGGTCGTCGAGGACGACGAGGAGACCAAGTGAGCGAGCGCCCCGAGGCGACGCACCACGACCCGGTCCAGCAGCCCGACTCCGGGGTCACCGACGCGGTGACCCCGGAGCCCGGGGCGGCCGACCCGGTCGACCAGAGCGCCGGTGCTGAGCCGAGCAACACCGAGGCCGTCAACGACCCGAACGGTGCCGGCGCGGCGAGTCCTGCTGAGGCTGCCGGGGATTCCCCGGAGGCCGCTGCGGACTCGACGGGTCCGGCGACGGGCTCGACCACGGACACCGCCGTCGACGAGCACCCCGACACCCGGCTGGCCGCCGAGCGACTCGAGGACCTGCAGCGGCTCCAGGCCGAGTACGTCAACTACAAACGACGCGTCGACCGCGACCGGGCCCTGGTCCAGGAGCGGGCGATCAACGACGTGCTCGACACCCTGCTGCCCGTCCTCGACGACATCCACGCCGCCCGGGAGCACGGTGCCCTGACCGACGGACCGTTCGCGGCGATCGCCGAGAAGCTCGAGACCAGTCTCGGCAAGTTCGGCCTGGAGCGCTTCGGTGCGCTCGGGGAGACCTTCGACCCGACCGTCCACGAGGCCCTCATGCACGGCGAGTGGGACGGGACGGTCACCCCGCAGGACCCGCAGGCGACGACGATCGTCATGGTCCTCCAGCCCGGATACCGCGCCGGCGAGCGTGTCATCCGGCCGGCCCGAGTGTCGGTCGCCGATCCTTCGTGACCCGCCCATATTTCGTGAGAGGAGGAGACGCCCATGGCTAGTCAGGACTGGTTCGAGAAGGACTTCTATGCGATCCTCGGCGTCCCCTTCGACGCCGACGAGGCGCAGATCAAGAAGGCCTACCGCAAACTCGCGCGCAAGTACCACCCGGACAAGAACCCCGGCGACACCGCGGCCGAGCAGAAGTTCAAGGACATTGGCGAGGCGCACGCGGTGCTGTCCAACAAGGAGCAGCGCCAGGAGTACGACGCGATCCGTCAGATGGCCCGTGGTGGTGCCCGCTTCACCGCCGGTGGTCCTGGCGGGCATGGCGGCGGCGGCTTCGAGGACATCTTCTCCGCCTTCGGTGGCGGCCCGGGCGGTCGGGTCCGCTTCTCCACCGGGGGGCCCAGCGGGTATGCCGACCAGGGTGCCGACATCAACGACATCCTCGCCCAGATGTTCGGCGGGGGAGCGGCGCAGCGTGCCGGTGCCCCGCCGCACGGATTCGATGCCTACGGCGCCCCGCGCGGCCCCCGCAAGGGCCGGGATGTCCAGGCGTCGACGACGCTGTCCTTCCGGGACGCCGTCGAGGGTTCGACGGTCACCTTGCGCACCGGGGACGGCGAGTCGATCACGACCCGGATCCCCGCCGGGGTCAGGGACGGTCAGACGATCCGGCTGCGCGGCAAGGGTCAGCACGGCGATCCGGGTGCCGACCGCGGCGACCTGCTCCTGAAGGTCACCGTCGAGAAGCACCCCGTCTTCGGCCGCGACGGCAACAACCTGACCATCGACCTGCCGGTCACCTTCGCCGAGGCCACCCTCGGGGCGACCGTCACCGTCCCCACGTTGGACGGGCGGTCGGTCAAGGTCAAGGTCGCCCCCGGCACCCCGAGCGGTCGGGTGCTGCGGGTCAAGGGTCGCGGTGTGGCGACGAAGAGCGCCACCGGCGATCTGCTCGTCAAGATCGCGGTGACCGTCCCCACGGACCTCACCGACGAGGCCCGCCGCGCCGTCGAGGCGCTCGAGCGGGAGTTCGCCGACACCGACCCGCGCGCCGACCTGGCCGTCAAGGCCCGACAGTAGGCACCCATGGCCGGCCCCAGCATCCGCGGCAACTCCGCCTTCGACCACGACGACCCGACCCCGGTGTTCGTCATCTCGGTCGCGGCGGAGTTGGCCGGCATGCACGCTCAGACCCTGCGCCAGTACGACCGCCTCGGCCTGGTCACTCCCTCCCGCACCCGCGGCGGCGGGCGCCGCTACTCCAACCGGGACGTCACCCTGCTGCGGGAGATCCAGCGGTTGTCCCAGGACGAGGGCGTCAGCCTCCCCGGCATCGCCCGCATCATGGAGTTGCAGCAGCGCGTCAGGGAGTTGGAGACCAGGCTCGCGGAGGTCACTGAAGAACTCCTCGCGGCCCGCCGACCGCATACCCATCGAGTCTTCTCCGTCTCACCCTCCGGGGATGTGTATGCGACCCGCCCGGGCGAGCGGCCCCGCGCCCGCGGCTCTCGGGCCCTGGTGCTGTGGGATCCGTCGCGCGGCCGCTAGGCGAGACGGACCGGCCGCCCTGGCCGGCGATCGTTTGACCAGGGCTTATATTGGCGCCATGCCGCACAGGAGTCGTCCATGAAGCGCTTCCACGAGGGGTACCTCGTCGGCGGCCGCTATCGACTCGAGTCCTTCATCGCCAGCGGTGGGATGGGTGATGTCTGGAAGGGGCGCGACGACGTCCTCGGGCGGACCGTCGCGGTCAAGATCATGCGCCCGGACTCCTCGAGCGAGCCGGTGTTCGCGCAACGGTTCCACGAAGAGGCGCTGCTGACCGCAGGACTGTCGCACCACAACATCGCCACCCTCTTCGACTACGGCACGCACGAGGCGATCGCCTATCTCGTCATGGAGTTCGTCGACGGGGTGCCGTTGTCGGCCGCGGTTCGGGAGCGGGGAGCCTTCGACCCGGCAGCGGTGCGCTCGATCGTCGGCCAGATGGCGATGGCGCTGCACGCCGCGCACGAGGCCGGGGTGGTCCACCGTGACGTCAAACCCGCGAACGTGCTCCTCACCGACCAGGGCGTCGTCAAACTGACCGACTTCGGGATCGCCCGGGCCACCTCCTCGACCGGGTTGACCAAGACCGGCGAGATGCTCGGCACCCCGCACTACCTCAGCCCAGAGCAGGCACTCGGACGGTCGGCGACCGCGGCCAGCGACCTCTATGCCCTCGGTGTCGTCGCCCACGAACTGCTCACCGGGCGGCGCCCGTTCGACCTCGACACCCCGGTCGCGACCGCACTGGCCCATATCAATGAGCCAATGCCGACCCTCCCGGCGGCGGTGCCGACCGATCTGCTCGAGGTGGTCTCCCGCTGTCTGGCCAAGGAGCCGGGGGACCGGCCCGCCACCGCCCGGGAGATCGCCGTCGCCCTCGGGGTCCCCTCACTCGAGGTGACGATCCCGCAGGCGGCGGGCTCCGGCGGTGGCCCGGTCGATGTCGGCCGGGAGGCCAAGTTCGTCGACGTCCTCCTCCCGGCCCGGGGGCGGGTCCTCGTCGTCGGGGTCGGCACCGGCCGGATCCCTCGGGACATCGCCGCTCTCGGGCACCGGGTCCTCACGGTCGATCCGTCCGAGGAGGCACTGTCCGCGGCGGCGGAGACCCCGTCGTCGGTGGCGTGGGTGCCGGCCGCGCTGACCGGGATCTCCCTGGAGCGTCTCGGGGAGACGGCGCCGTTCGACCTGGCCGCGTGGATCGACGCACCGCTGGCCAAACTCGACGGCACCGAGCGGGCCGAGATCTTCCGGCGGGTCTCGTTGTGCCTGGGCCCGTCCGGGCGGGCGCTCATCACCTATGACCAGGCCCCGGACTACACCCCGCAGAACTTCAGCGAGGACTTCCTGGCCGCCGGTCTGGTCCAGGACGCGATCTTCCGCAGCTGGGAGTTGCACCCGCAGACCGTCGACGCGACGAGCTCGATCGTGCTGCTCTCCCGCCGCTGACCCGCAACGCCCCGGCCGGGACAGAACCCCCCGACACAGCCGCAGGCCCTGACCGGACTGATCCGGACAGGGCCTGCGATGTATGCGGTGAGCGGCCGATCAGGCAGCGCGCGCCTCGGTCTCAGCGGGCGGGGGCAGACCCTGCTGGCCCGCGCCCTTGCCCATGCCGGGGTGCGGCTTGCCGGACTTGCCGGCGCTCTTCTTGCCGTTGACCATCGAGGTGTCATAGGCGAAGGTGCCGGTCGTGAAGCCGATCGCCTTGCTCAT
Organism: Intrasporangiaceae bacterium; assembly: GCA_012838445.1. Taxonomy (GTDB): domain Bacteria; phylum Actinomycetota; class Actinomycetes; order Actinomycetales; family Dermatophilaceae; genus F2B08. The sequence goes on along the minus strand of DUPF01000071.1, from coordinate 8,115 downwards.
GATCCCCAGCGCGGTGACGTTGATGTTGCTCAGGTCGTCGGCGGGGGTGTGGTAGTTCGGGTCGTACATGAGCCCGGCGGTGCCGCCGAACAACTCGACCTCGGCCGCGGTCTTGCTCCCGTCGGCACCGGTGAACAGGCCCGTGGCCGGGATGCCGTGCTCGATGAATGCGGCATAGTCGGAGCGGCCGGAGAACTCCGTGTCGACCCACGGCTGACCGATGCTGTCGAAGTAGTCGGTGAACACCCGCTCGGCCTCGATCGAGCCGGCCGGGACCGGGGCCGGCGCGTCATAGGTCGACTCGTTCGCGTCGTAGACCCCGATGATGTAGTTCGGAGAGGCGATCATGTCGTAGTTGAGGTAGAGGGCGATGTTCGCCAACGCGTCCGGATCGTTGTCTGCGAGGTCGTAGACGTAGTGCTCCGAGCCGAGCAGTCCGAGTTCCTCAGCACCCCACCAGGCGAAGCGGACCGTGTTGTTGACCTTGTTGGCCTTGGCGAGTTGGATCGCGGTCTCGAGGATCGCGGCGCTGCCGGAGCCGTTGTCGTTGATGCCCGGGCCGGTCGTGACACCGTCGAGGTGGGCGCCGACCATGACGACGTTGTCGGCGCGTCCGGTGTTGGTCTCGGCGAGGATGTTGAATGTATCGCGCTCCTCCATCGTCTTGTCGAGGACGAAGGTGACGGTGGCATTCCTCGGGAGCTGGAGCAGCTCGGTGCCGACGGACTGGGTGACGCCGGTGGTCGGGGCGAAGGCGTCATTGACCCCACCGAGGGTGCCGTTGAGGATGCCCGGTGCGTTGTTGTAGACGATGACGGCCTCGGCGCCGGCGGCAGCGGCCGCGAGCGTCTTCTCGGAGAAGGCGCAGGCACCACGGCTCACGAGCGCGATCTGGCCGGTCGCGTCGACCCCGCCCCAGTCAGCGGCGGAACAGCCGATCGGGTTCGCAGGCTGGACCAAGGTTCCGGTCACGCCACCGTCGAGGGTGGGTGGGCTGTAGGCCATCGGGGTGTTCGCGATGGCGCTGACGGTGCCGCCGACGTTCTGCGTCAGCGACGACTCGTGGGTCTCCTCGAAGAAGAAGGTGAAGTACTGACGGGTGGTCTCGTAGCCGGCCTCGGTCAACTGACCTTCGACATACTGCGCCGTTGCCTCATAGCCCGAGGTGCCCGCAGCGCGGTTGCCGTCGTTGGCCTCCGCGATGGAGTCGAAGGCCTCGAGATGCTTCATGATGTTGTCGACCGACACGGCAGCAGCCAACTTCTTGCCGGAGTTGGGGTTGGGTTGTGCGAGCGCCGGAGCTGCGGTGGTGGCCATGGCGAGGACGGCGCTGCCCGCGATCCCGACGATGAGTCCACGTCGTCGCTTCATGGGAAACCCTCCTTGATCCAACTGATGAGGACACCGCTTGCTCTCCGGTGCAGCAACCGGAGGGATCTCATAACATATCGATAAACAACCCTTGTTTTCCAGCGGCGGTCGCATCCTCCCGCCTCGACAGGATCGGCCCGCGGCGTCCGTGTGGCTCCGCACCGCGATCCCGGCCGTGTGGCACAGTACGAATCGTGACCGAACACCTCATCGTTCTGCCGGATCGGGACCTGGCCGAACAGATCGCGGCCGAGCTGCGTGAGGAGGGTTTCACCGAGGTCCGCGTCGAGCGTGAAGCGCTCGCCGGGGAGGACGACGCCGAAGCGGTCGAATGGGCGGTGCACATTCGCGAGGACAATGTCGTTGATGATCCCGGCAGCGGCGCCGAGAGCGGGCTGCGGGAACGGTTCGAGGCGCTCGCCGACGAGCATGACGGGTGGTACGACAAACCCCTCGACTGATCGACGGGGGGCCACCCGGAGGCGAGAGCCTAGAGCGCGAGTGGGGGTCGACGGGGCGGCAAGTCCTTGGCCCGCGGCTGGCTCGACATCGCGATACCCAGCACGACGAGGGCGCACACTCCGGCAACCGCGCCGACGACGGCGTCCGCGGGCTCATCGAAGAGTCGCCCGACGGCGATCCAGCCCAGTCCCCAGGCCAGGGCGAGCGCAATGGAGATGCGCCCGGCGAACAGACGCAGCAGGGCCGCGCCGACGATCGTGACCAGGAGGATCAGGCCGATCGCGGTGTATCGGCCCGGCCCGAGGTCCGAGGATGCGAGGGCGGCCCCGACATTGGCGCCGGTCGCCGCGAGGACCCACCCGAGATACAGACCGAACGTCACGTTGACGACGATCATCTCGACGAGGTTGTCGGTGGCATCGACATGCAGCCGGAACATCAGTGCCGCGAGCACCGCCGCCAGGGCAAGGGTGACCAGGACGCTGAACCAGATCCAGCCCGCCTGGGTGACGAGCAACCAGGCCGCGTTGAGAATGAGTGTCCACCCGGCCAGCCACCCAATGGCTCGCTGCCGACGACTCCCGGCCTGCGCCGGGAGCCACTGATAGATCACGTATGCGGTGAGCAGCACATAGATCAGCGTCCAGATCGAGAACGCAGGCCCGTGCGGAGCGAGCAGCGTTGCGTCGTCGGACAGGTCGCCGCCGGGAGACTCCTCGACTCGGGTGCCGAGGACGCCCACGCCGAAGAGCACACCGATGATGCCGATCAGGTATGCGGCGCTCACCCAGATCTGTCGCTTGCGGTCCGCGCCGGTGGGGTCAGCCATGAGAGCCAACCTACGGGTGTGCGCGGGACCGCCGAGTCAGAACGACCGCCGAGTCAGAACAACCCGACGATGTTGCCGTCGGCATCGATGTCGATCCGGTGCGCAGCCGGACTCTTCGACAGACCGGGCATGGTCCGCATATCCCCGGCGATCGCATACACGTAGCCGGCCCCCGCGGCCAACCGCACCTCCCGCACCGGCAGACGCCATCCGGTCGGGGCACCCTTGAGCGTCGGGTCCGAGGAGATCGACAGGTGCGTCTTGGCGATGACGACCGGCAGGTCCCCGTAGCCGAGCGACTCGAACCGCTCCAGATCCTTCTTCGCCTGCGGACTCAGGTCGATCCCCTCCGCCCCGTAGATCCCGGTCGAGACCTTCTCGATCTTCGTCACGAGCGAGTCGGACAGGTCGTATGTGGGGGTGAAGTCCGTCGGCATCTCACAGGCGTCGATCACTGCCTGAGCAAGCTCACGGGCGCCCTCCCCGCCGTCGACGACATGGGTCGAGGTCGCGACCAGCGCGCCGGCCTCCTCGGCGATCTCCCGGATCACCGCGTGCTCACTGTCGTGATCGGTGGTGAACGCGTTGATCGCGACGACCGGTTGGACCCCGAACGAGCGGACGATCTCGATGTGCTTGCGCAGGTTGTCCGCCCCGGCGCGCACATCCTCCGGACTCTCCTGCAGCATCTCCGCAGGGAGCGGGCGGCCGGCGGTCACCGCATACCGACCGGAATGGGTCTTCAGGGCCCGAACCGTGACGACGAGGACGGCGGCGTGTGGGGTGAGCCCCCCGACGCGGCACTTGATGTTGAAGAACCGCTCGGCCCCCATGTCAGCGCCGAAGCCGGCCTCGGTGAGGACGTACTCCGCGGTGTGGATGCCGACCATGTCCGCCACGACGGAGGAGTTGCCGGTCGCGATGTTGCCGAACGGGCCGCAGTGGATCAGCGCCGGGGTGTTCTCCGTGGTCTGCATGAGGTTCGGTTTGAGCGCGTCCTTCAGGATGACCGTCATCGCCCCGGCGCCCTTGAGATCCTCGGCCGTGACCGCCGCACCGCCACGGGTGTATCCGACGACGATCCGACCCAGCCGCGCGCGCAGGTCCTGCAGTGATGTCGCGAGCGCGAGGACGACCCCGACCTCACTTGCCGCGGTGATGTCGAATCCGCTCTGCCGGGGCACCCCGTCGATCCGGGCGCCGAGGCCGTTGACGATGTTGCGCAACGACCGGTCGTTGACGTCGATGACCCGCTTCCACGAGATCGAGTGCGGGTCGATGTCGAGCTCGTTGCCGTGATGCAGATGGTTGTCGACGAGAGCGGCGAGCATGTTGTGCGCGGCGGTGATGGCGTGGAAGTCGCCGGTCAGGTGCAGGTTGAGGATCTCCATCGGGACGATCTGGCTGTATCCGCCGCCCGAGGCGCCGCCCTTGATCCCGAAGGTCGGGCCCATCGACGGCTGACGCAGGGTGAGCATCGCATCCCGGCCGAGTTTGGCCAGACCCTGGGCGAGTCCGACGGCGGTCGTCGTCTTGCCCTCACCGAGGGGAGTCGGTGTGATCGCGGTGACCACCACATACTTGGCCGTGGGCCGGTCCCGGAGTGCCTCGATCGCGGCGAGGTCGATCTTGGCGACATCCCGACCGTAGGGTTCGACGAACTCCGCCGGGATGTGGGCCTTGGCGGCGATCTCGCCGATCGGGAGCAGGGTAGCTGCTCGGGCGATCTCCAGGTCTGACGGAAGCGATTCGGTCATGGTTCGATCCAACACCATGGGGACCCTTCCCATGGTGAGATCGTTAGGCTCGACGACAGCACGCAACACTTGAGGAGCAACCATGGGGGAGCCGGCGCGCGGACGCCACTGGCGCGTGGAGAACGACTCCCGCGCCCTGCGGCAGGCCCATCGGCGTCGGCAGTTGCGTGACGCATACCGCGCGACGGCCTTATCGACGGTCCTCCCTGCTGCCGGTCTGTTCCGAGTCAATCGCAGGCTGGCCAGTTGCATCGTCATCGTCCTGCTCGTCCCGATCGGATTCCTCGGATGGTCGGTCGCCCGCCGCGGTGCGCTCGGATCGATCCTCGACATCGGCGTGGACCGGGACAAACTGCTCATCGTTCTCGGCGCGATCATTCTCATTGCGCTGGTCTGGATCGGCGGCATCGTCGCGACCGCGCGTGGCACCCGGCCCCGGCCCATCGGCCGTAGTGACAAGCGTCTCTTCGGGACGTTCACCACCGTGATGTGCCTGCTCGTCGCAACGCCGGTAGCCTTCGCCGTCAACGGGATCGACATCCAGCGTCAGACGCTCAAGGAGGTGCTGACGGACACGACGAGAGCCCCGACGACGGCCCAGAGCAAGGATCCGTGGGCGGGCATCCCGCGCGTGAACCTGTTACTCCTGGGTGCCGATGACGACCCCGACCGGCAGGGTGTGCGCCCGGATTCGATCATGGTCGCGAGTGTTGACACGGCAACGGGTGACGCGGTGTTCATCGGACTCCCCCGCAATCTGGAAAGGGTGCCGTTCCCGACTGGGAACCCACTGCGCGAGATCTATCCGGACGGCTTCAACTGCGGACAGGAGTGTCTCCTCAACGCCGTCTGGACGCTGGCTGAGGACCGGCCCGACCTTTTCCCTGGGGACCCTCGACCTGGTTTGACCGCGACCCGGGATGTTGCCGAAGAGATCACGGGTCTGAAGATCGACGACACCGTGGTGGTCAACCTCTCCGGTTTCGAGCAGCTGGTCGACGCCATGGGTGGGGTGACGATCAACGCCATCGAGCGGGTGCCCATCGGCGGCAAGGTGGTCAATGGCCGCATCATCGGGATTCGGGGTTGGATCGAACCTGGGGTCCAGCACATGGACGGTTATCACGCACTGTGGTACTCCCGCTCCCGAGCGACGACCGACGACTACTCGCGAATGCGCCGGCAACGCTGTGTCGTCGGTGCTCTCGTCGACCAGGTCGATCCGGTGCGGATGCTGGCCCGGTATCCCCAACTCGCGCAGACCGTCTCCGACAACGTTCGGATCGACATCCCGGCCGCCGACCTGGACGCCTGGGCCGAGTTGGTGCTGCGGATGAAGGACGGCAGGCTCCAGTCGCTGCCCATGACCAATCAGGTGGTTAACGTCGCCCGCCCTGACTACGAGCAGATCCGACGGCTGGTCCAGGACGCGATTCGCGGTGAGGCGCCTTCGCCGACCGGGTCGAGCCCAACTGAGAGACCCCCGAGCGACGTGCCGACGTCGACCCCGACGGGGGATCCCACTGGCCAGCCCACGGACGAGCCAACCGTGCCGGACGACTCCCTCGCGGACCTGGGCGCCACCTGCTGAACCACCCGTGGCTCCCGAACGGCCTCTACGCTGAGACGTTATCGGCCAGGCGACGAAGAGGTGACCGTGGTGGATCAGATCCAGCCCGCATACAGCTCGGGAATCCTGCTACTCATCGCTCTGGCAGCAGTGCTCATCCTGCTGCTGCTCATCATGCGATTCAAACTGCATGCCTTCGTCGCACTGATTCTGGTTTCCTTCGTCACCGCCCTTGTGACCAAGGTGCCTTTCCCCGAAGTCGTGCCGACCATGCTCACCGGCTTCGGCAACACCTTGGCGGCGGTCGCTCTGCTCGTCGGGCTCGGCGCGATGATTGGACGCCTCCTTGAGGTGACCGGTGGAGCCCAGGTGCTCGCCGACACTCTGATCAACCGCTTCGGGGAGCGTCGTGCCCCACTTGCGCTCGGGGTGGCTTCACTGCTGTTCGGTTTCCCGATCTTCTTCGACGCGGGCTTGATCGTGATGCTGCCGATCATCTTCAGCGTCGCGCGACGGTTGGGTGGCTCAGTGCTGCTCTATGCACTGCCCGCCGCCGGAGCCTTCGCCGTCATGCACGCGTTCGTGCCACCACACCCCGGCCCGGTCGCCGCCGGTGAACTCCTCGGCGCCGACATCGGCCTGGTCCTCATCGTCGGTCTGATCATCGGGCTGCCGACGTGGTTCATTGCGTCGTATCTGTTCGCGCTGTGGGCCGGCAAGAAGTGGGACCTCCCCGTCCCCGAGTTGCTCTCCGGAGGCACTGTTCCGGAGCCTGAGGGCGCCGAGGACCGGCCCGCGCCTTCGTTCGGGATCGTCCTGTCCGTCCTCCTCCTGCCGCTCATCCTGATCTTCCTCAACACGGGTCTGAATACCCTGGCCACCGCAGGCACGGTCGACGGGGACGCGACCTGGGTCGGGTTCTTGCGCATGATCGGCCAGACCTCGATTGCGCTGCTCATTACAGTCCTGTATGCGATGGTCGTCCTAGGCCGTGGCCGCTCCAAGGCCAGCATCGAGCAGATCGCCAACTCAGCCCTGGGACCCGTCTGTGCGATCATCCTCATCACGGGTGCCGGCGGGATGTTCGGCGGCGTGCTGCGCGCAAGTGGGATCGGCGAGGCCCTCGCAGAGTCACTGGAGTCGGTTGGGCTGCCACTGATCCTCGCCGCGTTCATCGTGGCAACAGCACTGCGGGTGGCGCAAGGTTCGGCCACCGTCGCACTGACGACGACCGCCGGGCTCCTGGCACCTACCGTGGCGGCTACGAGCGGGCTGTCCGCGATAGACCTGGCGTGCATCGTCATCGCTATCGCCTGTGGTTCCACCGTCCTCTCCCACGTCAACGACTCCGGGTTCTGGCTCGTCGGCCGCTTCCTCGGCATGGACGAGAAAACCACCCTGAAGACTTGGACAGTGATGGAGACACTCATCGGCGTCGTCGGCTTCGGTTTTGCAGTTGCCGTCGCGGCGGTCTTCTGACTGCGGTCTTGCACAGTCGAGATCGGACCTACGGAAAGGGACAGGCATGACGGTCGAACAGCGGGACGGCGCGCCCACACAGACCAGGCACATCGTCGTCATGGGCGTGAGCGGATGCGGCAAGTCGACGGTAGCGGCTGGCATTGCTGACCGACTCGGCTGGCGACTCGGGGAGGCCGACGACTTCCACCCACAACACAACATCGACAAGATGTCAGCCGGGATCCCACTGGACGACGACGACAGACGCCCCTGGCTCGAGGACATCGCTGCGTGGATGGCGGCCCAGGCAGCGGACGGCCACTCCACCGTCGTTGCCTGCTCGGCGCTCAAACGCAGCTATCGCGACATCCTGCGCAACGGTCCGCTCCGGGTCGGGTTCATCCACCTGCACGGCCCGATAGCGGTCATCGGCGAGCGCCTGTCCGGCCGCACCGGACACTTCATGCCCGCGAGTCTGCTCCAGTCCCAGGTCGACACACTTGAGCCGCTCGACGCGGGCGAGCACGGCATACAACTGGATCTGCGGCAGACCCCGGACCAGCTCATCGCCGCCGCCGTGGACTGGATCGAGACCGCGTTCTGAGGCGTGGCCGCGGGGACACCGAACCAAACTTGAGCGGAATAGGCTCAACTTTGATCGTGTT
>DUPF01000070.1 GCA_012838445.1 Intrasporangiaceae bacterium | reverse complement strand
ATTCGCGAGGACAATGTCGTTGATGATCCCGGCAGCGGCGCCGAGAGCGGGCTGCGGGAACGGTTCGAGGCGCTCGCCGACGAGCATGACGGGTGGTACGACAAACCCCTCGACTGACGCTGTGCGTCGCCGGTCAGAACAATCCGACGATGTTGCCGTCGGCGTCGATGTCGATCCGGTGCGCGGCCGGACTCTTCGACAGTCCGGGCATGGTCCGCATGTCGCCGGCGATCGCATACACATAGCCGGCGCCCGCAGCCAGCCGCACCTCCCGCACCGGCAGACGCCACCCCGTCGGGGCACCCTTGAGGGTCGGGTCCGAGGAGATCGACAGGTGCGTCTTGGCGATGACGACCGGCAGGTCCCCGTAGCCGAGCGACTCGAACCGCTCCAGGTCCTTCTTCGCCTGCGGGCTCAGGTCGATCCCCTCCGCCCCGTAGATCCCGGTCGAGACCTTCTCGATCTTGGTCACGAGCGAGTCGGACAGGTCGTATGTGGGGGTGAAGTCCGTCGGCATCTCACAGGCGTCGATCACTGCCTGAGCAAGATCACGGGCGCCCTCCCCGCCGTCGACGACATGGGTCGAGGTCGCGACCAGCGCACCGGCCTCGTCGGCGATCTCCCGGATCACCGCGTGCTCGCTGGCGTGATCGGTGGTGAAGGCGTTGATCGCGACGACCGGCTGGACCCCGAAGGAGCGGACGATCTCGATGTGCTTGCGCAGGTTGTCCGCCCCGGCGCGCACATCCTCGGGACTCTCCTGCAGCATCTCCGCAGGGAGCGGGCGGCCGGCGGCCACCGCATACCGACCGGAATGGGTCTTCAGCGCCCGGACGGTGACGACGAGGACCGCGGCGTGCGGGGTGAGCCCGCCGACGCGGCACTTGATGTTGAAGAACCGCTCGGCCCCCATGTCCGCGCCGAAGCCGGCTTCGGTGAGGACGTACTCCGCGGTGTGGATGCCGACCATGTCCGCCACGACCGAGGAGTTGCCGGTCGCGATGTTGCCGAATGGGCCACAGTGGATCAGGGCCGGGGTGTTCTCTGTGGTCTGCATCAGGTTCGGTTTGAGCGCGTCCTTGAGGATGACCGCCATCGCCCCGGCGCCCTTGAGGTCCTCGGCCGTGACCGCGGCACCGCCACGGGTGTATCCGACGACGATCCGACCCAGCCGCGCACGCAGGTCCTGCAGTGACGTCGCGAGCGCGAGGACGACCCCGACCTCACTGGCGGCGGTGATGTCGAATCCGCTCTGCCGGGGCACGCCGTCGATCCGGGCGCCGAGGCCGTTGACGATGTTGCGCAACGACCGGTCGTTGACGTCGATGACCCGCTTCCACGAGATCGAGTGCGGGTCGATGTCGAGTTCGTTGCCGTGGTGCAGGTGGTTGTCGACGAGGGCGGCCAGCATGTTGTGGGCGGCGGTGATGGCGTGGAAGTCGCCGGTCAGGTGCAGGTTGAGGATCTCCATCGGGACGATCTGGCTGTACCCGCCACCCGAGGCGCCGCCCTTGATCCCGAAGGTCGGTCCCATCGACGGCTGGCGCAGCGTGAGCATCGCGTCCCGACCGAGTTTGGCCAGCCCCTGGGCGAGCCCGACCGCGGTCGTCGTCTTGCCCTCACCGAGGGGAGTCGGTGTGATCGCGGTGACCACCACATACTTCGCCGTGGGTCGGTCCCGGAGTGCCTCGATCGCGGCGAGGTCGACCTTGGCGACATCCCGACCGTAGGGTTCGACGAACTCCTGCGGGATATGAGCCTTGGCAGCGATGTCGGTGATGGGGAGCAGCGTCGCTGCCCGGGCGATCTCCAGATCTGAGGGAAGGGATTGGGCCATGGTCCGATCAAACACCATGGGGACCCTTCTCATGGTGAGATCGTTAGGCTCAAGAACACCCAGTGACAACGAGGAGCAGCCATGGGGGAGCCGGTGCGAGGTCGCCACTGGCGCGTGGACAATGATTCCCGTTCGCGCCGGCAGGCCCGTCGCGCGCAGGAACTGCGTGGCGCCTACCGGGCGACGGCACTGTCCACCATCGTGCCGGCCGGCGGCCTGTTCCGGGTCAACCGCCGTCTCGCGGCCGCCATCCTGGCCGTCTGCCTGCTGCCGCTCGGATATCTCGCGTGGAACGTCGTCCGTCGCGGTGCGATCGGCTCCGTACTCGAGCACGGCGTGGACCGCGACAAACTCCTCCTCGTCCTCACCGGCATCATCGTCACCGCCCTGACCTGGGTGGTCGGCATCGTCGCGACCGCGTGGGGCACCCGGCCCCGCCCGATGGAACGCACCGACCGGCGGCTGTTCAGCGCGTTCACCGCTGTGATGTGCCTGCTGGTCCTGACCCCCGCAGCGTTCGCGGTCAACGGAGTCGACATCCAACGCCAGACGCTCAAGGAGGTCCTGACCGACACGACCCGCGCCCCGACCACCGTCGAGAGCAAGGATCCCTGGGCCGAGATCCCCCGGGTGAACCTGCTCCTTCTCGGGACCGACGACGACCCGGACCGCGAGGGAGTGCGCCCGGACTCGATCATGGTCGCGAGCATCGCCACCCAGACCGGGGATGCGGTGTTCATCGGACTGCCGCGCAACCTGGAGCGGGTTCCGTTCTCCCTGGCGAACCCGCTGCACCAGGTCTACCCGGACGGCTACGACTGCGGGGACGAGTGTCTCCTCAACGCCGTCTGGACCTTGGCCGAGGAGCGGTCCGACCTCTTCCCCGGGGATCCACGACCCGGACTGACCGCCACCAGGGACGTGGCCGAGCAGATCACCGGATTGTCGATCGACGACACCGTGGTCATCAATCTCTCCGGGTTCCAGCAACTCGTCGACGCCATGGGTGGGGTGACCATCAACGCCATCGAGCGGGTCCCGATCGGGGGCAAGGTCGTCAACGGCCGAATCGTGGGGATCAAGGGCTGGATCGAGCCGGGGGTCCAACACATGGACGGGTACCACGCGCTGTGGTACTCCCGGTCCCGGGCCACGACCGACGACTACTCCCGGATGCGTCGCCAGCGGTGTGTCGTCGGCGCCCTGATCGACCAGGTCGCCCCGGTGCGGATGCTCGCCCGCTATCCCCAACTGGCGCAGACCGTCGCCGACAACGTCCGCATCGACATCCCGGCCGCCGACCTGGATGCCTGGGCCGATCTCGTGCTGCGGATGAAGGACGGTCGACTCCAGTCGTTGCCGATCACCAACCAGGTGGTCAACGTCGGCCACCCCGACTTCGGCAAGGTCCGTGACCTGGTCCAGGACGCAATCCGCGCCCAGGAGAGCGGGTCCGGCGATCCTGACCCGAGTCGATCGCCGACCTCAACCCCGTCGGGTGATCCCACCGACCAGCCGACCGACGTGCCGACGGACGAGCCCACCGTGCCCGACGACTCCCTCGCGGACCTGGGCGCCACCTGCTGACCGGGCGGTCCACCTGCTCCATACCCACGGGCCCGCGGCCGCGACCATGAGATCCGCGCTCGTCGGGGGTGTCTGTGCGCTCACATGCATTGCTGCGTAGTTTGCGCAGAATATTGCTTGATTTGATCACTCTAGTCTGCCAGAATGATCGAGTCGGGCACCGGCGCCCGACCCGCACTCAGGAGAGATACGTGGATATTCAGTTGCTGTTGGCCCTCGTGGCCGGCATCGCAGCCATCGTCGTCCTGGTTCTTCGGACGCGACTCGATGCCTTCATCGCCCTGCTCATCGCCTGCCTGGTCACCGGCGTCATCGCCGGTCACTCATTGACCGGCATCATCGACTCGATCACCGCCGGCTTCGGCTCCACCCTCGGCAGTATCGGCATCGTCATCGGCCTCGGCGTGGCGATCGGGAAGATCCTCGAGGTCTCCGGCGGCGCCGACGCGATGGCCCGGGCGTTCCTTCGCGCCTTCGGCAAGGGTCGTGAGGAGTGGGCCATGGGGTCGGTGGGGTCGCTGGTTTCGATCCCCGTGTTCTGCGACTCCGGCTACGTCATCATGAACCCGCTCGCCCGCTCGATCGCCCGAGTCAAGCGAGGCGGCTACGTCGCGCTTGCGCTCGCGCTCGGCTGTGGCATGACGTTGACCCACCACATGGTGCCCCCGACACCTGGGCCGCTGGCGGCCACCGGCATCCTCGGTGCCGACCTCGGTCTGGTCATCGTCTCCGGCCTGATCTTCACGGTCATCCTGCTCCCAGTCGTGGTGGTCTATGCCCGTTGGGTCGGTCCCACGTTGGAGGACCGGATCATCCCTGAGGTCCGCGAAGCCGTCTACGGTCTGGTGCCCGCCGGGGTCGGTGCCGCTGCCGGCACCAGCGGATCGAGCGCAGACTCCCTCGCCGACACCGAGACCTACGACCCGGCTCGACACCTGGGCACGCCACCGGAGGGAGCCAAGCCGCACCGTGTCGGCGCCCTGCTCGGAGCCCTGCCGTTGGCCGTCCCCCTCCTGCTCATCGTGCTCAACACCGTGACAGCCGCGGTGGACCGCAGCCAGCAGGGTGTCCTCTCCGGCGACTACGAGGCAAGCGACTGGACCGTCCCGTTCGCGTTCCTCGGCAACCCCGTCGTGGCCCTGGTCATCGGCGCCATCCTGGCCGTCTACGTCCTGCTCCCCAGGTGGACCCCCCGCTCCAAGGTGCAGGGTTGGTTGGCCGACGCCGCAGCCTCTGCGGGCCTGATCCTGCTCATCACCGGTGCCGGTGGCGCCTTCGGCCGCGTCCTGCGCGATTCGGGTGTCGGCGACGCGCTCGCCGAGGCGATCGCCTCCACCCCCCTGCCGGCCTTCCTCGTGCCGTTCGTGATCGCCACCCTCGTGCGTATCGCGCAGGGGTCCGGGACGGTCGCGATGATCACCGCCGCATCGGTCACCGCACCCCTGGTGGGGACCCTCGGCATCAATCCCGTGGTCGCCGTCCTGGCCTGCACCACCGGATCGATGGTCTTCAGCTACTTCAACGACTCGTACTTCTGGGTGGTCACCCGTTTCACCGGGTTGGAGGGAACGGCGGCGCTGAAGGCATGGTCGGGCATCACGACCGCGGTCTGGGCCGGCTCCATTCCCCTGCTGGTCATCCTCAACCTCGTCCTGGGGTGATGGCGTGATGGCCCGCGTGCTTGTCGTCGCCGATGACCTGACCGGTGCGAATGCCTGCGCCGCCGGCTTCGCCCGCTCCGGGATGCGTGCCGTGACCCTGGGACGGTCGGAGCGGTGGGGCACGATCGCCGAGTTCCACCCGAGGTTCGAGACGATCGTCGTCACCACCGACTCCCGACACAGTCATCCCGATCAGGTGCGAGAAGCGGTCGCGGGCGCAGTTCGTGCCGGGTGGCCGGTCGAGTTGCTGAGCACGAGGATCGACACCACCCTGCGCGGCAATGTGGGGGTGGCCGTCGAAGCGATGCTCGAGACGGTCCGGACGCTGACCGAGCGCCGGGTCGTGGCTCTGTGTCTGGCCGCGCACCCGGCTGCCGACCGCGTCACGGTCGAGGGGCACCAGCTCCTCGGCGGACGGCGCCTCGAGCACACCGAGCTCGCCCACGACGCCCGCACCCCGGTGCACACCTCCAAGATCAGCACTGTGCTCTCGCAGGGCACCGGGCTGCGCATCGCGACCCTGCCGCTGCAGATGGTGACCGGCTCCGCCGCGGAGGTGCACGCCGCCATCGTCGACATCCTCCGTGACGACGTCGATGTCATCGTGGCCGACGCCCTGACCCTGGACCACCTCGATCAGGTCGCTGCGGCTGCAGCTGCCGCAGGCGGGGACGGGATCCAATGGATCACGGTCGACCCCGGTCCGGGCGCGCTGGCGATGGCACAAGCGCTCGGCCTCGTCGGCCAGTCCGGCATCGGAGCGCTCCTCGCCGTGTCCGGGTCGGCGACCGAGTTGACCCGCACTCAGGTGCAGCGACTCATCGCGGAACGGCGCTGCCGGGTGGTGCGGGCCCGGACGCTGCCGGACTCAGCGGTCCCCGACGTCGATGCGACGGTTCCCGCCGTGGTCGCCGAACTCGCCGCCGCTGCTCCCGGTGAGATCGTCCTGCTCGCGACGGTGCTCGACGGCAGCGATCTGCGCACCCTGGCCCCCGGTGAGGGCGATGCCCTGTCCGCCGCGCTGGGACGGATCACTCGCCGGGTGCTCCAGGAGGTCAGGGTCGATGGCCTCTTCACGACCGGCGGGGACATCACCGCCGCTGTCCTCGACGAGCTGTCCGGGCAGGGCTTGGAGGTCGAGGGTGAGGTCGTGCCACTCGCGGTCGCCGGAGAGATCGTCGCCGGACCGTGGGCGGGCCTGCCCATGGTCACCAAGGGCGGCCTCGTCGGCACGGCCGAGACCACGATCGACTGCCTGGATCACCTCGCCTCGATGGCTGTGACCCGGGTTCGATCGGTCCGCACCGCCTCCTCCCACGAGAATCCCTGAGACCACGTCCACGAGCACACCGCCCCGATGTGCCACCCTCGAATGAACCCGGTCCAACCGGTCCGGATAAGGAGATGATTCACATGGCCACACCCGTCCTCGCCCTCACCGTCGGTGACCCCGTCGGCATCGGCCCGGAGATCACGTCCCGCACGCTCGCCGAGTTCGCCGGCGCCAATGACCACCACGGGATCGCGGTCGGTGATGCGATCGCGATCCGCCGGGCCGTCGAGGTGCTCGGACTCGACGTTGAGGTCCGTCTCGTCGACCGCTGGGACACCCCGAGTGCGGGCGAGGGTGTCATCGACGTCTTCGACATCGGGGTCCTCGGCGCGGACATGCCCGAGTGGGGTGCCGTCGATGCACGTGCGGGTCGAGCCGCCATCACCGCCATCGAGGTGGCAACGAAAGCGGCCATGGAGGAACAGGTTTCTGGGATCGTCACCGGACCGATCAACAAGGAAGCCATCTGGGCCGCCGGGTCGCAACACCTCGGACATACCGAGATGCTCGGCGAACTGACCGGAGTGACCAAACAGGACACGATGTTCGTGGTCCGTAACGACAGTCACGGTGGACACCATCTGCGGATCTTCTTCGCTACCCGCCATATGTCCCTGCGCAATGCGCTGGACGCGATCACTGTCGAGACTCAGGTGGATTCCATCGAACGGGCCTACCGCGCCCTGCAGGTTTTCGGCGTTGAGAGCCCACGGCTGGCGACAGCTGCGATCAACCCTCACGGCGGCGAGAACGGCGCGTTTGGTGACGAGGAGATCGAGATCCTCCGTCCTGCCGTCGAGATGGTCAACGCCAAAGGACTCGCCGTCTCCGGACCGATCCCGGCTGATGCGGTCTTCCATCATGGACTCATCGGACGATACGACGGGGTTCTCTCCCAGTACCACGATCAGGGGCACATCGCGTCGAAGACGTTTGACTTCGACGGGACCATCTCGGTCACCGTCGGGCTGCCGATACTGCGGACCTCGGTCGACCACGGCACGGCATTCGATATCGCTGGCACCGGGCGGGCCGACCATGGCACGATGCGCTCTGCGTACCTTGCCGCTGTGGACTATGCGCCCTTCGTCGCCGGAATCCGGGCAGAGTATCTACCCCAACAGTGACATGAACGCCCACGGCAGTCGACGTCCCGGCCGACAGCAACGCTTGCAGGAGATCGTCCGATTGCTCCGGTCCGGAGTCGGCCGGGTCGAGGATCTGGCTGCTGCCGTGAGGGTCTCCGAGTCCACCATTCGCCGAGATCTGGCCTCCCTCGAGGAGGACGGACAGATCGCTCGGACCTACGGGGGCGCGCTCCCCTCCGGTGTCTTCCATGAGGCGCGGCTTCGGGAGCGGATGAGTATCGAGATGGATGCCAAGGCCAGTATCGGAGCCACCGCGGCTGCCTGGGTTCAGGACGGCTCCACGGTCTTTGTCGATGCTGGGTCGACGTGCGCTCAACTCGTCGAGCATCTGCGCGATCGCCGAGAGCTCACGGTGCTCACCCGAGGACTCGAGATTGCCATTGCTCTGGCTGACAGCTCCGTCCGCGTGATCGTCGTTGGGGGCGAGGTCTCGCCGGCAAGTCACGGGCTGACCGGGGCGATGACTCACTTCGTTCTTGATCGCTTCAGCGTCGACATCGCCTTCCTGGGTTGCGACGCGGTTCATCCCCATCGAGGGGTGGGCGAGCCGACGATCGAGGAAGCCGCCACCAAGGAAGCAGCCG
Organism: Intrasporangiaceae bacterium; assembly: GCA_012838445.1. Lineage (GTDB taxonomy): Bacteria > Actinomycetota > Actinomycetes > Actinomycetales > Dermatophilaceae > F2B08. The sequence continues at coordinate 2,847 of DUPF01000070.1, read as the reverse complement.
CTCGGAGCGCCCGCCGCACGGTGGTGCTGGCCCACGAGGCGAAACTCACGACCAGTGGGGTGCCGGCCTGGGCGCCACTTCCGACCGGCTGGATCCTTGTCACCGATGCCGGCCCTGAGCATCTGGGCGTCTACCACGATGCAGGCGTTGACGTCGTGAGCGTGACCTCCGCGAGAACGTGACGAAGAAGAAGGGACGAGTCAATGAGCACGATCGCATTCATCGGCCTCGGCATCATGGGAAGCCCGATGGCCGTGCATCTCCAACGCGCCGGTCACCAGGTTCAGGGGTTCAACCGAACGCCGGCGAAGGCGGATCGACTGCGCGAAGCCGGGGGGACCGCATGCCAATCCATCGCCGACGCAGTCCGTGGCGCTCAGGTCATTGCCCTGATGCTTCCCGACAGTCCAGATGTCGAGGAGGTGCTCCTCGGTGCGGACGGGGTGCTCGCCAACGCCGAACCGGACAGTCTGATCATCGACTTCTCGACGATCCGACCAGATGTCTCCCGCAACTTGGCACAGTTGGCAGTTGCGCGCGGTCTGCGCATGATCGACGCACCCGTCTCCGGCGGTCAGGCCGGTGCGGAGAACGCAACGCTGTCCATCATGGTCGGCGGCGCAACCGATGACGTTGCCAGTGCGGCGGATATCCTCTCGGTCGTCGGCAAGACAGTGGTCCACGTCGGTGGTCCGGGAGCCGGGCAGACCGTCAAGGCAGCCAACCAACTCATCGTTGCCGGCAATATCCAGGTCCTTGCTGAGGCCATCGCGCTGCTCAAGGCCCACGATGTGCCGCTTGAGCAGGCGCTTGATGCCCTCGCCGGAGGGCTGGCAGGTTCGACGGTGCTGACCCAGAAACGGGAGAACATGATCAGAGGCACCTTCGAACCCGGGTTCCGTATCGCGTTGCACCACAAAGACCTCGGAATCGTCACCGACACGGCCCGGGCGATGGGAGTGGTCACCCCCGTCGGCTCGCTACTCGCTTCCCTCATGGCTTCCGCGGTGGCCAACGGTGATGGGGGCTGCGATCATTCTGCTCTTCTGCGAGGTGTCGAGCGCCTCAACGGTCGGATCCCCGACCCGTGCTGATGGCTACAGATCGCCGCACCGGGCAGGTGGCATCGAAGTCGGTGCTCCTCGCCCCGGACAAGTTCCGTGGAACACTGACCGCCGCCGAGTTCGTTGCGGTCGCCGCGACTGCAGCGGCCCATGCCGGATGGGAGAGCATCGCCCAGCCCATGGCCGATGGTGGTGAGGGATTGGTGGAGGCTTTCGGGGGCACCACCCACACCACGGTGGTGACGGGGCCTCACGGGAAGCCTGTCGAGGCCGCCTGGCGGTTGGAGGGGGAGCGGGCGGTGATTGAGAGTGCCGCCGCATCCGGATTGCTGCTTGCTGGTGGGAAGTCGGGCAATGACCCGCTGGGTGCCACGAGCCTGGGGACCGGTGAACTCATCGTGGCGGCAGTAGCGGCCGGGGCCCGGCAGATCATCGTGGGCCTGGGCGGATCCGCGATGACAGATGGTGGCCTCGCCGCAGTCGAGATCATCGACGAACAGGTCGGGCAGGTGACCGAAGCAGGGGTCGATTTGATCGTCGCGTGTGATGTAGAGACCGTCTTCACCGACGCGGCGAGAGTATTCGGTCCCCAGAAGGGTGCGGACCCGAAGCAGGTAGCACAACTCTCCGAACGTCTCATTGACGTCCAGGAGCACTACGAACAGCGCTTCGGTACACACCTGCGGGACCGAGGCATCGACCTGGCGACCGCATCGGGCGCCGGCGCGGCGGGCGGTCTCGGTGGGGGGCTGCTGGCGATCGGCGGACGACTCATGTCCGGGCTGGAGGTGGTCGCCCGCGAGGTGAGGTTGGCGGAGCAGATGGATCGCGCGGATGCCGTGGTCACCGGTGAGGGGGCCCTGGACGCCGAGTCGTTCAAGGGCAAAGTTGTCGGTGGAGTGACTCGGCTTGCTCGGGAACGTGACCTGCCCGTCCTCATCGTCGCCGGCACTGTGGAAGACGGACTTCCGGAGCTGCCGGACGCGGTCCAACTCGTCGACCTCACCGCGCAGTTCGGCCGGGAAGCGTCGTGGGCCCGCACGGCGCGGTGCGTTGAGCAGTCCGTCGAGTCGTTCTGCCGATCGCTGTCCTAAGCGGAGCCACGCGGTGCTGCCGACGGGCTCAACCTGATGACGGGAGTCTTCTACAGTCGAGGTAGCACCTGACGAAAGAGGGACGGCGATGACGCAGACGCGGCAGGACGATACGAGCGAGGGGACGAGCCACATCGTCGTCATGGGGGTGAGCGGCTCGGGCAAGACGACGATCGCGCACGGTGTGGCGGATCGTCTGGGTTGGGAGTTCGCCGAGGCGGACGACTTCCACCCGCAGCGCAACATCGACAAAATGTCGGCCGGGATCCCGCTGGACGACGACGACCGAGGCCCCTGGCTCGAGGATGTCGCCGCGTGGATGGCGGCCCGGGCTGCGGATGGTCGCTCGACCGTCGTCGCCTGCTCGGCGCTCAAACGCAGCTACCGCGACATCCTGCGCGACGGACCGCCCCGTGTCGGGTTCGTCCACCTGGACGGCCCGATCGCCGCCATCGGTGAGCGCCTGTCCGGGCGCACCGGCCACTTCATGCCGGCGAGTCTGCTCCAGTCCCAGGTCGACGCCCTCGAGCCACTCGACGCGGGCGAGCACGGCATACAACTCGATCTGCGGCAGACCCCGGACCAGCTCATCGCCGCCGCCGTGGACTGGATCGAGACCGCGTTCTGAGGCGTGGCCGCGGGGACACCGAACCAAACTTGAGCGGAATAGGCTCAACTTTGATCGTGTT
>DUPF01000069.1 GCA_012838445.1 Intrasporangiaceae bacterium | reverse complement strand
GGTCGCGGCGGGGTCGTTGAAGAGATAGAGACGGGGGTAGACCGGGATGCAGTGGCCTCCGACGGCGACACCCGGCCGGTGGATATGGCTGTAAGGCTGGGAGTTGCTCGCGTCGATGACCTGATAGATGTCGATGCCGTGCTGCTCGGCGAACCGGGCGAACTGGTTGGCCAGACCGATATTGACGTCGCGATAGGTCGTCTCGGCCAACTTGGCCATCTCGGAGGCCTCCGCGCTGCCGAGGTCCCACACGCCGTTGCCGCGCTCGAGGTCGGGGCGGTCGTCGAAGTCGAGGACGGCCTCGTAGAACTCGCGGGCCCGGTCGGCGCCGGTCTGCGAGAGCCCGCCGATGAGCTTCGGGTACTTGCGCAGGTCGGCGAACACCCGGCCCGTGAGGACCCGCTCAGGGGAGAAGACGACGTGGAAGTCCTCCCCCTCGGTCAGTCCGGAGCTCTCCCCGAGCATCGGCTTCCACCGCCCGCGGGTGGTACCGACCGGGAGGGTCGTCTCGTATGACACCAGGGTGCCGGGGGTGAGGTGCTCGCCGATGGAGCGGGTCGCGCTGTCCATCCAGCCGAAGTCCGGTTGCCAGGTCTCGTCGTTGACGAACAGCGGGACGACGACCACGACGGCGTCGGCACCGGGCACCGCCTCGGCATAGTCGGTCGTGGCCCGCAGCCGTCCGGCGGGGACAAGCTCGGCCAGCCGATCGTCGAGCTCGGCCTCACCGGGGAACGGCTCGCGGCCTTCGTTGATGACCGCGACGAGGTCGGGATTGATGTCGACACCAACGACCTCGTGGCCCTTGCTCGCGAACTGGACGGCCAGCGGGAGTCCGATCTTCCCCAGGGCGACGACGGCGATCTTCACGGCTTTCAGGCTCCTTGGTCAGGCAACAGCATGGGGCGCAGTCAGTCTAGGCCAGAGCGGCGGGCTGTGGTTCAGTCTCGCGGGCGCAGGCGCCCATGCGAGTGGCCCTCGGCAACCGGGCGCAGCCGCGCGACGAGCAGCTCACCGGAGCGGCGTCCGTCATGGACCCGGGCGGCGTACTCGCGGCCAGCCGAGGCGACGGCTCGGGCGCGGTCCCGGTCGCGGACGAGGTCGCGCAGCACGCCGTCGATCGACTCGGGGGTAGCCTCGACGATGGGCAGGTCCTCGCAGCGCTCACGCACCTCCTCCATGACGTGACCGACGACGACACGTCCAGCGGCCATCGCCTCGACCGCGGCCACGCCGTAGCTGCCAAGGGCGAACTGGTCGAGGATGATGTCGGCCGCGCCGATCACATCGGGCATCTGCTCCGGGGCTACCCCCTCGACGCGCCGATAATCGATGAGGCCGTCGTCACGCAGGGCACGAAGGGCCTGCTCGAGCTGGTCGGTGCCCTTGGTCCAGGTCCGGCTCGGGGCATGAACGACCCGCGGTATCGGCCGCTCCATGGGGATCTGCTCGCTCGCCCATCGCTCCACGTCGACCACGACCGGCAGCCACTGAGCGGTCGGCAGGTCGGCGAGCAAGTCGGGGGTGGACACCCAGGCCGGACCCTCGAACTCGAGGAACCGGTCGACGAGCACGTCCCGGCGAGCCTGCAACGCCTGCACCGTCTCGCCATCCGCGTTGTGGAAAGGACTCCAGGGCGTGCGACTCGCGTGCAGCCGTGGATCGCGCAGGTCCGAGCCGTGGAACAGCAGGCCGACGGTGATACCGACATCGCCGAGGACAGCGGCGTCGTTGATGAATGTCCGCCCGTAACGGCGCCCGAGGATCGCCCGACCGCCCTCGATGAGCGCGTGGGTCCAGGTGTCGAGGACGTCTGCCTCGAACTGTTCCATCCAGGAGATGTCGTCGGTGAAGGTCTCCATGGGGATGACCAGGTCCGAGGGATAGACCAGGTGGGAGCCGCGATCGATCGTCACCACCTGCGTCCGGACACCCGGAGCGACGCGTTCGATGCTCTTGGCCCAGGCCCACGCCTGACCTGCCTGGTTGTATGCGCCGATCCCGATGGTCGCCGGCAGATCGGCCCGCGACCAGGGCTTCTCGACAGGAGCCTCTCCCTCGGCGAACTCGATGTGCGCGGGCAGCGGCACACCGATGGGCGAGTCAAGGGTCCGGACAAGCTCGGCGTAGGCCTGTGCCTGGGCATAGGGCACCTCCCCTCGTGCGTCGTGCGGACCACCGGAGGCTACGGGGTCCAGGTGTGCCACCTGCTGCGCGGGCGCCCCCGCCGCTCGGCGCCGTGCTACAGCTCCACGAGCCAGTTCGACCACTCCTGGGTCGACGACGTGCAGGGTATCCCAGTCCAGGCGGTCGATGATCGGCGCATAGGCGGCCTCGACCAGCCGGGTGTCGGGGAACAGGCTCGACCAATCGGGCAGGCCGTTGCGGGCGATATCGACCCGGTCGTGCAGGTTGCTCACCCGGCGACCAGCCCAGTCGACGACGTCGTCGGCCGCCTTCAGACCGCGGAAGGCGGCAGTGCCGACCCGGGTCATTGCGATCAGCGCTGACAACCGCGGCGAGGGCGCGGCCTGTGCCTGTTCGCGCCATCGCTTCGAGGATTGGACGTTCGCGACGCGCAGGGCCCGCGGTGCCTGCACGGTGACCCGGCGGGCCCGCCACGCGCCACCGCGG
>DUPF01000068.1 GCA_012838445.1 Intrasporangiaceae bacterium | reverse complement strand
GTCCCCGCCTGATCGTCCAGACCGATCGCCGCGACGGCGCTCAGGTAGCCGTGCTCCCGGTCGGCGGTGATCGGCAGCCCGGCCGCCCGCAGCGCCCGGCAGAACCCGAGGAGGATCTCCTCCGGCGGGTGCCGGACCGGTGGGGGTGTCGGGGTCGGAATCATGGATCACGCTGCCGTTCTCGGGGTGCCCGGCCCCTCACCCGGCGAGCATCCGGGCCAGGGCGTGCTGGACCCGCTCGGCGTCCTCGCGGTACTTCACCGCGACCCCGAGCGTCGCCGCAGCGGTCTCGACGTCGAGTTCACGCACCCCGAGCTCGGTCAGGGCGCGGGCCCAGTCGAGGGTCTCGGCGATGCCCGGCGGTTTGACGAGGGCCTCGTCGGCCCGGATCGCGTGCGTCGCGCGCACGACCTGCTCGGCGAGCTGCTGCGGGACCTCGGGCGCCCGGGCGGCGAGGATCTCCAACTCGCGCTGCAGCCCGGGGTGTTCGAGCCAGTGGTAGAGGCAGCGGCGCTTGAGGGCGTCGTGCAACTCACGGGTTCGGTTCGAGGTGAGGATGACGACCGGCGGGGTGGCCGCGGTGATCGTCCCGAGTTCGGGGATCGTCACCTGCCACGTCGAGAGCACCTCGAGGAGGAAGGCCTCGAACTCGTCGTCGGCGCGGTCGATCTCGTCGATGAGGAGGACGACCGGCGCCTCCCGCAATGCCTTGAGGATCGGGCGGGCGAGGAGGAACCGCTCGTCGAAGAGTTGCCCCTCGACCTCGCCGAGATCCCGGTCCGAACCGGCGCCCTCGGCCGCGGTCGCCTCCAAGGCCCGCAGATGGAGGATCTGGCGCGGGAAGTCCCAGTCGTAGAGCGCCTGGGTGGCGTCGATCCCCTCGTAGCACTGCAGCCGCACGAGCGGCAGGTCGAGCGCCTCGGCGAGGGCCTCGGCGAGGGAGGTCTTGCCGGTGCCCGGTTCCCCCTCCATGAGCAGCGGGCGGGCCAGCCGCAGGCTCAGCCACGCGACGGTCGACAACTCCGGACTCGACAGGTATCCGGTCGCTCCCAGTGCCTTCTCGAGGTCACCGGCGCTCGCATATGCCGCACGGGGGTCCATGGGCCAACTCTGCCACGTCGCCCGGCTCAGGCGATGAGATGCTCCATCGCGGCGCGCATGGTATCCGGGATGGGCGTCGGGCGCCGGGTGGCCTTGTCGACGAAGACGTGCACGAAGCGACCCTCGGCGATGAGGGTCCCGTCGCCGCGGGTCATGGCGAGTTCCCACGTCACACTCGACGTGCCGAGTTTGCCGACCCGCAGCCCGACGGTGAGCGTGTCCGGATACTCGGCCGATTCGATGTAGCGGCAGCCGGATTCGACGCACAGGCCGATCGGTGCGTCACTGCCGGGGTCGATGCTCAGGCCGGCGCGCTCGATCATCCAGGCGTTGATGACGGTGTCCATCGCGAGGTAGTGGACGGTGTTGTTCACATGACCGTAGATGTCGTTGTCGTTCCACCGGGTCGGGAACGGTGCCCGGTGCGGGTACTGCGCGAGGTGATCCGGCATACCCGCATCCTGCCATCGCCCCGCCCTCCATACACTGCGGTCATGGCTGCCCAGTGGACCGATCACAATGTCACCGTCACCTCCGGCGGTGCCGACCTGACCTTCACGGTCTCGAGCATCGGGGACGAGGACGCCACCGACGTGGTCATCGCGCTGCACGGGTTCCCCCAGTCCCGCCGCTGCTGGCGAGCCGTGGGGAGCGGCCTGGCGGCGCAGGGTCTGCGGGTCATCGCCCCCGACCAGCGCGGCTACAGCCCGGGAGCCCGACCGGTCGGCACCGAGAACTACCGCATGCCGCGTCTCGTCGACGACGTGCTCCACCTCGCCGACGCCCTCGGGGTGGAGCGCTTCCACCTCCTCGGCCACGACTGGGGCGCCCAGGTCGGCTGGGTGGTGTGCGAGCGCGCCGCGGATCGGGTGCAGACCTTCACCGCACTCTCGGTGCCGCATCCGCAGGCCTACGCCACCGCATACCGCGACGACCCGGACCAACGGGAGGCAGCCGCATACATCCGCATCTTCTGGCAGCCCGGGACCGCCGAGGACTGGCTGAGCGGGAACGACTGGGCGATCCTGCGGACCATCCTCGGGGACCTCCCCCCTGAGGACATCGATCATTACGTGGGCCGGTTCCAGGAGCCGGGGGCGATGACCGCCGCGCTGGAGTGGTATCGGGCGATGGCTCCGGCGGAGGACTTCCCGAGCACGACGGTGCCGACGACGTATGTGTGGAGTACCGAGGACCAGGCGCTGCGGCGAGCAGGGGCCCAGTTGTGCGAGCGGTTCGTCGCCGCCGACTACCGATTCGTCGTCCTGGACGGGGTCTCGCACTGGATCCCGGACCAGGCTCCCGAGGCGGTCGTCGATGCCGTCCTGGACCGGGTCGCCCGGGCCTGATCGACGAGCAGCGCGAAGGGCCCCGCAGCGACTGCGGGGCCCTCCGGCATCGGGTGGCAGGTGCAGGATTCGAACCTGCGTAGCTTTCGCGACGGATTTACAGTCCGCTTCCATTGGCCGCTCGGACAACCTGCCGGGTGCGCATGGAAGGATAGCAAGTCAGCGGCTCTCGGCTAAATCGACGATCCCGAGGCCTTCGATCATCCGCCCATCCAGAGCACCCAGGAGGACGCCCCATGGCAGACAACAGCTTCGACGTCGTCAGCAAGTTCGACAAGCAGGAGGTCGCCAACGCCGTCAACGCCGCGGCAAAGGAGATCAACAACCGCTACGACTTCCGCGGTGTCGACGCGCGGGTCGACCTCACCGGTGAGGTCATCGCGATGGAGGCGAACACCGAGGAGCGCTGCAAGGCGGTCCTCGACGTCGTCCAGACCTGGCTGGTGCGGCGCGGTGTCTCCCTCAAGCACCTCGACGTGCCGGAGGCCGGGCCGCGACTGTCCGGCAAGGTGTACAAGCTCGACGCCCCGCTCAAGGAGGGCATCTCGAGTGAGAACGCGAAGAAGGTCACCAAACTCATCCGCGACGAGGGGCCCCGGTCGGTCAAGACCCAGATCCAGGGCGATGAGATCCGGGTGAGCTCGAAGTCCCGCGATGACCTGCAGGCGGTCCAGCGGCTGCTCAAGGAGCAGGATCTCGACTTCGCGGTGAGTTTCACCAACTACCGCTGAGGCCGGGGTTCACCGATCTGACAGCTGTGCCACCCGCGTCATACGTGACGCGGGTGGCACAGCGGCGTTGCGGAGCGTCGAACGCCCGGTCGGGTCAGGGTCGGCCGTAGGAGACCTTGCTGGACCAGATCTTGCGCTTCGAGGTGCTCTTGCCGGAGCGCCCGGCGTCGTAGAACTGGCCGTTTCCGGCGTAGATGCCGACGTGCGTGGCCGGCGAGTTGATGAAGACCAGGTCGCCGGGCTGGGGGTTGCTGACGCGCTTCGTGGCGCGGCGCTGCTGCTCGGCAGTGCGGGGGAGTTTGATGCCGTTGCGGGCGAAGACGTACTGGGTGAAGCCGGAGCAGTCGAAGCCGGACGGAGTGGTGCCGCCCCACCGGTAGGGCGTGCCCACGAGGCTGTGCGCGGTCCCGAGGACGCCGGAGGTGGCGGCGAGCGGGGTCCGCGCAGTGGACCGGGAGGCCTGGGGCGTCGTCCGAGACGCGGGCGCCGATGCTGTGCTGCCGGCACGCAGGCCCATCTTGGCGGCCGTCTTGGCACCGACGATGCCGTCCGCGACGAGGCCATTGGCGGACTGGTAGCGCTTGACCGCGGCCACGGTCTGACGACCGAAGACGCCATCGACCTTCACGCCGACCTTGGCCTGGACGAGGCGCACGTTGGCGCCACGGTGACCGTAGCGGACGGTGCCGGTCAGGACGTTGGTGCGAACGGTGGTGGGTACAGCGGTCGCAGTGGCAGCCGTGGCAGCAACCGGGGCTGCCGGCACGGCCGCATTCGGTGCGGCCTGGGCAGGCGCGGCAGCAAAGCCGAGGGTCGCGGCGACAGCCAGCGACGCCGTACCAGCGAGCCCGGTCTTCGCGGTGGTGCGAGCACGGCCCAAGCGGGTGACCTTGGACGCCCGATGACGTCCCTGATAGCGAGTGGACATGACTCTCCTGTTTCGTTCCGGCCGATCGACGGCCTCGGTAGCGCCCACTCGTCGTTGAGTCTGTCTTGCGCCTTTCGGAATGTGCCCAAGGGACGGTAGCCGCCTTCTCGGAAGATCACAAATTGGTCACGACGGCATGGTTTCGGCGCCCACATCTGCATATTCGTGCGGGAACCCGCACGACATCGCGGCCCCGACACCGTCCCGAGCAAGAGCTGTGACTGTGTCGTAGATCTCCCGATTCGACCGGTCGGGTGGTGCAGGATCCCACGAATGACCGCCGGAAGGCGGCCGTCAACTCCGCGTCGTCACCAGCGCAGCAGCGCGGCGCAGCCCTCGGGTGCCTCGATCCCGTCGCCGACCGGCAGCACCTGGCCACCGGTGCGCAGACTGTCGACGATGAGTTCGTCGACCGGGTCCGCGACGAACCGGGCACCGTGTCCGGCTGCCTCACCCGGGGCCTGGACGAGCAGGGTCTCCACCCGGCCGTCCGCGGCGGCTCGCCGCATCGACTCCAGCCCGGTCGTGGCCAGTCCGGTGCCGTGGCTGCGAGCGAACCGCGCCTCGGCCTCCTCCGCGGGGTTCTCTCGCAACTCCCGGACCAGGGTGAGCGCCTGGTCGTAGAGGTCGTGCGCGGCAGTCCGGTCGTGGTTGCCGTCCAGGCCGTCGTCGAGCAGTCCGGCGTGCCGCCACACCTGGGCGAGCATGGACCGCGTCGGGCGGACCGCCGCGACGAGGACCGGCAGCGTCGGGTCCTGCAGGGCAGGATGCTGCTCCAGACCGCGCACGACGGCGCGCAAGAACCGCTCGAGTTTGACCCGGTCGACCTCACCGCCGGCGCCGTGCCCGTGGAAGTTGACGTCCCCGCCTCCCTGAGCGGAGTACTGCAGGTGGACCTGATGGTCCCGGTCCTCGTGGATGTCGGCCTCGCTCGCCGGGACCGGTCCGAGGTCGACCTCACTGAGTCCGGCACCGTCCCGGACGAGGAGACGGACCTTGTTGCGGCTCAGGGCGAGCACCGCGAAGGGCTGCGGCCCGGGGAGGTAGCGCACCAGCGGGCGCAACCTCGGGAAGTCGAGGGCTACCTCGGGACCGAGCGGGTCGCGGGTGCTGAACATCCACCACCGTCCCGGCACCGTGTAGAGCGCCAGGCCCCGGTCCTGGTGCTGCCAGAACCGGGAGTCGTCGGCGAGAGCCCGGGCCGGTGCGAGCATCTCGTCGGCGCGCTCATCGCCGGCGAGCCGCTCCTCGGCGATGGACAGCAGGGCGCGCAGGTGGGTGCGGGCCGCCTGGGTCTCCGGTCCGCTGCGGGCGGTCGGGACGAGCAGGGACAGGCCGGGTCTCCCACTCCTGGCGACCTCGTCGAACGCTGCGGCCGTGATCGGCTGCGGGATGTGGTCCTGGGGCCGGCCCAGGTCGGGACCTACGGTGGATGCCTCGGTCATGCCCCCTCCTTCGGATGTCCTCGGGTGTGTGGCCGGGCACCTTCCACCCTACGTGCTCACGGCGCCCGGACGGGGGGCAGGTGACGGAGAATGCAGCAGCGCCCCGGACCGAGACGGTCGGGGCGCTGCGGTGCGGTTCGTCAGCGGGTCTCGCGGTGCGCGGTGTGCTTCTTGCATCGCGGGCAGAACTTCGCCAGCTCCAGCCGGTCCGGGGTGTTGCGGCGGTTCTTCTTCGTGATGTAGTTGCGCTCCTTGCAGTCCGTGCACGCCAACGTGATCTTGGGGCGGACGTCGAGGGACTTCTTGGCCATCGGGGGCAACCTTCTCTGCTAAGACGTGGGGGTGGATCGGGCACGTGGGACACGTGCGGCACAAGGATCAAGGATACGCGCCGGGACGCATACCCAAGAAATCCAGTAGCGGGAGCGGGGCTCGATCCCGCGACCTCACGATTATGAGTCGTGCGCTCTAACCAGCTGAGCTATCCCGCCTCGGAGCCCCCTGTCGGAATCGAACCGACGACCTTTTCCTTACCATGGAAACGCTCTGCCGACTGAGCTAAGGGGGCGTGCCCGGCCGCAACCCGGGCGCCGCTAGAGAGTACACGAGCCGAGCCGGTTCGATGAAATCGCCGTGCCCGCCGAGTGCTTGGGCCCCGGTCCTGCGCCGCGGTTGTTCGTCGGCGCCGCGGGACTTCGCCGGTGTCGGGGCTCCTCGGCGGTGCCGCTGCAATTGCCGCGGCGCACTCCGAACTGCCGCGACGTGGGCGAACAACCGCGGCAGGCCCGACGGGGTGCGTCACGGGCGGCGGGGCACCCCTTCGCGGCTGAGCACGAACTCGACGGCCTCGACATAGCCCGGCACCCCACGCCCGACGATGACGTGGTCGGCGACGTCGGTGATGAAGGAGAAGTGCCGGAACTCCTCGCGGGCGTGGATGTCGGTGATGTGCACCTCGACGATGGTCCCCTCGACATTGGCCAGGGCGTCCCGGATCGCGACGGAGGTATGCGTCCACCCGCCGGCGTTGATGACCACGCCGGCGGCGGTGTGCCGGACCTCGTGGATCCAGTCGATCATCACCCCCTCGTGGTTGGTCTGCCGGAAGTCCAGGTCGTGGCCGCCGCGCTCGGCACATTCGCGGCACATCGCCTCGACGTCGGCGAGGGTCGCGTGGCCGTACTTCTCCGGCTCCCGTTCCCCGAGCAGGTTGAGGTTCGGTCCGTTGAGGACGACGATCGACGGGCGGGTGGGGGTGGACATGATCCCAATCTAGGCGGCGGCACCTGAGAGGGTGGGAGGTATGCCGCGCTCCCGTCCTCCCTTCCCCACCGTCGAACAGGTGCTCGCCCTGCCGTCGGCGTATTCGCTCGTCGTCCCGGACGACTACATGGACGGCAACGGCCACATGAACATCGCCCGCTACATGCAGATCCACAGTGACGGCGGCTGGGCGTACTTCGCCCAGGTCGGCATGTCCGAGGAGGTGGCCCGCGCGGGTGGCCCGACGTCCTTCGACGTCGAGCACCACATCGTCTACCGGCGCGAGGTGCACGCCGGGGACGAGGTCAGCGTCTACGTCCGGGTCATCGACCGCAGTGATCGGGCGCTGCACTCGCTGCAGTTCCTCGTCAACCGCACCCGCGGCGAGATCGCGAACACCCACGAGGCGCTCAGCCTGTGCGTCGACCTGGCGACCCGGTCGTTGACGACGTTCACCGACGAGGTCGCCCGCGACATCGACGCCCAACTCGCCGTCGACCGGGCGCTGGACTGGGAGCCGCCGTTGAGCGGCACCATGTCGGTGCGCTGAGACCGCAGGTGGACCAAAGCCCCGAACGGGCGGGCCGCAGCGGTGTAGCGTCAGGACATGTCCCTGCGCTGGTACTCCGTCGTCGTCGACTGCCATGACGTTGCCGCGCAGGCTCGGTGGTGGGCGCAGACCCTCGACTACGTCATCGTCTTCGAGGACGACGACGAGGCGGCGATCGTCCCCCGCTGGGCGCAGGTCGAGCCGATCGCGGACGCCGAGACGTTCCGCACCCAGCCCCAGGGTCTGGTGTTCGTCCCGGTCCCGGAGGGCAAGACGGTCAAGAACCGGTTGCACATCGACCTGGCCCCGCACTCCAGCGAGGACCGGGACGCCGAGATCCAGTCGTTGCTCGACCGGGGTGCCACCCTCGTCGACGTCGGCCAAGACGACTCGGCGACGTGGACCGTCCTCGCCGACCCGGAGGGCAACGAGTTCTGTGTGCTGTCCGCCCGCCAACTCTAGGATGCGCACCCTCCCCGACGACCTGGGTATGCCGTGCTCGCTTCCCGCGGGCGAGGTCACCCGGGTCGTGTCCCTGGTGCCCTCGCTCACCGAGGCGATCGCGGCCACCGAAGCGCAGGCCCTCGTCGGCGCGACCGACTGGTGCACCCACCCGGCCGGCCTGGACGTGCCGCGGGTGCGGGGGACGAAGAACCCGGACCTGACCCGGATCGTCGAGTTGGCGGGTTCCTCAACCACCGACCCGCTCCTCGTCGTCGCGAACCAGGAGGAGAACCGCGAACTCGATGTCCGTCGCCTCCGCGAGCGGGGAGTCAGTGTCTGGGTGACCGTCATCGAGGACGTGCCGCAGGCACTGGCGTCGATGCGCCGGCTCGTGGCGGACGCCCTGGGGTGGCGCATCCCCACCTGGTTGACCGAGGCGAGTGCGCTGTGGAGTTGTCCGCCCCCGCCCCCGGTGGCGCGGGTCGCCGTCCCGATCTGGCGGGACCCGTGGATGGTCGTCGGGTCGCGCACCTTCACCACCGACCTGCTCCGGCGCGTCGGGATCGAGAACGTCTTCGGCGACCATGCCGGCCGCTATCCGCACGTCGAGGTCAGCGACATCGACCGGGTCGACGTCGACGCGGTGCTGCTGCCGGACGAGCCCTACGTCTTCACAGCGCAGGACGGTCCGGAGGCCTTCTCGCGGGCTCCGACCCGACTCATCGACGGGCGCCTCATCACGTGGTACGGCCCCTCCCTCATCACCGCCCGGACCGTGCTGGACACGCTCGCAGCCGAGTTGGCGGACCGCTGAACCGTCGCATACCCGGCTCTGCTAGACAGAGGTCCATGAGCAGACGATTCGAGGGACAGACAGCCATCGTCACCGGCGCCAGCCGCGGCATCGGGCTGGCGATCGCGCAACGGCTCGTCGCCGACGGGGCCAGGGTCGCGATCACCGCCCGCAAGCCCGAGGCACTCCAGGAAGCGGTGGCCGACCTCGGCGCGGATCGTGCGATGGCGATCGCCGGCAATGCCGGGGACGGCGACCACCAGCGGGAGGTCATCGACCGGGTCATCGAGACGTGGGGCCGGCTGGACTTCCTCGTCAACAACACCGGGATCAACCCGGTCTACGGCCCGCTGACCGAGATCGACCTCGACGCGGCCCGCAAGATCATGGATGTCAACGTCGTCGCCGCGTTGAGCTGGGTGCAGCACGCGCACCGGGCCTGGATGCGGGAGCACGGCGGCGCGATCGTCAACGTCGCCAGTGTCGCCGGGCTGCGACCGGCGCCGGGGATCGCGTTCTACGGGGTGAGCAAGGCGGCGCTGATCCATCTCACCGAGGAGCTCGCCGTCGAGCTCGGCCCGACGATCCGGGTCAACGCCGTCGCTCCCGCCGTCGTGAAGACGAGGTTCGCGACCGCGCTCTACGAGGGGCGTGAGGACGAGGTGGCTGCGCCCTATCCGCTCAAGCGGCTCGGGGTGCCCGAGGACATCGGCAGTGTCGTCGCCTTCCTGCTCAGCGAGGACGCGGGCTGGATGACCGGCCAGACGCTCACCGTCGACGGTGGCGTCCTGCTGACCGGAGGTGTCTGAGATGACGGAGGGGTCTGAGATGACGGAGGTATCTGACGTGAGCGAGATGTCGATGCAGGACAAGGTCGTCGTCGTCACCGGCGCGGCCGGCGGGATCGGTGCCGCGCTCGCGGCGAGGATGGCCGGACTCGGCGCCCGGGTCGTCGTCAGTGATCTGGACGGTGAGCGGGCGCACGCCGTCGCCGCGAAGCTCGGGGCGACGCTCGTCGCCGGGGACGCCGCGAGTGAGGACGGGGTCAGTGCCCTCATCGAGACCGTCCAGGACGAGGTCGGCCCGATCGATGTGTGGTTCGCCAATGCGGGTGTCGACCTCGGCTCCGGCCTGGACTCCCCGGAGGATGCCTGGGCGACGAGCTGGGAGGTCAACGTCATGGCCCACGTGCGGGCCGCCCGGCTCCTCGTCCCCGGCTGGGTGGAGCGCGGTGGCGGGCGCTTCGTCTCGACCGCATCCGCTGCCGGGTTGTTGACGATGGTCGACGCCCCGGCCTATTCGGTGACCAAGCACGGTGCGGTCGCCTTCGCGGAGTGGTTGTCGGTGACATACCGGCACAAGGGGATCCACGTCCACGCCATCTGTCCGCAGGGTGTCCAGACCGCGATGCTCGAGCGGGCCGGTGACCTGGCCGCAGTGCTCGGCCGGGACCGGGTGCTCACTCCCGAGGAGGTCGCCGAGGCCACCTGGGAGGCGATCGTCGAGGACCGGTTCCTCGTCCTGCCGCACCCGGAGGTCGCCGACTACTACCGGGCCCGGGCGGCCGACACCGACGCCTGGATCAGCGGGATGAACCGGTTGCAGCAAAAGGTCGAGTCGGGCCGCTGACCCGGACCGCCGTCACCCGAAGCAGTCCCGCGAGCGCAACGCCTCACGCAATTCGCTCAGGGCATCGACCATGGCCCGGCGCACCCCGAGGGTGAGGTCGTCCCCCTCCAGGGCGGCGAGGACGACCTGCTCGGTGGTGCGGTCGACGAGCCGGGTCGGGAAGGCCAGCGTCGCGACGCGGGAGAGCGCGTCGTCGCCCATCGTCGCGCTCATGGCGGGGATGTCCTCGACGTACCGGCGGCGGTATGCGTCGAGCGACTCGAGCGGACCACTCACCCAGAACGACCCGGCGATGGCGTTGGCCTCGTAGTTGGAGATGTTCGGGTTGCCGGTGAGTTCGGTCCAGGCCCATTCCTTGGCGGCCGCGGTCGGGATGCTGGCCCGCGCAGACAGGGCGGCCAGCGCCCCGGTCAGGGTGCTGTCGGCCTGACGGGCGGTCTCGATGCCGTCCTCGCCGAGCCAGCCGCGGCGGGCCAGGGCGCCGACGACGAGCCAGCGGAAGTCGCTGTCGTGCTCGAGTCCGGCGGGCAGTCCGTCTCCCCCGGCCCAGCGTTCGAGGAGGGTCCGATCCGCAGTGGCCCGGGCCAGTGCCCGGGCGGCGGCGAGCGCGACCGAGGACCCGGGCTCGGCCGTGTCCAGGAGACGCTGGGCCGCCTCGGCGAGGGTGGCCTCGGCACCCGGTTGCCGCTGCGGCGGCAGGAAGCACGGGATGACCCGCCCGGTGACATTGACGACGACTCGCCCGAGGATCGCGGCGTTGGTCTCCGTCGCCCAGGCCGGTTCGAGCAGGTCGATGACGCGGTCCGGGGCCACTGTGCCCCGGTAGACCCCTTCGATGACCGCCTGCCACAGCACTGCACGAACTTGGGCCGACCCGACCCGCGGCAGCACCTCGGCCAGCGCGTCGTGCTCGGCCGGGGACAGGTCGACGGTGGCCCAGGTCAGGTCACCGGCGTTGGGGAGGGTGATCACCCCGCCGCGCAGGTCCTCCGGCACGGGGAGTGTGTCGGCGTCGAGGGTGACGACGTCACTGGTCACCGCGCCGTCCGCCTCGATCCGGCCGATGTCGAGGGTGTGTGGGCGGCGGGCCGGATGACTCGGCGGCGGCGTCCGGTGCAGCACCCCGTCCTCGACGCTGAGGACGTCGACACCGGCGGTGCGCAACCACACCTGGGCCCAGTCCTGGAGCGGCCTACCCGCTGCCGCCTCCATCGTGGCGAGGAAGTCACCGAGTTCCCCGTTGCCGAATGCCTTGTCCCGCAAGTATGTTCGCACCCCGGCCACGAAGGCGTCGTCGCCGATGTGCGCGATCAGTTGGCGCAGGACCGAGGCGCCCTTCGCATACGAGATGCCGTCGAAGTTCTGCAGGGCGGACTGGGCGTCGGGGGCCGGGGATCCGGCGACCGGGTGGGTCGACGGGGTGCGCTCGGCCGCATACCCCCAGAGTTTGCGGGACATCGAGAACTCGACCCAGGCATCGGTGAACTCCGTCGCGGCGACGAGGGTCCGATACGCCATGTACTCGGCGAACGACTCGTTGAGCCACAGGTCGTCCCACCAGGTCATCGTCACCAGGTCGCCGAACCACATGTGCGCCATCTCGTGGGCGATCGTGTTCGCGCGTTGCAGGATCTGGTCCTGGCTGGCGGCACCGCGGAAGATCATCGCGTCGCGGAAGGTGACGCAGCCGGGGTTCTCCATCGCGCCGGCGTTGAACTCGGGGACGAAGACCTGGTGGTAGGAGCCGAAGGCGTACCGGATCCCGAACAGGCGGTGGTAGTAGTCGAAGCTGCGCCGGGTCACGTCGAGGATGTCGTCGGCCTGGGCGATCAGGGCCTCCTCGAGGGATCGGCGGGCGTGCACCCCGAGGGGGATGCCGTCGTGCTCGGCGAGGACGGAGACATAGGGTCCGGCGCAGACGGTGACGAAATAGGTTGCCAGCGGAGGGGTTTCGGCCAGTTCCCAGCGGGACTCACCGACCCGTTGAGCCGCTCCGTTGCCGATGACGGTCCACTCGTCGGGTGCGGTGACGCTGACCCGGTAGCGGGCCTTGAGGTCCGGCTGGTCGAAGCAGGCGAACACCGTCGGGGCGGCGTCGAGGAACAGGTGCCCGTAGACATACGCCTCCCCGTCCGCCGGGTCGACCGACCGGTGCAGACCCTGCCCGTCGCGGGAGAAGCGCATCGTCGCGTGCGCCTCGAGGACGTTGTGCGCAGCCAGCCCGGACAGGGGTATGCGTCCCCTCGCCACCTCGTGAGCGGTACCGTCGAGGTCGATCGGCTCCCCGTTGAGGGTGATCTCGTGAAGGGTCTCGGGCCGGAGGTCGACCCAGGTGCTCGCCCCCGACTCCCGGCAGGTGAACTCGATCCGGGTCCGGGACGTGAACGTCGTCGCCGACCCGCGCAGATCCAGGTCGACCGTCATCAGGTCGACGGTGATGAGCGCCGCCCGCTCACCGGCCTCGGTGCGCAGCAGGGGCATGGGGGTCGTCGTCACCCGATCGACCCTAGTGTGTTCTCCTGCTCGGGGGCGGGAGCACCCCCGACGGCCCACGATCCCCACGCCCAACCCACAGGGATGAACCGCCAACCTTGTGCCCAAGGGGCCGCCCACCCTAGCGGATCCGGTGCCGCGACAACCGGGTGCCCGGGAAGCGCCATGAACGCACAACCTCCTCGACGGTCCACACCATGACCGGGCTGGACCAGGACTGCGAGGGCTTGTGCAGGGCGTACCCGCCCCCGATGGTCACGGCAGCGTGCGCAAGCTCGCCGCCCTCGTGCCAGACCAGGACCGTGCCGGGAACGTCGCGGTCGGCGGACTCCACCGACCGCGTCGCGCTGTCCAGCCAGGTCTGGAACTCGTCCAGCTGGACCCAGTCACGCTCGACCGGTTCCCCTGCGGCGGTCATGACCGCTGCGAAACAGTTCGGCCCCGAGCCGACGGGGAAGGTCCCCGGCGAGCTCCAGCGCGCGCGGCAAGCAGTTGGCCGTCACGGCGCGGAGCTCCTCCTGCGCCAGCGCGTGCAGGCTCGGCGCGACTCCGGCCTCGATCCAGCGGATGAGCTTCGGAACGACCAGCGGGTCGCTCGGCCACGCCGGCACCGGCTTGGGGCTCAGCCGCCGCCGCTGGGTGTTGAGCAACGAACTCCGAACCGCACGCTCGAGTCCGGCGACGTCGTCCTCGGAAAGCCACACGAGCGGGCCGGTGCCGTAGAGGAAGAACGTGTCCCGCACCTCGTCGCTCACCACGCCGGGCTCGTTGTCGGCGTGCGCGTCGACGACGACCTGTGGGAGTCCGGCGACAGGGAACGGCCGCCGCACGTGCGCGTAGTAGCCCGTCCACCGCGTGATCTGGTTGGCGGTCACCGGTATGCCGAGAACGCTGAGGCCGCTCATGAATGGTCCTCGCCGGTCACGGCGGTCACATCCATCGTTCCCTCACTCCGTCGCTGCAGAGGCTGCGGCACTGAACTGTGCCGCATAGAGCTTGGCGAACGCCCCGCCCGAGGCGAGCAGCTCCTCGTGCGATCCCTGCTCGACGATGCGGCCCTCCTCCATGACGAGGATGAGGTCGGCGTCGCGGATCGTCGACAGGCGGTGGGCGATGACGAACGAGGTGCGGTCCTGACGCAGGGCGGCCATGGCGTGCTGGACGAGCACCTCGGTGCGGGTGTCGACCGAGGAGGTCGCCTCGTCGAGGATGAGCAGGTCCGGCTCGGAGATGAAGGCCCGGGCGATGGTGAGGAGCTGCTTCTCGCCGGCGGACAGGTTCGAGGCCTCGTCGTCGAGTCGAGTGTCGTAGCCGTCGGGGAGGGAGTGGACGAACCGGTCGACATACGTCGCGGTTGCGGCGGCCCGGATCTCCTCCTCGGACGCGCCCGGCTTGCCGTAGGCGATGTTCTCGGCGATCGTGCCGGCGAACAGCCAGGTGTCCTGCAGCACCATGCCGACGCGGGAGCGCAGGTCGTGTCGGCGCATCGTCGCGATGTCGACCCCGTCGAGGGTGATCCGGCCGGCGTCGAGCTCGTAGAAGCGCATGATGAGGTTGACCAGGGTGGTCTTCCCCGCTCCGGTCGGACCGACGATGGCGACGGTCTGGCCCGGCTCGACGCACAGGTCGAGGTCCTCGATGAGGGGGGTGTCGGGGCGGTAGGAGAACGAGACGTTCTCGAAGGAGACCCTGCCGCGCTGATCGCCGGGGGCGGGCGCGTGGACGGGATCGGGGTCCTGCTCGGCGGCGTCGAGGACCTCGAAGACCCGTTCGGCCGAGGCGACCCCGCTCTGCATGAGGTTGGCCATCGAGGCGACCTGGGTCAGCGGCTGGGTGAACTGGCGGGAGTACTGGATGAACGCCTGCACGTCGCCGAGGCTGAGGTGCCCGGAGGCGACCCGCAACCCACCGACGACGGCGACGATGACGTAGTTGAGGTTCCCGATGAACATCATCGCGGGCATGATGATGCCGCTGATGAACTGGGCGCCGAAACTGGCGCGGTAGAGCTCGTCGTTGCTCACGGCGAACTGCTCCCGCGCCTGCTGCTGGCGGCCGAAGACCTTGACCAGACCGTGGCCGGTGAAGGACTCCTCGACGACGCTCGTGACGTCGCCGGTGGCGCGCCACTGCTCCTTGAAGTGCCCCTGGGCGCGTTTGCCGATCGCGCCGGCGACGACCATGGTGACCGGCACGGTCACCAGGGCGATGAGTGCGAGCAGCGGCGAGATCCAGAACATCATCCCGAGCATCGCGAGCACGGTGAGCAGCGCGGTGAGCAGCTGGGCGAGGGTCTGCTGCAGGCTCTGCGCCATGTTGTCGATGTCGTTGGTGACCCGGGAGAGGACCTCACCGCGCGGCTGCCGGTCGAAGTAGGGCAGCGGCAGCCGGTGCAGTTTGTCCTCGACGTCGCGGCGCAGGTTGAAGATCGCCCGGTTGACGACGCCGACGAGGATGCGCGCCTGGAGCCATTGGAACAGCGCGGCGATGACGAACAGCACCACGGCGATGGTCAGGATGCGAGCCACGGCCGAGAAGTCGACTCCCTGCCCGGGGACGAGATTCTCCATCGCCGCGACCATGTCGGCCATCTTGTCCTGACCGGCTGCGCGCAGTTGGGCGACGACCTGCTCCTGGGTCGCTCCGGCCGGCATCCGCCGCCCGATCAAGCCTTCGAAGATCCGGTCGGTCGCCCAGCCGAGGATGCGGGGCCCGGCGGCCTGGAGGACGACGGCGACGAAGCCCATCGTGATGGCGAGGATGACCAGCCCGCGTTCTGGTCGCAGCAGCCCCAGGAGACGTTGCGCGCTGGCGCGGAAGCTCTTCGGCTTCTCCCCCGGCGCACCGAGGGCCATGTGCGGGGGTCCGCCCCGCTGCACACCGGCCGGACCGCGCCGGGCAGCGGCCGCCTTCTCCTCCTCGGTGAGGATCCGGTCGCTCATACCAGCACCTCCTCGGCCGCTGCGGGACCACCGGGGTCGGCGGCCTCCTGGCTCTCGGCGATCTCCCGATACGTCGGGCAGGTCTGCAGCAGGTCCTCGTGGGTGCCGATCCCGACGACCCGGCCGTCGTCGAGGACGATGATCTGGTCGGCGCCGACGATGGTGGACACGCGCTGGGCGACGACGATGACGGTGGTGTATGCGGTGCGCGCCTCGAGCGCAGCCCGCAGCCGGGCATCGGTGGCGACGTCGAGTGCGGAGAACGAGTCGTCGAAGAGCAGGATGTCCGCGCCGCGGACCAGGGCCCGCGCGATGGCGAGGCGTTGCCGCTGCCCGCCGGAGACGTTCGTGCCGCCCTGGGCGATGCGCGCCTGCAGGCCGCCGTCCATCCGGGAGACGAAGCCGTCGGCCTGCGCGGTCCGCAGCGCCTCCCAGAGCGCCTCGTCGTCGGCGTCCGGGTCGCCGTAGCGCAGGTTGCTCGCAACCGTCCCGGAGAACAGGTAGGGCCGCTGCGGGACGAGCGCCATCCGCGACCAGACATCCTCCAGGCTCGCCTCGCGCACGTCTCGGCCGCCGACCCGCACCACCCCGCCGGTGACGTCGTAGAGCCGTGGGATGAGGCTGAGCAGGGTCGTCTTGCCGGCACCGGTCGAGCCGATGATCGCCGTCGTCGTCCCGGGCCGGGCGGTGAACGAGACCTCGTCGATGACGGGCACCTCAGCCCCGGGATAGCTGAACGTCACACTGTCGAACTCGACCCCCGCATACTCATCCGGGATCGGTTGCGGATCGGCGGGGTTGACGACGGTCGAGTCGGTCGCGAGGACCTCGTTGATGCGGCGGGCACTGACCTCGGCACGCGGGACCATCATCGCCGCCATCGTCGTCATCATCACCGCCATGAGGACCTGGATGAGGTACTGCATGAACGCGAAGAGGGCCCCGACCTCGACCTGGCCGTTGTCGACCCGGTGGGCGCCGAACCACAGCACCGCCGCGCTGGAGAGGTTGAACAGGACCATGACGATCGGGAAGGCCATCGCCATGAGCTTGCCGACCGAGATCGCGGCCCCGGTGTAGGTCGTGTTGGCCACGGCGAAGCGGTCCCGCTCGACCTGCTCGCGCACGAACGCCCGGACAACCCGCACGCCGGTGATCTGTTCGCGCAGGATGCGGTTCACCGTGTCGACCGCCTCCTGCATGATCCGGAACCACGGGAGCATCCGCGAGATGACCAACCCGATCGCGATGGCGAGGAGCGGGACGGCCACGGCCATGATCCAGGCGAGTCCGGCGTCCTCCTGCAGGGCCATGATGACCCCGCCGATCATCATGATCGGGGCCTGGACGACGAGCATGAGGAGCATCGTCACGACCGTCTGGACCTGGGTGATGTCGTTGCCGGCCCGGGTGATGAGGGTGGGGGCGCCGAACTGGAGCACCTCCCGGTCGCTGAACGACAGGACGCGGTCGAAGACCCGCACGCGGGTGTCCCGGGCCAGACCGGCCGCGGTCTGGGCACCGAGGCGGGCGACGGAGATCGCGGCGATGACGGCGACGAAGGAGACGGCGAGCATGATCGCGCCCATCCGCCAGATGTAGTCGATGTCGCCGCGGGCGACGCCGTTGTCGATGATCCGACCGGTCAGACTCGGCAGGTAGAGGTTGGCGATGACGCCGACGAGTTGCAGGGCTGCGATGGCCGCGAGGAGTCCCGCGTACGGAGGCAGTCCGCGACGAAGCAGCCGCAGAAGCATGGGCAGATCCTAGGTGGTGTCGAGTGCGTCGGTCCCGTCATTATTGCCGGGCCCGCGGGGTGCAGGCTCGCCGCGGGTGGGCGGGCTCACGGGAGGCGCTGGCGCGCCATCTCCTCGAGTCGGGCGATCCGCTGCCCCATCGGCGGGTGTGTGGAGAAGAACCGCGACAGGTCCTGGGCCCGGAACGGGTTGGCGATCATGAGGTGGCTGGTGTTGACCAGTTCCGGGTTCGGCGGCAGGGGTGCCCGGGCGGTGCCGATCTCGAGTTTTCGCAACGCGGAGGCCAGTGCGAGCGGGTCGCCGGTCAACTCGGATCCGTCGTGATCGGCGTCGTACTCGCGGGTGCGGCTGATCGCCAATTGGATGACCGAGGCCGCGAAGGGGGCGAGGAGAGCCATCGCGAGCATCGCGAGCGGATTGCCGCCGCGGTTGTCCCGACCGCCACCGAAGAACAGCGCCATCTGCGCCACGCTCGTGATGACGCCGGCCAGGGCGGCCGCGACCGAGCCGGTGAGGATGTCCCGGTTGTAGACGTGCATGAGCTCGTGCCCGAGGACACCACGCAGTTCCCGCTCGTCGAGCAGTTCGAGGATGCCGGTGGTGCAGCACACGGCCGCATTCTTGGGGTTGCGTCCGGTGGCGAACGCGTTCGGCGCCTGGGTTGGGCTGATGTAGAGCCGCGGCATCGGCTTGCCCGCCTTCTCGGACAGTTCGCGCACGATCCGGTACATCTGCGGGGCCTGCTGCTCGGTGACCGGCTGGGCGCGCATCGCCCGGATCGCGAGCTTGTCGGAGAACCAGTATCCGTAGAACGTCGTCGCGACGCCGATGAGCGCGAAGATCCAGATGTACTGTCCGCGGCCCACGAGGGCACCCACGCCGAGGAGCAGCGCCCAGATCATCCCGAACAGCGCTGCCGTCTTCAGCCCGTTGAAGTGGTTCGTCATATCCGGACCAACGCTAGCGTGCTCGCCGCGTGTTCCCCTGGCCCCGTCACCGGAACACCAGTGCCGGCAGCACACTCGTCACGACGAGCACCGCGGCCGCGATGAGGACCCCGACCCGGGTGCCGAGCATCGCCTGCAGCGGCCGGGTCGAGCGGCCGGCACCGAGGATGATCGCCACCCACCGCAGGTAGACGGCGACACCGAGGACGGCACCGACCACGGCAACGACGGCGACCGGCCACAGCCCGGCCGCGACGACGGGTTGGAGGGCGACGATCTTGGCAATCAGACCGATCACCCCGGGCGGGAGTCCGGCCAGGGAGATGAGGGCCAGGATGAGGACCAGCCCCAGCCACGGGTGGTTGCGCACCAAGCCGCCGGTATGCGACAGCTCCCGGGGGCCGGCAGCGGCACCGGCCGCGACCGGCCCGTGGACCCGGTGCACGACCGCGAATGCGGTCGTCGCCGCGATGACGTAGGCGGCCAGATAGCCCGCAGCGGCGTCGGTGGCCGCCGCGGTGAGCGCGACGAGCGGAAGGATGACCCAGCCGGCCTGACTGACCGCGGACCAGGCGAGCAGCCGGACCGGGTCCACCTGGCGCAGCGCGACGACGTTGCCGAACAGCATCGAGACCAGGGCGACCGCCGCCAACGCCGCCACGACCGCGGTCGGGGCGGGCGCCTGGATGATCCCGGCCAGGCCCTGCACGACCCCGATCAGGGCACCGAGTGCCGCGACCTTCGAGATCGTCGCGATGGCCAGGGTCACCGGGGTGGCGGCACTGGCATACGTCACCGGCGTCCAGGCGTGGAACGGGACGAGGGAGAGTTTGAAACCCAGTCCGGCGAGCAGCACCAGGGCGGCGACGATGAGAACGAGCCGCTGTTCCGGGACCCCCCACGCGTCCCGCACCCCGGGCGTGACGAACGTCGAGGACCCGGTCGCGATGACCCACAGCGCCACTCCGAGGGCGAGCAGCGCGAACGACAGCACCGACGTCACGAGCAGGGTCAGGGCGCCGTGGACGGCGTCTTTGCGGGCGGCCAGCGCGACGAGGGCGATGAGCGGCAGGGTCGCCAACTCCAGACCGACGAGCCAGGCACCGACATCCACCGCACCGACCACAGTGACCGCACCCGACGTCGCCGCCAGGACGAGCGCGGCGGCCACGGCCGGACCACCCCGCAACGGTTCGGCCGCAGGCGCCTCCGCCGGTCCACGGTCGGCGAGGAGCATCAGCACGACCACCGCTGCCGCCGCCAGCACACAGATCTGGAGGATCGCACCCATCGGGCCCACTGCATACAGACAGGCCCCGTCCGAACCCGAACCGACGCACAGGGAACGCAGCGGCTCACTGTGCGCCGCCCCCCACCCGGCCACCCCGACCCCGGCGCCGAGCGCGACGAGCGTCGCACCGAGGTGGACCAGTCGTGCCTTCGGGGCGACCGCGTCGATGACGAGGACGAGGAGCGCGCCGAGGGCGGGCGCGAGGACCGGGGCGAGTGCGAACCAGTCGACGGTGACTCTCATCGGCCCATCACCGCCAGGACGTCGGGCAGGGTCACCGACCACACGAGGTGCGGCACCAACCCGATCGCGACGATCGCGACGACGAGGGCGGCCAGGACGATCCCCTCGGCCCGGGGGCCGGCCGTCGATCCGGTGGGCTCGACCGGGACGGCCGCCTCACCGACCCAGAGCAGTCGCGCCACCCGCAGCGCATAGCCGGCCGCGAGGACCGCGCCGACCGCGGCGAGGACCGCACACACCTTGAGCAGCAGACCCGGCCCGAGCGGCGCGATCCACGCCGCATAGATCGCGGTCCACTCCCCCCAGAACGCCGCGAGCCCGGGCAGTCCGAGCGCCGCCGCGAGCCCGAGGATGAGGACGAACCCGAGTGCGGGTGCGTGCTCGCGCAGCGCCGGCAGCGGGCCGTCGAAGCGCACCGCACCCCACCGTTCCTTGAGTCCACCGATGACGACGAAGAGCAGCGCGGAGATCACCCCGTGGGCGATGTTGCCGATGAGCGCGGCCTGCACTCCGGCGACGGTCCCGGACGCCAGCCCCAGGACGACGAAGCCCATGTGCGCGACGGAGGAGTATGCGATGAGCCGCTTGGCCTCCATCTCGACCAGGCAGATCAAGCCTGCCCAGATGATGCCGACCGCGGCGAGCACCGCGAGCACCGGTGCCACCCGGGCGAATCCGTCCGGGACCGACGCCCACGGCAGCCGGACGATGCCGTAGGTGCCCATCTTGAGCAGGATGGCGGCGAGGATGACCGACCCGCCGGTCGGGGCGGTCGTGTGGGCGGCGGGCAGCCACGTGTGCAGCGGGAAGACGGGAACCTTGACGGCCAGGCCGGTGACGAGGAGGGCTGCGATGAGCGTCTGGGTGCTGAGCGGCAGCGCGGCTCCTGCGGTGACGAGCTCGTCCAGGTCGGCAGTCCCGGCGGCCGTGACGAGGGCGAGGATCCCGACGAGCATGAGGATCGAGCCGCTCACGGTGAACAGCAGGAACCGCAGGCCGGCATCCTTGCGGGCGGCGGCATCGTGGGGGTCACCGAAGCGGTGGATGAGCAACCACACCGGGATGAGACCGAGCTCGAAGGAGACGAAGAACAGCACCGCGTCCCGGGCTGCGAACGTCGCGAGCGCACCGCCGATGGCGAGCAGGACCGCGCCGACATAGGTCGCGGGCCGGCCGCCCTCGGGCACGTGGGCGCATCCGAGCAGCGCGACGGCGACGCCGATGGCGGCCGTGAGGAGCAGCAGGGGTGCGCTGATCCCGTCGACCCCGAGCGCCAGGGAAAGCCCGAGTTGACCCACCCACGGCCGGTCGATGCCGTCGCCGAGGACGACCGCGGCGATCGTGGCCGCGAGCGCGCCGACCGCGGCAACCAGGCCGATGCGGGTCGCCGGGCGCCGGCTCAGGCCCTGACCGGCGACGAGGAGCCACAGCCCGATCGCGAGCGGGATGCCGATGGCGGCCACGAGAGTCATCCGCCACCCCCGAGCAGTCCGACCCCGACGCCGACTCCCACGAGCACAACGAGTCCGATCGCGACGAGGCCGACCCCGGTGAGCGGACGCGTCGGTGAGGTATCCCCGGTGCGGTCGGCCAGTCGGACAGCGCCGGCCGCCAGACCCCGGACCGGCCGGTCGACGACCGCGTCGTCGATCCGGGTCACCACCCTGGCCAGCGCCAGGACGGGGGTGACGACGAGCGCCAGATAGGCCCGGTCGACCTCGAACCCATAGTCCCACCACCGTTGCCGGTCTGCACTGAGACGAGCGGTCAGGTCGCCCTGCTTGCTCAGCACCCAGGCCAGCGCGATACCGGCCAGGGCGAGGACGAGAGTCACCGACAGCCACAGGACGGACACATGCGCCTCGACCCCGAGATAGCGGTCCAACCCGAGGAGCAGCAGACCGCCGAAGGCCGTCGCGAGCGTGAGCAGCGCGATGACCGCCCTCGGGGTCAACGGAGACTCGGCCACCGCCCGCTGCGCCTCGCGCATCGCCGCCCGGGAGGCGACCACGGCCCGCAACTCACCGGTCGACAGGTCCGCATCCGCCGGACCGCTGCGGGACCGCAGCAGGATGAGGGCGGCGCGGGTCGCATACATCGCGGAGAGGACGACCGTGACGAGGATCGCGGCCAGGACGAGCCAGGTCCGCACCCCGGTTCCCGATCCGGCCGTCGTCACGACGACGAGTTCCTTGGACCAGCCACCGACGACGAGCGGCAGGCCGGCCAGGGCGGCGAACCCGATGATGACGGCGAGCCGGGACAGCAGCCGCCGGGCGGTCCCCTGGAGTGCGGTGGCGAGGTTGGAGTGCAGCGAGAAGGACAGCCACCCGATCGTCAGGAACAGCAGGGCCTTGAACAGTGCGTGCGCGTAGAGGTGGAACAGTGCGGCTGCCCCCGCCACGGTCACGTGGGCTGCGGTCAGGACCGCCAGGGGCGC
This sequence comes from Intrasporangiaceae bacterium, assembly GCA_012838445.1. Classification (GTDB taxonomy): domain Bacteria; phylum Actinomycetota; class Actinomycetes; order Actinomycetales; family Dermatophilaceae; genus F2B08. The sequence goes on along the minus strand of DUPF01000068.1, from coordinate 13,067 downwards.
GAGCATGACGGCGATCTGGCTCACTGTCGACCACGCGAGCAGGGTCTTCAGGTCGCTCTGGCCGAGGGCGAGGACGGCACCGAGGAGCATCGTCACCGCGACGCTGAGCGCGAGGAGCCACTGGGCCGCGGGCGTGATCGTCAGGAGCGGGGCGAGTTGGGCGAGGACGACGGTGCCGGCGGCGACCATCGTCGCGGCGTGGATGAGTGCGGAGGCCGGGGTCGGGCCGGCCATCGCGTCGGCGAGCCAGTCCTGGAACGGCGCCTGAGCGGACTTGCCGAGGACGGCGACGACGAGGCAGCCCATCGCGAGGGTCAGCGCCGCACCCGGGTGGCCGAGCCAGTGCTCGATGACCGTCCCATAGTTCGTCGAACGGGCGCCGGCGGCGAGGATGACGACGCCGATGACGAAGCCGACGTCGGCCAGTCGGGTGACGATGAACGACTTGTAGGCGGCCCGGCGCGCCTTCGCGGTCCGGCTCCAGTGCCCGATGAGCAGGTAGGAGCAGAACCCCATGACCTCCCAGCCGATGAGGGTCAGCAGCAGGTCGGCGGAGTGCACGACGAGTTGCATCGCCGCGGCGAACAGCGAGACGGTCGCGAGGAACACCCCGAGCCGGTCGTCGTCCTTGAGGTACCAGGTCGCGAACGCAAGCACCGCGAGCGTGACGGCCGCGACGACGAGGGAGATCAGCGCGGTGCGGGCGCTGACGGCGATGTCGAAGGGGATCGTCAACTCACCCAACGAGATCGGTGGTATGCCGCTGGTCACCGACCCGAACGACCCGTCACCGGGGGCGGTGGTCGGCAGATCCCACAGCCGGTAGCCGGCGGAGACGAGGGCGAGGAACCCGGCGATGACGGTGACATCGCGGACCACTCGTCGCCGGGCGACGGGCAGGGCGAGCAGCGCGGCGAGGAACGGGATGACGATCGTGGCCAGGACCGGCAGGTGCCGCCCGAGGGACTCCTCGATCACGGCTCACCCACCCCGGCGGCGCCGATCGGTGTGGCGGCAGGCTCCCGCTCGGTGAGGTCGATACGGCCCCGGAGTCGGAAGGCGGCGAGGATGACGGCCAGGGCGAGCGCGACCTCGGCCGCGGCGATCGTGATGACGAACAGCGACAGCACCGTCCCGCCGCTCCACTGGTCGGTCCCCGCGGCCGCTGTGGACACGAGCAGGACGAGCGCGCCGCCGAGGATGAGTTCGACGCCGATGAGCATCAGGACGGCGTTGCGCCGGGCGAGGGCACCGTAGAGACCGATGCCGACGAGGACGGCGGCGAGGATATTGGGACCGAGCAGACTCATCGCTGCGGCTCCTTGCCGGGGACCCCGATGCGGGAGACGGCGAAGGCCGCGACGAGGGCGGTGAGCAGGAGCAGCGAGAGCAGCTCGAACGGCCACACCCAGATCCCGAACAGGTCGCGGGCCATGACCTCGGTGCTCGTGATCTGCCGCTCCGGCAGGACCTCGGCCATGGGGATGAGCACGGCGAGCAGGAGGGCGGTGGTGCTGGCGCCGGCGACGATGGCCAGGGTCCGCCGCCGGGGCCCGACACTGACCTCACGCTGCGGGCCGACCGGGCTGCGGGTGAGCATGAGTGCGAAGAGGACGAGGACGACGATCGCCCCGACGTAGATGAGCACCTGGACCAGGGCGATGAACTCGGCCCCCATGACGAGGAAGGTGCCGGCGAGCGCGCCGAGCGCGACGACGAGCCACAGTGCCGCGTGGATGACGCGGGTCGAGGTGACCGCGAGCAGGCCGGAGGCGACGGCCAGGACCGCGAAGCAGGCGAAGACGATGTCGAGCGTGGTCACTGCTCACCCTCCGCCGGCGGGGCCTGCGCACGTGGCGGGCGGGGTGCGCGTGGGACGCGCGGCGGCTTGTTCGCCGCGGTCACCTCGGCGGCGTCGGCGGCCCGCTCATCGAGCGGCGGCGGGGGCGGGACACTCGCCATCCACTCCCCGAGCCGCTCCTTCTCATGGAGCAGGTCGCGCACGTCGAGCTCGGCGTACTCGAACTGCGGGGACCAGAACAGCGCATCGAACGGACACACCTCGACACAGATCCCGCAGTACATGCACAGCGAGAAGTCGATCGCGAACCGGTCCAGCACGTTGCGCTGCCGCTCCCGTCCCCCCTCGGTGGTCGGCGGGATCGTCTCCTTGTGACTGTCGATGTAGATGCACCAGTCCGGGCACTCCCGCGCGCAGAGCATGCAACTCGTGCAGTTCTCCTCCCGCAGCGCGATGACCCCCCGCGAGCGGGGCGGCAGGCTGGGCCGCTCGTCGGGGTACTGCTGGGTGTGCGCCGGGGTGACCATCGTCCTGGCGGTGGTCCGCATGCCGGCGAGCAGCCCCTTGGCGGCCCGGAACGGGTTGCTCATCGGGCCACCACCACTATCGCGGTCAGCGCCAGTTGGGCCAGCGCGACCGGGACGAGCCCGAGCCAGGCCAACCGCTGCAACTGGTCGGCCCGCACCCGCGGCCACGACACCCGCATCCAGATGATGAGGAACGCGATCGGCAGCGCCTTCAGGGCGGTCCACAACCAGCCGAGGTATGCGTCGCCCGGCCCCCGCCAACCGCCCAGGAAGAGCACCGCGAAAAGCACTGAGAACAGGACGATCCCGGCATACTCGGCGAGGAGGAAGAACGCGAACCGCAACCCGCCGTACTCGGTGAACGGACCCATGACGATCTCGGCGTCGGCGATCGGGGTGTCGAACGGTGGCCGGTTGAGCTCGGCCGTCGCCGCGACGAGGAAGACCAGCGCCGCCGGGAGCTGCCAGAGCAGCCAGATCGGGGACCACTGCTCGATGATCCCGGTGAGGCTGAGGGTGCCGGCCGCGAGGCATACCGACGCGACGGACAGGACCAGCGGGAGCTCGTAGCCGAGCAACTGGGCCGCGGACCGCATACCGCCGATGAGGCTGTATTTGTTCGCGCTGGCCCAGCCGCCGACGAGCATGCCGAGGACCGAGATGCCGCTCGCGACGAGGACGAACAGGGCGCTCGCGGGGATGTCCGCGCCGACCCAGCCGGGATGGATCGGGACGGCGACCATCGCGACGAGATAGGGCACGAGCGCGAGCGCGGGCGCGATCCGGTAGAGCCGCCGGTCGGCCGCCGCCGGGGTCAGGTCCTCCTTCTGGAGGAACTTCACGCCGTCGGCGATGAGCTGGGCCCAACCGTGGTAGCCGCCCGCGTACATCGGACCGAGGCGACCCTGCATGTGCCCCATGACCTTGTGCTCCATCTGGCCGACGATGAGCGGCAGGACGAGGAAGGCGGCCAGGACCGCGACGGTGCGCAGGACGACCTCGAGGGCGGGCAGGCCCGCGGCGAGCAGGGCGGTCATCGCGGACCCCACTCGGTCGGCGGCACCCCGGGCGCCTGGACCCGGCGCCGGCTCGGGGACTTGACCGAGTCGTGCCCCTCCCCGGGCTCCTTGCCGCCCGGCCAGGTCTTGCTCGCGCGCGCGGCGAGCTGGAAGTCCTTGCGCAACGGTTGCCCCTCGAAGCCGTCCGGGAGGAGCAGCGGGCGCAGCCCAAGCCCGCTGTGGTCGGTGAACCCGTCGAAGGTGATGCCGAACATCTCGTGGGTCTCCCGCTCATGCCAGGCGAACCCGGCCGCGAGCGGGGTCAGGCTCTCCAGCGAGCCGCGGTCCGGGACCATCGTGTGCAGCCGCAGCCCACGCACCGCACCCGGGGTGACGTCGAGGAGTCGCGCCACGACCTCGAAGCCGGGGTCGTCCTCGAGGTAGGTCCGATCGACCGCGGTGAGCCAGTCGACGAAGGTGAACCCCTCCCCCATGGCCGCCTCGACCTGGGCACGCCACTGCGCCCGGTCGACGGTGCGGGTGAGGTCCTCGGCCACGTTCTGCAGCCTAGTCGCAGGTGAGGCTGTGAGCCGGAATGCACCTCGTCGACGTCGCGCGGAACATGGGTGTCGTCATGGCAGCATCAATCCTCCGCACGAGCGGCGCTCACCACAGGCAGCGCAACCCGGCCACCGTGTCGAACGCGGCGTCGATCGTGACGAGGACGAGGGACTCGATCATCGCCTGGGCCGCCAGGACCCGATCGAACGGGTCCCGATGCTCCCAGTCCAGGCTCCCCGCGAGGAGGGCATGACGGTGACTGATCGCGAGGGGGTCGGCGCCGAGTCGCTGCAACGACTCCTCGAGGACGGCCAGCATGGCACCGGCCTGCGGGAGTTTGCCGAGGCGGTGTTTCGTCGCCAGTTCCCACGAACTGGCCGCCGAGACGACGATTCGGTTCGCCGAGTCGGTGATCTGCTCTCGCGCGAGGTCACTGAGGCGATCCGGTTCGTTGATCGCCCACATGACGGCATGGGTGTCGAGGAGCAGCTCAGCCATGCTGGTCCCACTGCTCCAGCTCCGCCTCCGGGAGTTCCTCGAAGAAGGTGTCCGGGAGCCGGTAGGCACCGAACCCGAGCTCCCGTCGGCGTGGCCGCACCGGCACCAGGTGAGCGACGACCGTCTCGCCCCGCGCGATGAGGAACTCCTCGCCGGCCTCGACCCTGGCGAGAATGGCCGAGAGGTGGGTCTTGGCATGCTGAACCTTCACCGTCTCCATTCTCCAAGACTAGGCTGGTCAACCAGGTTGGTCAATGCGCTCAGGACGGCTTCTCGACCAGACCCCTGCTCAGGTCGGCGCTGGTGGCCAACCGGTGCCCGGCATACCTGCGGCGCACCGACTCCCCGACCTGCTCCCCGGCGATCTTCTCCTGGAGTTTGATGATGCCCTGGAGCAGCGCCTCCGGGCGCGGCGGGCAGCCGGGGACATAGACGTCGACCGGGATGACTGTGTCGACACCTTTGGTCACGGAGTACGAATCCCAATAGGGGCCACCGGAGTTGGAGCAGGCGCCGAACGAGATGACGTACTTCGGCTCCGGCATCTGGTCATAGAGGCGGCGGATCGCCGGAGCCATCTTGTCGGTCACCGTGCCGGAGACGACCATGAGGTCGGCCTGCCGCGGACCGGGCGCGAACGGGATGACGCCGAGCCGGATGAAGTCGTGCCGGGCCATCGACGCGGCGATGAACTCGATCGCGCAGCAGGCCAGCCCGAAGTTGAACACCCACAGCGAGTAGCGCCGACCCCAGTTGAGGACGACCTTGAGCGGTGTCGGCGCGTGCTCGGCGACCGGTCCGACGCGCGGCATCCCGAGATCGGTCCTCATCGCGACCCCGCCCCGATCACACCCATGTCAACAACCCCCGTCGCGCGGCGTGGACCAGGCCGATGAGGATGATCCCGATGAAGACGGCCACCTCGATCAGCGACACCATCCCCAGATCCGGGTCGGCGAGCACCGTCGCCCACGGGAACAGGTAGACCGCATCCACGGCGAAGATGACGTAGAGGAACGCATAGACGAAGTAGCGCAGGTGGGTCTGGGCCCATCCCTCCCCGACCGGGTCCACCCCGGACTCGTACGTCGTCAGGGTCGCGGCCCGCCCCACCTTGGGGGCGACGAGGGAGCGCACCGACATCGCGACGACGAACAACAGCACCCCGGCCAGGGTCACCGATGCGACGACGATGTATGCGGACACCTCACCCAGCGTAGTGGGCCGGAAGTCTCGTAGCCTGGAACCGTGCCCCAGATCGTTCCGCTCACCTTCGAGGACTACGGGGCCGCCATCGGTGCGGCCGCGACCGTGCTGCGCGCCAACGCCACGAGTTCCGGTCTGACCGTTGCCGTCCCGACCTGCCCCGGCTGGACCGTGGCCGACCTCGTCGTCCACCAGGGGATGGTGCACCGCTGGGCCGCCGACGTCCTCGCGGGGGTGCAGGGGGACGGCAGCGACCATGCCGCCGCCGGCCGGGCCGCGGCCGACCTGCTCGACTGGTTCGACGACGGGGCGACCGCCCTGCTCGACACCCTCTCGAAGACCCCGGCGGACTGGACCGGCTGGTTCTTCCTGCGCACCGATGGCCCGGTGCGCGACGGGTGGGCCCGCCGCCAGGCGCACGAGACGACGATCCATGCCGTGGATGCGATGAGCGCCCGGCTCGGCCGGGTCCCGACCGCCCCGGAACTGTGGTTCACCCGCGACCTCGCGCTCGACGGGATCGATGAGCTGCTCACCGGATTCGCGCCCCGCCGCAGCACCCGGCTGCGGGCACCGGAGCCGACGACCATCGAGATCACCACCGACGCCGCCGCCTGGACGGTCCAGCTCGGCGAGGACCCGCCCCAGGTGTGCCGCGGCACCGCCGCCGACCACGGCATCGCGGCCGACGCGACATGGTCGGCCTCGGCCAGCGACCTCTACCTCGCCCTCTGGAACCGCGTGGACCGCAGCGGACCGGACGAGGGCGCGGACCGCATACACATCGAATCCCGGACCGACGCCGGAGCCCGCGCCCGCGGCCTCTGGACCGACCTCTTCACCGTGGAGTGGGCATGACCGACGAAACGCACCTGACCGGCCACCACGACGAGATCCACATCCCCCCGGACGACCACCACCGGGACGTGACCGGTGGGGCGCTGCGGGCCGGGGTGTTCGGCGCGATGGACGGGCTCGTCTCCAACTTCTCCCTCGTCGCCGGTGTCATCGGTGCCGGACTGGCCACCAAGACCGTCATCCTCACTGGACTGGCCGGACTGGCCGCCGGGGCGTTCTCGATGGCGGCCGGGGAGTACACCAGCGTCGTCTCCCAGGCCGAGGCCGCCAAGGCCGAGATCGAGAAGGAGAAGCTCGAGCTAGCCCGCAACCCCGTCGGGGAGGCCGCTGAACTCGCCGAGATCTACCGTGGCTACGGGATGTCGCCGGAGATCGCCCAGACCGCGGCCGAGCAGATCACCGCCAACCCGGAGCAGAACTGGCGGGTCCACTCCCGTGAGGAGATGGGGATCGACCCGGACGACCTGCCCTCCCCGTATGTGGCGGCCGGGTCCAGCTTCCTGTTCTTCACCGTCGGTGCGCTCCTGCCGCTCATCCCGCTGTTCCTCGGATTCGGCTCGGTGTGGGCGGTCGCGCTCGTCTCGGCGTTCGGCCTGTTCGCCTCCGGTGCGATCGTCGCCAAGCTGACGACCCGCTCGATCTGGTTCGGCGGCACCCGGCAGCTCCTCCTCGGGCTGGTCGCGGCAGCGGCGACGTACGGTTTCGGAGCTCTTGTCGGAGGCGGCCCCTAAGGTCGAGTCGTGACCCTCTTCCTCCACCGCGGGAGAAGCACCGACGCTCTCGCCGACGGCCTGGCCGAGTTGCTCTCGGTGCCGCTCGCGGACCCGTTCGCCGACGAGGTCGTCGCGGTGCCGACCAAGGGTGTCGAACGCTGGCTCGCCCAGCGCCTCTCGCACCGGCTCGGCGCCGCACCGGGCGGCTCGGACGGGGTGTGCGCGGGGGTCCGGTTCCTCAACCCGCACTCCCTCGTCGCCCTCGTGCTCGGGATCGAGCGGGGCGACCCGTGGCATCCGGAGCAGCTCGCCTGGCCGGTTCTCACCGCGATCGACGACAGCCTCGACGAGCCGTGGGCGAAGACCCTGGCCGACCATCTCGGGCACGGGATGGACACCATCGACGGAGAGTTGCGCCGTGGTCGGCGGTATGCGGTGGCCCGCCGACTCGCCGGACTGTTCAGTGAGTATGCGGCGCAGCGTCCCGCGATGATCGCCGAGTGGCGTGCGGGTGGGGACGGCGACGGACTCGGCGGATCCGTCGACGCCGACCTGGCCTGGCAGCCGCACCTGTGGCGGCGCGTCCTCGCCCTGGTCGGCGGCGAGGCCCCCGATGAGCGACTCGCCCGGGTCGTGGCGGCCCTGACCGCCGGTGATCTCGACGGACTCGACCTGCCCGGGCGGCTGTCCCTGTTCGGGCACACCCGCATCGCCCGGGCCGAGATCGAGGTGATCAGCGCCCTCGCCGAGCACCGGGACGTGCACCTATGGCTGCCGCAGGCCTCACCGGTGGCGTGGGACCGCATCGCCGCCGAGACCGACACCGGTCCGGTGCCGCGCACCGAGGACGGCTCCGGACTGCACGTCGCGCACCCGCTGCTGGCCAGCCTGGGCCGCGACAGCCGCGAGGTGCAGCGCACCCTCGCCCTCGCCGGAGGGCAGGAGGACGGGGCGGCCGACGCCCCCCGCGGGCCCTCCACTGCTGCTGACGCCCGCCCGGTCAGTCTGCTCCGACTCCTCCAGGACGACATCGCCGCCGATCACCCGCCCACGGAGGAGGAGCGGAAGGCTCGGCACATCCCGGCGACCGACCGCAGCATCCAGGTGCACGCCTGTCACGGGCTCGGCCGCCAGGTCGAGGTGCTCCGCGACGTCATCACCGACCTGCTCGAACACGACCACGACCTGGAGCCGCGCGACATCCTCGTCATGTGCCCCGACGTCGAGACCTTCGCCCCGCTCATCCACGCGGCCTTCGGCATGGCGGGGATCGTCGCGGACGACACCGCGGCCACCCACCCGGCCCACACCTTCCGGGTGCGGATCGCGGACCGGGCGCCGACGCATACCAATCCGCTGCTCCTGCTCGCCGACCACCTCGTCCTGCTCGCCGGTGGCCGACTCACCGCGAGCGAGGTCCTCGACCTGGCCCGCCGACCCGTGGTCCGGCACCGCTTCGGCCTCGACGACGGCGCGCTCGAGCGGCTCAGCGACTGGACCACCGCGGTGGCGGTGCGGTGGGGGCTGGACGCCGACCACCGTGAGCTGTACCGCCTGCGTGGCCTGACTCAGAACACCTGGCGGGCCGGCCTGGAGCGGGTCCTCGTCGGGGCCGCCGTCGACGGACAGCAGATCGACCACCTCGGCACCACCTTGGCCCTCGACGACCTCGACAGCGGGGACATCGACCTGGCCGGTCGGTTCGCCGAACTCATCGAACGCCTCGCCGTCACGCTCGAGGCGATCCGGGCCGCGGTCAGCGCCCAGGACTGGGTCGAGGCACTCCGCGACGGCGTGCACGGCCTGGCCGACGTCCCGGCCAAGGACGCCTGGCAGGTGGCCCAGTTCGAGCACGAACTCGCCCGGATGGGTGCCGCGGCCGGTGGGGTCGGGGGTGCGGATGGTGCTGGCGGGCCGGCGCTCGGGATCGCCGACGTGCACGCCCTGCTCGCCGGCCGGGGCGCGGGCCGGGCCACCCGCGCCAGCTTCCGCACCGGGGCGCTCACGGTGTGCACGATGATGCCGATGCGCTCGGTCCCGCACAAGGTGGTCGCCCTCGTCGGACTCGACGACGGGGTCTTCCCGCGCACGGCCGTCCCCGACGGTGACGACGCCCTGGCCCGCCGACCGGTGACCGGGGAGCGTGATGTCCGCAGTGAGGACCGCCAGCTCCTCCTCGACGCGCTGATGTCCGCGGGGCAGACCGTCGTCGTCACCTATGCCGGATTCGACGAACACTCCGGCCAGCGCCGCCCGCCTGCCGTCCCCCTCGGGGAGCTCATCGACGCCGTCCAGCGCACCGCCAGCGGTCCGGGCGTCGACCGGCTCATCACCGAACACCCCCTGCAGGCCTTCGACGCACGCAATCTCGGTGCGGCCGGCGAGGATTTGCTGCTGCCCGAGGGGCGACCGTTCAGTTACGACCCGGCCGCCGTCGACGCCGCCAAGGAGGCGCTTGGGGAGCGACAACCGCCGCTGACCGTCGCCGAGGTGACCCTCCCGGACATGACCGAGGATCCGGTCGAGCTCACCGATCTGGTGCGGTTCTTCGACGACCCGGCCCGCGCATACCTGCGCACCCGACTGGGCATGGTCCTGCCGGAGGTGCCGGAGCAGCCGACCGAGGGCATCCCCATCGAACTCGACGGGTTGGCGACGTGGTCCATCGGTGACCGGGTGCTGCGATCCGTCCTCGCCGGTCAGGACCTGGATGCGATCTGCGCTGCCGAGCGGTGGCGTGGTGAACTGCCTCCCGGGGAGCTGGGCGAACAGCGGCTGCGCGAGATCGTCACCGAGGTCCAGGACCTCACCCGGATCATCTGGCAGGTCGCCGGTGCCGGACGTCCGGGGGTGCCGCTGCCGAGCGAGACCATCGACATCGACGTGACCCTGCCGAGTGGACGGCACCTGTCCGGCACCGTGGCCGGGCTCGTCGGCGACCAGATCATCACGGCGACCTACTCCTCGATCCGACCCAAGCAGCGGCTGCGGTCCTGGATCACGTCGCTGGCCCTGGCGGCCGCCGGCACCCCCTATCCGAGTCAGCTCATCGGTCGGGAGCGGGCCTGGAACCGGGTCAGGCAGGTCCGGTACGTGCACGGCGGACATGACCGGGATCGGGCGCTCGAACTGCTCGATCAACTCCTCGAGGTGCGTGACCTCGGGCTGCGCAGCCCGATCCCGCTCCCCCTCCAGACCTCCTACGTGTGGGCCGAGTCCTATCTGCGCGAGGGCCACGACGATGCCGCCGCCCGGAATAAGGCCCGCGGTGCCTGGGAGAGCGATCCGGGTGCCGCCTTCGCCAAGGAGCAGCACGAACCGAGCCACCAGTTCGTCCACGGCGGGGTGGTCCCGCTGCGCGCCATCCTCGGAACTCCTCTGCCGGGCGAGATCTGGGACAAGACGGTGCCGTCCCGGCTCGGCCAGTTCGCGCTGCGGGTATGGCGGCCGCTGCTCGAGGACGACAAGGAGGAGAAGTTCGTTCGATGAGCGGTTCTGAGCCAAGGATGGGGAACGCGATGTCGGCTGGAACGTCGGGTGGGATGCCGGCCGGCGCGCCGGGGACGACGCCCGGTGGTGCTGGTGCGCTGCCGGTGCCGTTGACCGACTTCGACATCACCGCACCGCTGCCGACGGGCACGGTGCTCCTCGAGGCCAGTGCCGGGACCGGCAAGACGTGGACCATCGCCGCACTCGTCACCCGCTATGTCGCCGAGGGGGTCGCGCCGCTGCAGCAGATGCTCATCGTCACCTTCGGTCGGGCGGCGAGCCAGGAGTTGCGGGCGCGGGTGCGTGAGCAACTCGTCGAGGCCGAACGCGCCCTCGCCGCTGCGATCGATGGTCCTGCCGATCGCAGCGATCCCGATGACGCCGACCCGCTCCTGACACTGCTCACCGACGCTGCCCCGGAGCAACTGCAGGAGCGGCACACCCGCATCCGAGCCGCCCTGACCCACTTCGACGCCGCAACGATCGCCACGACCCACCAGTTCTGTCACCAGGTGCTGCGCAGCCTCGGGGTCGCCGGGACGACCGACGCCGGCGCCGCCCTCGTCGAGGACCTCGACGACCTGCTCCTCGAGGTCGTCGACGACATCTATCTGCGCGGCTTCATCCAGGACCAACAGGGGCCCTCGTTCTCGCGCGCGGAGGCGCTGGAGATCGCCCGCCACGCGGTCAACGACATCCATGCCGAGTTGCGGCCGACTGCGGCCGAGCCCGGCAGCACCCCGAATCGTCGGGCCCGGTTCGCGGCAGCGGTGCGCGAGGAGATGGACATCCGCAAACGTCGGCTCCAGGTCATGCACTACAACGACCTGCTCACCGGGCTCGCTAGGGCGCTGCAGGATCCTGAGTCACCGGCCCGGACGCGGATGCGGCAGCGGTGGCGGGTCGTCCTCGTCGACGAGTTCCAGGACACCGACCCGATCCAGTGGCAGGTCCTCGACCGGGCGTTCTCCGGCGCGGCCCACGCCATGGTGCTCATCGGGGATCCGAAGCAGGCGATCTACGCCTTCCGCGGCGGGGACGTGGTCACCTACCTCACGGCCGCCCAAACTGCGACCGACCGGCGCACCCTGCCGCGCAACTACCGCTCCGACCGCCCCCTCGTCGAGGCCCTCGGAGTGCTGCTGGGTGGTGCCGAGCTCGGCGACAGCCAGATCCGGGTCCACCCGGTGTCCGCCCACCGCGAGCAGTGGCGCCTGGCCGGCAGCAGCGTAAACAAGCCGATCCGGATGCGGCAGGTGTTCCAGCGCGACCACCTGCGCGGCGCAACGGCGATCGGCCAGATACGACGGCACATCGCCCGTGACCTCGCCCATGACATCGCCGCGTTGCTCGCCTCCGACGCGACCTTCGACGGGCGCCCGATCCAGGCCCGCGACATCGCCGTCCTCGCCCACCGCGGCCAGGACCTGCTCGACGCACAGGCCGCGTTGCAGGCCCTCGGCATCCCGGCAGTCGCCGGCGGTGGGTCCAGTGTCCTGGAGAGTCGCGCCGCACGGGACTGGCTCGCCCTCCTCGAGGCGATGGCAGCCCCGCACCGCCCGGTGCTGACCCGGGCCGCGGCGCTGACCGATCTGCTCGGCTATGCCGTCCGCGATCTCGATCTGGCCGCCGCGTCGCGCGGGGCGGCCGGGCTCGATGACGAACTCGCCGGACGGTGCCGGGATCTCGCGGCGATCTATACCCGTCAGGGGGTCGCCGGGATCCTCGAGGTGCTCTCCGCCCATGGCCTGGCCGCCCGGGTGCTGCGACAGGTCGGCGGCGAACGCTCACTGACCGATCTGCGGCACGTCGCCGAGGTGCTCCACGAGGTCGCCCGACGCGACAACCTCGGCCTGGTCTCGCTCCTCACCTGGTTGCGGACCGCGATGTCCGAGGACCTCCGCGGTTCCACCGGCACCCGGACCCGCCGGCTCGACAGCGACGCCGCGGCGGTGCAACTCGTGACGATCCACGGGAGCAAGGGTCTGCAGTATCCCGTCGTCTATCTGCCGATGCTCACCTCCCGGCATGTCCCGAAGGCGCCCCGCGTGCCGCTCTACCACGAACCGGCTCCCGAACTGACCCGCTGCATCGACGTCGGCGGGGACCACCCGGCCAATCCGACATGGCATGAGGCTGTCGCCTCCTGGCGGTCCGAGGAGGCCGGCGAGTCACTGCGCCTCCTCTATGTCGCGATGACCCGCGCCCAGTCCCAGGTCGTCACCTGGTGGGCAAACTCGCGCAACGCGAACGCCGCCCCGTTGCACCGGATCCTCTTCGGCCGCACCCCCGGGTCGACATCCGGTGCCGTCCCGGACTCGTTCGGCACCCCCGCCGACGACACTGCCGCCACCGCAGTCCTGAAGACCTGGGCCGACGCCGGAGCCTTCGCTCTCGAACGCGCCGACGTCGCTGC
>DUPF01000067.1 GCA_012838445.1 Intrasporangiaceae bacterium | reverse complement strand
GGAGGTGGAGGGATTTGAACCCTCGATGGGCGATAAACCCAAACCGCATTAGCAGTGCGGCGCCATAGACCGGACTAGGCGACACCTCCACAGCCCGCACAGGGTATCTGGCCGGAGCCCCTCGGGGCAAAAGCCAGCACCAGTGAGGCGCTGCGGCCGACGAGGATCGGCGCTACTTGCAGATGTCGTCCTCAGCGGTGCGGACCTGGATCTGCGAGGTCGTCTCACCCGGTGCGGCTACCCGCGCCGACAACGGCATCGGCGGCAGAGGTTCGACCCCGAGCCGGTTCGGGACCTCGACCGGGTTGGCGGCTCCGAGGCCCAACTGGACGACGATGCTCTCCCCGATCTGCTCATCGGGGACCAGGACACTGCCCGGGAACGCCGCCTGCACCGTCCGGGCCGCCTCCGCCTGATCGGCTGCATGCCGGATCGCGGTCCCGGTCAGATCCCGGGTCGGCACGTCGGCGCCGATCATCGCGACGAACCCTTGCACCGAGAGCGCCGAGACAGTTTGGCGGGACAGGCCGCCCACGCCCGAGGCGTTCGACACATACACAGAGATCTCGTCCGGCGAGACCGTCAGCGGCTCACTCGGCGTGGTCGGCACCTCAGTCGGGGCCGCCGCCTCCTCCGCCTGCAGCGGACGGTCGTGGCGGATGAGGCGCCAGAGTTCATCCGCCTCCGCGGTCCACTGCACCCGGTTCGGGTCCTCGGGATAGACCTCGGTCGGCACCGTGACGAACTCGACCTTGCGCAACCCGATCGAACGCAGACTGTGGGCGATCCGGGCCAGCTCCGTCGTGCCGAGCTCGTCGTCGGTCGTCATCGACTCGGTGGCGGCGTCGAGGAACGAGTAGAGCCGGTCGGGGCGCAGCAGCAGCGAGGTCGACGTCGCCTTCTGGGCCACCGAGGAAAGGAACGCCTGCTGCCGTTCGATGCGACCGAGGTCGGATCCGTCACCGACAGTTTTCCGGAGCCGCACATACCCCAGCGCCTGCTTGCCGTCGAGGACGTGGCGACCGGCAGCCAACTCGAAGTGGGCATCCTTGTCCTTGACGTCCTGCGGGAGGCACACCTCGACCCCGCCGAGCGCGTCAACCATGCGCTGGAAGCCGGCGAAGTCGATGACGATGAAGTGGTCGACGCGGATGTCGGTGTTGCCCTCGAAGGTGCGGATCACGCACGGGGCTCCGCCCTTGTTGTAGTTGTGGTTCCACTGACGTACGACACCGTTCTCGACGGTGGACGTCAGGTCGGCACAGTCCTCGGGCGCCTTGACCATGGAGTCCCTCGGGATGGACACCACGAGGGCGCGTTTGCGGTCGGCGGAGATGTGGACGAGCAGGTTGGTGTCGGAGTGGGCGCCGCCCTCGACGGTGTCCGTGCCGTAATCGGTCGTCCCGATCCCCTGCCGGGTGTCCGAGCCCATGACGAGGATATTGAGCGGTCCCTCGACCGCCGCGGTCGGGCGGTCGGTGCCGATGATGGAGGCGACGTCGATCCGGTCGATATTGGAGTCGAGGTTGCGGTAGGCCGCGGCGACACCGCCCAGGCCGACGACGAGGAGGGCGGCCAGGATGAGGGGGAACTTGCGTCGGCGCGGACGTTGCCGGGCTCGGGCCTCGCGTATCGAGCGTCGCGTCGGGTGGGTCGGCGGAGTCCCCGCTGCCGAGTCGTCCTGCTCCCAACCGGTCACTCGCGAGCCTCCTCAAGGCGGCCGCCCGCGGCGACGGACCGCTTGTTTCGTCCGAACTGTCCCCGCAGTGTAGAGCCTCCGGCTGGGGAACCGGACGTAGCCGACGACCCGTTGCTGAGCATACGAAGAGGCGGCCCCGACTCGGGACCGCCTCTTCGGTTCTCTGGAAGCTCAGATCAGATCGCGCGGACCTGGTCGGCCTGGGGGCCCTTCGGACCCTCCGTGACCTCGAACTCCACGCGCTGCGACTCATCGAGGCTGCGGTAGCCGGTCGAGTCGATCGCGGTGTAGTGAACGAACACGTCGGGGCCGCCGCCGTCCTGGGCGATGAAACCAAAGCCCTTTTCAGCGTTGAACCACTTCACGGTGCCCTGTGCCATATGGGTGTAACTCTTTTCCTCTTGAAACCAGCAACCGGACACTTCGCCAGGCCGCACGGTTGCCGATCGGAGGGTGCCGATCAAAAACGCAACCGCCGGAACGCTAGCAGAGGGTTGGGGTCCCAGCGGACATGAGGCCCGCAGAACTTCGAGATTTCACCCTTTGGTCACCTGACTGCGCTGGTATGCGGTGCTCACTCGATCGACGCCCGGGCACCGTCCGCTGCACACCGGATCGGGTGGTTTCGGCCGGGACGACGTACCCTGGTGGCGGCTGCTTCGGTGCAGCCGGGAGGGCTCGCATAGTGGCCTAGTGCGGCGGTCTTGAAAACCGCTAAGTCGGTAACCCCGGCTTCGTGGGTTCGAATCCCACGCCCTCCGCGTGCAGGGTTCTGGTGGGCCGAGGAACGAGGCCCACCAGGTTCGTGCACATTGAGCACGCGGGATTCGGGAGGAGCGGGGCGAGGTACGAGCCCCCGCGACGGCTCCCACGCCCTCCGCCATGGCGCGGCGGAAGCTTGCGCCCGCCGCTCCATGGCGGAGG
>DUPF01000066.1 GCA_012838445.1 Intrasporangiaceae bacterium | reverse complement strand
GACCGTAGCGGGCGTTCTCGATGACGCCCCACACGAGGTAGGCGATGGCCCCCACGCGCAGTGCGAGGAAGAGTGCGTACCAGCCACCCGGAAGCCCGCGGTCAGCGTTCTCCAGACCCCCGAGATAGGGCCAGACCATGGCGAAGTAGGCGACCTCCACACCGGCCCAGATGAGCAGGTCCCGCCTGGGTAGGGACGACATCGCCACGAGGGGCACGAGCCACAGGGACGCCTGCACCGGTATGGCCGGCGCGGTGAGCAGGACGACGACGACGCCGACGAGAGCCAGGTCGGCCAGCGACGGCCGGAACGGCGCTCGGACGAGCCATCGGATCAGGCCGATCGCAAGCACCCAGCCGAGCAGCGAGATCACGGTCATGGCGGCCGGCGACACCACTGCCACCTCGAGGAGCTGTCTGAACCAGGCCGGTGCGGACTGGGATCCGGAGGTGCTCGCCACAGTGGGCAGCACCCAGAGCGATCCATAGCTCGGAACGGCGCGCCACCACGCGAGGACCGGATCGGTGAGGGCACTTGTCCCTGACAGTCCGACGGTGATCACGCAGGTCGCGGCGACAGTCGCCGCGCCGGTCAGCAGCATGCGGCGCAGGGATCGGCCGATCCGCCGGGACAGCAGAGCGACGGCGACGACAACGGCCAGAGCGAGCGCCCCGGAGAGGACGGCCAGTCCCAGTGCCACTCCGGCTGTGAGGTCGTGCCGCCGGTGCCACGCGACGATGCCGACGACGATGAGCGTCACCCCGACGAGGTCGCCGGAGATGAGCAGCCCGAGCGCGAGTGCGGGGCAGAGCACGAACAGCAGCACCCGATCCGGTCGGTATGCGCCGATCGCCACGGTGCAGACGGCGAGCAGGACGAGCGCAACGAGGGCCCAGAGCAGCACGAAGAGGGTCTGCGCCCGCGCATCGACGCCGCCGGCGAGCCCGGCCAGGGCACGCAGCACCGTGGCCGGGACGACCGGATCGTTCGTCGACGCCCCGAGCCGGAGGTTGCCGAGCATGGCCGGCAGGTCCGAGTAGCAGGCGCGCCACAGCGGCTGCTGACCTGCGAACCCGTGCTGGAGGCACCAGGCCCGCAGCGCGAGGGCAAGGAGCATCGGCAGCGCTGTGAGCAGGACTGCGAGCCGCACGAGTGCCCCGACGCCGGCCGAACGCGCTGCGGTATGCCTGCCCAGCGGCCCACCGAGGACCCGCCACGGGGTCTGCGCCGGCTCACCGGCCGGTGACATCGGCCTTCGGGCCACTCCCAGCACACCGTCGCGGGGGCGGGGGGTTGGCTCGCTCACGGAGCGACCCTAGCCGCCTTGACCGGGTGGAGTGCGCCCCGGCTGGCCGGGCTGGTCAGCAGCCGCGTCAGTCGGATCCTGAGTCGGTTCCGGACCGGGCGGGGAGGTGGGCGGACCGGTCGTCGGCGGCGGCCCTGGGGGCGTGGTCGGTTCGGTCGGGGGCGCCGGTGGTTCCGTCGTCGGCGGCAGGGGCGGCTCCGACGTGGGCTCCTCGGTCGTCGGCTCCTCCGTGGTCGGCTCCTCGGTCGTCGGCTCCTCCGTGGTCGGCTCCTCGGTCGTGGCCTCTGTCGTGGGCTCCTGCGTCCGGGTCGGGATGTTGTCCTCGCCGGTGTCCGCGGGGGGCGGGAAGTCGACGATCTCGACTCCCTCGAGAGCAGCCTGCATGTACGTGGTCCAGATCCGCAGGGGCACCGAGCCACCGGTGATGCCCTGCTCCCAGCCAGGGACGCCCGTCAGCTCGACGGGGGTGCCGTTCTGGTCCTTGAACATCCCGACTGCGGTCTCGAGCTGGGGCACGAAGCCGTTGAACCACGCCGAGCGGAACGACTCGGAGGTTCCGGTCTTGCCGGCCGACGGGCGACCGAGGTGCTCACCGGCATACGAGCCCGAGCCGGTCTTCGTGACCTCCTGCATCGCGTCGACGAGGTCACTGATGATGTCGGCGTCGAAGGCCCGCTCGGTCGTCGGCTCGGCGGTGTAGTCGATGGTGCTGTCCTCGATGACCGAGCTCACCGACTTGATGAGATAGGGGTCCACCCGGACTCCCTCGCCCGCGAACGTCGCGTAGGCCCGGGCCATGTCCTGGACCCGCACGGTCGCAGTCCCGAGCACGTTGGCCGGGTTGTTCTCCAGACCCTCCTGCGGGACACCGGCCTTGACCGCGACCTCGGTCGTCTTGTCCGGCCCGACCTGGAGGTTGAGCGCGGCATAGACGGTGTTGACCGAGTCGGCGGTGGCCTGCCGCAGATCGATCCGGCCGAACGAGCGGTCGTTGAAGTTCTTGACCCGACCCTGCTCGTTACCGACCGACTCGAACTCCTCGAAGAATTGCGGGGAGGACCCGTCGTAGCGGGACTTGGTCGAGATCCCCTGCTCGATCCCGGCGAGCAGTGTGAACGGCTTCCACGTCGAGCCGGCCTGCATGGACGCCTGGGTGGCGTTGTTGAACTGACGCTGCTGGAAGTCGGCGCCGCCGTACATCATCGTGACGGCACCGTCGCCCGGGACGATCGACATGGCTCCGACCTGGAGGTCCTCGGCACCCTCGCCGGTGGGCAGCCACTCCTGGACCGCGGCCGCGATCGCGTCCTGCTGCTTCTTCTCGATCGTCGTGACGATCCGCAGCCCGCCGGTCTCGATCTGGGCGTCGG
>DUPF01000065.1 GCA_012838445.1 Intrasporangiaceae bacterium | reverse complement strand
CGGCGATATAGCGCCGCAGAACTCCGGTGCCCCGCACGGGGAGGCTTCCGGAGGGGTATCGGGGAGGTTGCCGGAGGGGCCGTGGGAGGAGGTGGTCAGCCGGCGAGGCGGTTGACCTGCTCCCACGCGGTGTAGCCGCCGAGCAGATCGGAGACGTCGTCGAATCCGTTGGCGCGCAACAGGCTCGCGCCGACGCTCGAGCGCCAGCCGCCGGCACAGTAGAGGAGGACCGGCTTGGTGCGGTCGATCTCCTCCATCCGCTTCGGCAGCTCGGGCAGCGGGATCTCCCGGGCGCCGGGGATCATGCCGCCGGCCGTCTCGCCGGGGTTGCGGATGTCGATGAGTTCGACGTCGCCGGCGGCGAGCGCCTCCTCGGCCTGGGCGACGGTGATCCGGCTGGCCGGGGTGACCGCGTGCTGGTTGGCGAGGAGGAACGCCTCAGGGTCCTCGATGTAGCCGATCGCGTGGTCGAAGCCGATCCGGGCGAGGCGCACGGCGACCTCCTGCTCCTGCCCCTCGTCGGCCATGACGATGATCCGCTGGTCGGGGCGGAAGACCATGCCGGCGGTCTCGGCGAGGCGGCCGTCGGCGGGCACGCTGATGGAGCCGGCGTAGT
The DNA here is from genome assembly GCA_012838445.1 of Intrasporangiaceae bacterium. Lineage (GTDB taxonomy): Bacteria > Actinomycetota > Actinomycetes > Actinomycetales > Dermatophilaceae > F2B08. The sequence goes on along the minus strand of DUPF01000065.1, from coordinate 14,341 downwards.
GGCCGGCGGTGAACTCGGTCGCGTCCCGGGCGTCGTGGATGAGGGCACCCTGGGCGAGCTCGTCCAGGACGGTCTCGGTGCTCAGCGCGGGGATGGCCTCGTCGAGCTCCCGGATGTCGCGCTGCTGCTTGTTCAGGGTGGCGTTGTAGAGGAAGTAGGCGGGCGCGCTCGGCTGACCCTCGGTGACGACGTCGACGAACTCCTGCTCACTCATCGGCTGGCAGGCGTAGTTCGTCCGGCGCTGCTCACCGATCGTGGACTGCTTCTCGGTGGAGAGGTTCTTGCCGCAGGCCGACCCGGCGCCGTGGGCGGGGAAGACCCGGACTTCGTCGGGCAGACCCATGAGTTTGTTCTGGATCGAGTCGTAGAGCATCCGGCCGAGTTCGTCGGCGGTGACCCCGACGGAGGCGAGCAGATCGGGCCGGCCGACGTCGCCGATGAAGAGGGCGTCACCGGTCAGCACGCCGTAGGCGACCTCGTCGTCCGCGTGCTCGTAGACCAGGACACTGATCGACTCCGGGGTGTGGCCCGGGGTGGCCATGATCTCGAGGGTGACGTCACCGAGGCTGATCCGCTCACCGTCGGCGAGCGGACGGTGCTCGAACTCGGGGGTGGCCACGTCGCCGTAGCCGATCCAGGCACCGGTCTCCTTGGCGAGTTCGAGGTGGCCGGAGACGAAGTCGGCGTGGAAGTGGGTGTTGATGACCCCGACGATGGCCAGCCCCGCGGTGCGGGCGTCCTCGAGGTACTCGGAGACATCCCGGCGCGGATCGACGATGACCGCGAGGCCGGTCTGCTCGTCGGCGACGAGGTAGGAGGCCTGGGAGAGACAGTCGAGGTAGTACTGCGTGAAGATCATGGGAGGTCCTTGACTCGATCGAGGGCGAACGCTTCTCGCAGGACTATACCCCGGGGGGTATCAGATTCTCAAGGGTGCACGGCCCGGTCGTGCCGGAGTGCAGCCGCTGCAGCTCCTCGACCGCCCGGGTCGGCTCGGTCCCCCGGGAGTCCCCGAAGAGGGTCACGGCCTGCTCGAGCAGTCGCTGCGCCTCGGCCCGGTCCGTGCCGCGCACCGCGAGGCCGAGCCGCAGCAGTGCCCGGGCCTGTTCATAGGTGAACGACGCCGCCTGCGCGGTGTCGAGTGCCCGCTGCCAGCGCGCCGCCGCCTCCGGTTGACCGGCCGCGGCGAAGGCGTCACCGAGAGCGAGGAGCATCGTGGCCCGCTGACTGGCCTCGACGATGTAGACCTCCTGGGACTCGATGCCCTGCAACAAACTCAGCGCCTCGTCGACCGCGCCGCGCTCCAGCAGCACCGTGGCCAACGCGGCGGTGGCGTGCAGCGTGACCTTCCGGCTGCGTCCCTCCGCCAACGCCAGAGCCTCCTCGGCAGCGGCCTGTGCCCCGTCCAGATCACCGAGAGCGAGCAAGGGGTCGGTGAGGTTCGCATACGACAGCGCCTGCACCGGCACCGGCACGGCGTCCGAGCCGGCCGCCTGCCGGATCGCCTCGCGGTGCTCCTGCGCCGACCGCTCATGCTCCCCGAGGCGATACAGGACGATGGCCCGGTTGTCCCGCCCGACGACCGCGGCCATCTGCGCACCCGGGGTGGTCTGGGACATCTCGACGACCTCGGTGAAGGACTCCAGCGCGGCCTGCAGATCACCACTGCGGCCGGCGATGATCCCGACAGCGTTGGTCGCGGCGACCAGGGCCAGCGGCATGTCGGCGGCCTCGGCGTGGCTGCGCAGCGTCCGGACGGTGGCGGGAGCCTCCGGGCTGCCGGAGGAGACGAGATTGTGCACCAGATATTGGTATGCGATCGCCCGGGCCGCGGAGTCGAGTCGCTCGGCGGCCGCCACCGACTCCCGGAAGAACGCCTCGGCGAACCGGGCCGATGTCTGCTCATGGACGAATCTGCCGATCGCCTCGGTGAGTTCGTCGACGAACCGGGGGTGCCGGTCGGTCAGTGCCCGAGCCACGTCGACGAGGTGGCCGAGTTCGGAGCGCAACCAGTCACTGCCCTCCGGTCCGGTCATCGGCCGGACCGTCCGCTGCGGGGTGCGGGAGCGGGACAGCGCGCCGGTGTAGACCGCCTCGGTCGCCGACCACGCCTGGTCGAGCAGCTCGTCCGCGAGGCGGATCAGGGCCTCGTCCCGGTCCGCCTGCGGGTCGTGCTCCCAGGACTGGGCCGCAGCGAACGAGCGCACGAGGACGTGCAACCCGATCCGTCCCGGCTCGGGTCGGCTCGCACAGTGGAAGTACTCGAGTTGGTGGATCAGGTCCGCGGCCGCATCCTGACCGGCCCCGACGAGTGCGGCGAACTGCCCGTCGGAAAGATGCTGACACGGCTGGGTCGCGAGCAGTCGCAGCGCCCGGCGACTGGCCGGGGGCAGCGCGTCGTACGACCCGCGGATCGCGGACTGCACCGCGGTGTCGAACTGGGCGGTCTCGCTCCGGCGGCGCATCGCCTCCCAGTGATCGGCCATCGACCAGTTCGGTTGCTGCGAGATGCGGGCTGCCACAAGGGTGGTCGCGAGAGGGAGCCCGCCGGCGAGTTCGACGATGCGCCCGGCCGCCTCCGGTTCGGCGTCGACCCGCTCGGACCCGACGTGGGCCCGCAGCACCGTGAGCGCATCGGCCGCACCCCACGGCGGCAGGGTGAGCACCCGCACCGACCCCGGGAGTTCGAGCACCGCCCGACTCGTCACGACGACCGGCACCGTCGCGATCCGCTGCACGAGCATCCGCACCTGATCCTCGGTGCGGGCATCGTCGAGGAACAACCCAATCCGGTCCTGGGCGAGGCGGGCCGAGATGGCCCGCACCCGGGCCACGAGGGAGGTGCCGGTCCCGACGATCTCCAGGGCCCGCTCGATCGACTCGACCACCGCGAGCGGACGGGCCGGACGCTCGCTGTCGGTGCCGCGCACGTCGACGGTGATGACCTCGCTGATCCGCCCGGCGCGGTGGTGGGCGGCGAGCGTCTGCAGCGCGAACTGGGTCTTGCCCGCACCCCCTATCCCGGTGATGAGCAGCCGACGGTGAGCCCGGGCATACTCCAACTCGGCGTCCCGGCCGATGAAGACCCCGTCGGGGACCGGCACCCCACGCCGGAACGAGACCACCGCCTCGGTCGAGGTCTGGTGCGACAGGCCGGCGCACCAGACCCGCCACTGCTGCACCTCCGCCTCATCCCCGCCGAGGGCCCGGACGATATCCATGATCAAGGTGGCGTCCACCCGTTTGCGGCCGTCCCGGAAACAGTCGTAGACGGTGACCCGACCGGGCACGCTCGACCCGGCCCCGCGCTCGCGTCGGAGCGTGCCGATCCGCTCGGTCAACTCCGCGAACGACGGGGATGCGGCCGCGGCGCGCCGCCCGCGCAGCCGCTGCGCCAACTCGTCCAGCGTCGCCGGCGGGGCAGGCTGAGGAGGAGCCGGGTCCGCAGCGACCCGGTCCCGTCCAGCGCGCGGCATCGACGCCCTCCCCAGTCAGAGTCCTTGGCCGCAGCCTAGGACCCCGACGGGGCGGAGGGAAACGCGCTCCCGAGCGGTGGCCCACCCGGGGGGTCGGGACTACCGGTCGCCGGCCTTGCCCGCGAGGTAGCTCATCGTGCGCGAGACGAGGAAACTGCCGTTGTAGAGCCCGATCGCGACGAACTGCTCCGGCACGGTCGCGTTGCGCTGCAACCCGGCGACCTCGTAGGAGCCGACGCTGATCACCGGTTCGGTGCCGCCCTCGCGCAGCCTGGCGATCTCGTCGGCCAGCTGCCGCTTGCCCAGATCCAGAGCGTGGTTGAGAACCGCGTCGTACATGACCCCGGTGACGTTGAGGTTCTCGTCGAGGACCGCGTTGTTGTAGTACTTGTCGAGCAGCAGTTGATTGCGGACGTAATTGTTCAAGCCGTAGCCGAGCGTCGCATACGCAGCATTCGGCTTGCCCGTGCCGATGTAGTCGGCGATCGCGGACTGCACGCGCTGCTGACTGACCGCGGCCGCGACGATCGGGTCGACGTTGCTCAAGGCGGCCAGCAACTGGTTGGTCGACGTCCCCTGACTCTCGGCCCAGGGGGCGACGACGTTCTCCGTGAAGGCCGTCATGTTCGCGTCGGCGCCGCGGCGGAAGAAGTCACCGACCTGCGCCAGGTCGACCTCGGTCGAGATCGCTGCGCCCGGGTTGTCGCGGCCGACCTCGAAGGTCGACCCCGAGATGACGATCTGGGAACTGGCCAACTGGGACCACACGACCGGCATGACCAGGGCGGTGAAGAACTCGTCCCACGACGCGAAGTCGTCCCGGTTGTAGCGGTCGATGATCACCTCGATCTCCTGCTGGGCGAAGGAGAGCAGGGAGTATGCGTCGAACGCCCCCGCGTAGGCGTTCACGAGACCCTCGACATCGGCGACGGTGCGTGGGTTGTAGGTGCTCAACCGGTCCAGGAACGAGAAGAACTCCCGCTCGACCGCCGAGGTGTCGGTGGCCTGGTTGAACATCGTGTCGAGCCCCTCGAGGCCCTGGGTGAAGAGCGGCACGAGGAGTTCACCGGTGGCGGTGAGCGCCTCCGCCCACGTCGCGGCGATCGTGGACATGTTGAAGGCCCCGGCCTGGAGCCCCTGCCGTTGCAGATCCTGGGCCTTGGCGGCGAACCCGTCGGTGAAGGCGACCAGTCCGGCCTCGGTGAACAGATCCTGGATCTCCGTGGGCAGCCGACCGAACCGGTTGCCGGCGGTCTGGTAGCGGGCGAGCATCGCATCCGTCTGCGGCTTGACCTTGTCGTAGGAGGCGGCATCCAGTCGCGGATCCCGCGAGACGCCGGGCATCGTCAACTCCTGACCGGTCAGCTCGTGGTAGGCCTCATAGATGTCACCGACCTCCTTGACGGTGACCCCGGCACGGTCGCCCTCCTTGACGACGTCGACGGTCTCGCCCTTGTGGTTCGTGCTCATCCGCTGACCGAGCGGGATGAGGACCGTGGTGAACCCGGCCTCCCCGGCGGCCTGGACCTTCTCCGGGATGCCGCCGACCGGACCGACGGTGCCGGTCGCGTTGATCGTCCCGGTCATCGTGACCTTGTCGGTGAACTCCTCACCGCGGGCCAGGGCGATCAGGCCCGCCGTGGTCAGCGCCCCGGCACTCGGCCCGTCGATCCGTCCACTGGTCTCGAAGCGAAACGCCCCCTCCAGCGGCTCGCCCAGCAGGAGTGTGGAGATGATCGCCGCGTTCCAGGCACCGGCCTGCGACTGCTGACCGATGCCGCCGACCTCGTTCTCGGAGAACTCGACCCGGAAGTCACCCTTGGTCGCCGGCTCGGCACGGCTGATGACGGTGGTCCCCGTGCCGCCCCGGTCGCCGGCCACGGCCAGCCAGGTGACCGTGATCGCGCTGTTCTTCGTCGGCTCCTCCGTGGCCGTGCCGCCCGAGTCCGCGAGTGACGCCACCGTCGGCGAGGTGCTGTTCTTGGTCAGCAGCCCGGCGCAGCCGGTGAGTGGAAGCGTCATCGCCGCGGCGATCGCGGTCCATCGTGCAAGTCGGGTCCGAGCCATCACATTCTCCTAGCCCACAGTGAACTGAGCTTTCATTCTCAGCAGACCCCGTGGGTGGAGCCGGGCGTTCGGAGCAAAGCCGAACGATCCCGAACGCCACAACTTCGCAATCGCGACGTTGTGGCGGGGGAACGTGCAGGAGGAACAGGTGGCGGGTCAGGCGGCGGGGGAGGCGGCCTCGTCCTGGGCGCGGCGGCGGAGCAGTCGCAACCCGCCGAGGATGGCGACGACCGTGCCGATCCCACCGATGACGATGCCGGTGAAGAGGGCGAGGAACATCGGGTTGACGCTGGCCTCCGGGTCACCCTGACCGATCATCGAACCGCCGAGGAACCCGAACAGCGGTCCGAGGACGGCGGCGATGGCACCGAGGATGATCAGCCAGAGTCCCGGCTGGACCGGTTCCAGCACGATGGTGCGGCCCGGGGCCAGGTCCTCGGAGGTGTCCTGAAGGTCATCGGTCGGACTGCTCATGGCGGGTCACTCTCCTGGGGTGGACGGGGCTCGGGAGGACAGACGCGGGACATCGTCCGCGTGGTTGTAGGTGCCGGCGCCGCGGGAGGGGGGATCGGAGTCGGCGCCGGCACCCGATCGGGGGACCTCATCGGGTGGTGTCGTGGGCGTGGTGCCCATGACGTCGAGGAAGGGTTTGACGATGTCGATCGGGATCGGGAAGACCACGGTGGAGTTCTGGTCGGCCCCGAGTTCGAGGAGTGTCTGCAGATAACGCAGTTGGATCGAGGCCGGGGCCTCGCTCAACGTCTTGGCCGCATCCCGCAGCTCGACCGAGGCCTGGAGCTCACCGTGGGCACTGATGACCTTGGCCCGCCGCTCCCGCTCGGCCTCTGCCTCACGGGCCATGGCGCGCTGCATCGCCTCCGGGATCTCGACATCCTTGATCTCGACGACCTCGACCTGGACCCCCCACGGCTCGGTCTGCACGGCGATGGACTGGGCCAGGTCCTCGTTCAGATCGGCCCGGTGCGCCAGGAGTGTGTCGAGGTCGGCCCGCCCGACGACCGAGCGCAGTGTTGTCTGTGCGATCTGCGAGGTCGCGACGGCGTGGTTCTCGACCGCCATGACCGACTCGACCGGCTTGACCACCCGGAACAGCACGACCGCGTTGACCCGGGCGGGCACGTTGTCCTTGGTGATGACCTCCTGCGGCGGGATCGTCAACGTCACCACGCGCAGGTCCACCCGGACCAACTGGTCGAGGAACGGCATGATCAGGACCAGCCCGGGACCGAGCAGCGGACGCAACCGGCCGAGCCGGAACGCCACGCCACGCTCGTACTCCTTGAGGATCCGCACCGACAGGGCGAGGAAGACGACGAGGAGGACCCCGAGGACGGCGAGGATGATCTGCCAGGTGCTCATCCGGTCGCCTCCTCCTGGTCCTCGACCATGGTCGAGCGACGGTCCGAGCCGTACTGTGCCCGGCGTCGGGCCTGTCCCGCGGCCAGCGCATCCCGGGTCAGCAGCGACTCGTCGAGGGACTCGATGCGCACCCCGGCCGCGACCGCGTCGGGGAACATCGCCGGGCTGCGCCGCAGGTGCGACCACAACGGCAGGCTGCCCACGACGACGACGAGCAGGGCGGTGAGCAGGACGATCAACTCGGCCGCCGACGGCCCGGACAGCGCCATCCCGATCGGCCACAGCACCCCGAGGGCCGCCACCGACACAGCGATGCCGCGGTGGAAGCGGGCCGCCTCCGAGGCCGGCCAGACGTCGACGGCCCGGACCACCTCACGTCCCGAGGACGAGGTCGTGCACGTGTCCTTGACCGGGCAGGCGTTGCAGATCGAGGGACTGCCCCGATAGCGCATGACCCGGTTCTCCGGATCGAACGCCTGCGGCCACAACCACTGGTCCTCCGGACACAACCACGCGTCGTGGTCCTCGTGGTAGACGAAACCACCACTCGCGTCGCTCTCGACCCGGCGGGCCGCCCGACGGGCCATCGTGTCGATGAGATACCCGATGAGCAGGAGTACGATCGCATACCCGCTGGCGAGCCAGACGCCGATCGAGACCGATCCCATCAGGTCACCTCGTCATCCGGTGGGCTCTGCTCCCGCCGGTCCGACGCATACCCGGACTGTCTGCGGGACCTCGGCACCTCATCGGTGAGGGTGGCCCGGGTCGCTTCCGGGGCCGCGACCGAGACCAGCCCGGTCCGGTCCTCGTGCGCCTCGCGCGTCTCCTCGACGAAGAGCGTCTCGACGGGGAGCTCATGGGTGGTCGCCTTGACCGTGTAGCGGATGCCGAGGAAGGCGATCCACAGGAACGGCAGGACGCCGGGGACGATGAAGATCAGGTCACCGGGCAGGCGCAACCACTCCAGGACCGCGTTGCCGGGCTGGGTGATGTAGCCGAGGGTGCGGGCCTCGTAGTAGCCGGTGTTGACCGACTCCCACAGTTGCAGGATGCCGAGCGGCAGCAGGGTCGCGAACACCATCCACGCCAGCCCGACGTTGAGCGACCAGAAGGACAGTTTGGCGAGCTTGTCCGGCCACCGCTTCTCGGGGATGAGATAGCGCAGCGCGAACAGGGCGAGCCCGACGGCGAGCATTCCGTAGACACCCATCATCGCGCCATGGGCGTGGTTGGCCGTCAGGGCCGTGCCGATCTGGTAATAGGAGACGATCGGCAGGTTGATCAGGAAGCCGAACACGCCCGCTCCGACGAAGTTCCAGAACCCGACCGCGACGAGGAACATCACCGCCCATCGGTGCGGGAAGGGTGCGCTGCTGCGCGATTGTTGTCGAGAGCCGAGTTGGAGGAACGTCCAGGCCTCGACGGTCAGGAAGGTCAGCGGGATGACCTCGAGGGCGGAGAAGAACGCACCCAGGGCCATGTGCTCGACCGGGGTCCCCGAGAAGTAGAGGTGGTGCATCGTCCCGATGACGCCACCGGCGGAGTAGAGGATGACGTCGAGGAAGATGATCTGGATCGCGATCCGGCGCCGGACCACACCGAGCATGACGAAGATGTAGGCGACCATGACGGTCGTGAACAGCTCGAGGAAGTCCTCGACCCAGAGGTGGACCACCCAGAACCGCCAGAACTCGGCGACCGTCAGGTGCGTCTCGGTCCGGGCCAGCAGCCCGACGGCGTAGAACGCCGGGATGGACAGCGCGGAGTAGAGGAACAGCCACGGCATGTTGAGCCGGTGCTCCTTCTTCAACCGGGCCCGCAGCGACCGATAGATGATCGCGAACCAGAAGAAGATCCCGATGACGAGGAGGATCTGCCAGAACCGCGGCAGGTCGAGGTACTCCCACTGCTGGTCGAAGAGGATCGAGCCTTTGGCCCAGTCGGCGCCGAAGATGCTGATCGCCTCACCGGCCAGGGAGCCGACGACGACGATGACGAGGGCACCGAGCAGGGCCCAGGCGAGCCAGCTCTGCTTCTTCGGCTCCCGCCCCGAGATGATCGGGGAGAGGAAGACACCGGCGGCGAGGAACGCCGCGGCGGTCCAGAACAGCGACAACTGGACGTGCCAGGTCCGGGCCAGGTTGAACGGCAGCAACTGGGCCAGGTCGATCCCGAAGAAGCTGCTCAGATCGGCGCGGTAGTGCTCGATGGCACCGCCGAGGAGGGCCTGGACGAGGAAGAGGGCCGCGACGATGAAGAAGAACCAGGCGGTGACCCGCTGCGCCGGCGTGATCTGGACCTCGCCCGGCTGGCGGAACGCGAGCGACGGCTGCTCGGCGGAGTGCCACCCGATCTTCTTGCTCCACCGTCCGTAGAGGGCGAACAGGCCACCGAGGCCGACGAGCAGCGCGACGAGGGAGAGTCCGGACCAGACGAGGATGTCGGCGGTCGGGGTGTTCTGCACCCGGGTCTCCGGCGGCCAGTTGTTCGTGTAGGAGTAGGAGTGGCCGGGACGTTCGGCGGCGCCGGCCCATGCGGTCCAACTGAAGAACGAGGTCAGTTCGTGGATCTCGGTGGGGTCGGTGATCGCGTTGGGGAGCAGCCCGTGCTCGGTGGTCGGGGTGCCGAAGAAGTCGGCGTAGTGCTCCTTGATCGCCTCGAAGGCGGCGACCTGTTCGGCGGTGAAGGTCACCGTGCCGGTGGCCTCGTCGTAGGTGTTGGTGCGGAAGATCTCGACGACCCGCTGGGTCGGGTCCTGCTCACCGGCGGTGGTCAGGGCCTCCTTGACGTGCTCGGTCGACAGGCGCAGGTATTCAGCGGTGTAATCCGGGCCGAGATAGGCCCCGTGACCCATGATCGAGCCGTACTGCTGCAGGCCCCGGCGCAGGAAGATCTGCTGGCCGGCGGTGATGTCGGCGCTCGTGTAGACGACCTCCCCGGCCGGTCCGACGACCTGCTCGGGTTGGGGCATCGAGTCGGTGTAGGTGCGGGCCGCGAGCATCCCCATGACGGTGAAGCCGAAGATCATGACCAGGGCGATGCCCTGGACCCAGCCCTTCGAGAGCGGGAGTTCGGCTCGCGCCCGTCCGTTGGCGGCGGTGGTGGAGGTCGTCGACTGGGCCATCGCGGGCACCCCTTTGCTCGTGGTCAATCCGCACCGATGTCCGAAACGTAGTGGCCCACGCCACAATAGACAAGAGCCACTATGTAAATAATCCGCCCTCGGGCCCGGCGCAGCCCCCGGAACGCTGAATCGCTGGCTACGGTGGAGGAATGATCCAGGGTGGGCACCAGTCCGCCGGGCCGCGCTCGGTCCGGCCGGCCACCGCATACCGACTCAGTCCGACTCGCGAGCGGGTCCTCGGGCTCCTCGCGCAGGCTCCCGCGCCGGTGACCATCGCCGAGGTCGCCGCGCAGCTCGGCGGCCATGCCAACTCCGCGCGCGCCCACCTGGACGGGCTGACCGAGCAGGGGCTGGTCGAGCGGGAGACCCAGCGGACCCAGGCCCGGGGGCGGCCCCGCTATCAGTATGCGATCACCGCCTCGGGTCGGGCCGCTCACTACTCCCTGGAGCACGCTGATGAACGCGCGCTCGAGTATCACGGGCTGCTGCGGGCGTTCGTCAGCCACCTCGACGCCTATCGTGAGCGTCCCGGGTCGGTGGCCCGCGACGTCGGCCGGCTCTGGGGGAAGACCCTGGCCCAGACCTCGGACCGGCCGCCTCGCGACCAGGTTCTCGACCTGCTCACCCACCTCGGGTTCAGTCCGGTCGAGCAGGTGGCCGGCGGGCTCGTCGAGTTGCGCAGCTGTCCGCTGCTCGACCTGGCCGGGGAGCATCCGGACGTCATCTGCAACGTCCATGTCGGGATGGTCCAGGGGTTGCTCAGCGCGGCCGGCGGCGATCCGGACGGGGTGGCGTTGCGGGCGTTCGCGGCGCCGGGCGCCTGCCATCTGGCGCTGCCCGAGTAAGTAGTTGCCCAGTGCGCAATAGTGCACATTGGGCAATATTGGTTTAGGGTTGCTGCGGCGGCGGCCACCCGGGTCGCCCGAACGCCCAGGAGTCCGCCCCATGTCGACCGCCCTCTACGCACTCGCCCGGTATGCATTCCGTCACCCGGGTCGGATCATCGCCGCCTGGTTGGTCGTCCTCGTCAGTGTCGGCGCGCTGCTGGCCACCCAGCCGCGCTCCATCGCCACCGGCTTCACCCTCGACGACACCCCGTCGCAGCAGGTCCTCGACACCGTCTCCGCGGAACTGCCCGAGGCGGGGGGCACCCAGGGCACGCTCGTGTTCACCGCGGACGACGGGGGCCGGGTCGACACCCCGCAGCGGGCCGCCGCGATCGCCGACGCCGCCGACCGGGCCGTCTCGACCGGACACGTCGTCGATCGGGAGGGCAAACTCGCCGACCAGCGTGACCAGGTCCGGGCCACGATCACCGAACGGGTCGAGGCCAAGGTCGCCGAGCAACTCGGCCCCGAACTGACCGCTCTGGCCGACCAACTCGAGGGGGCGGCGGCCGGCCTCGGCGGGAACGACCGGGTCAGTGACCTGGCTGCGACCGCCCGCACCCTGTCCACGGCCGACCCGCACGAGATGGTCACCGGCGCCACCGACCTGTTCGCCGACCTCGAGGAACTCAAGGCCGCCGCCGAGGCGATGGGCATGTCACCGGAGGCCATGGGGCTGACGCCGGAGGCGATGGGCATGGGTCCCGACAGCACGGACGCACCGACCCCACCGGCCGAGGCGGTCGAGCAGGCCGTCGACGAGGCGAGCGCCCCGATCCTGGCCGACCTGGACCGACTGACGACGGGGACCACTCCGCAGGGCCATCCCCTCACGACGGAGGGACGGACGCTGTCGACCGTGCGGGTCAGCGACGACGGGCGGATGGCGATGCTGCCGATCCAGTTCACCGACTCCCTCACCGACCTGCCCGACTACGCCCTCGAGGACGTCCTCATCGTCACCGAGCAGGCCGTCGCCGACGTCGGACTGACCCGCTCCCCGAGCCCGTCGCTGCTGCCGACCGAGCCGCCCCTCGGTGGACATGAGGCGATCGGCCTGGCCATCGCCGCGGTGGTCCTGCTTCTCACCCTCGGCTCCCTGGTCGGTGCCGGGATGCCCATCGTGACCGCCCTCCTCGGGGTCGCGATCGGCATCGGCGGTGCCTTCGCCCTGTCCGCCAACTACGTCATGACGACGGCCACCCCCGCCCTCGGCCTGATGATCGGTCTCGCGGTCGGCATCGACTACGCGCTCTTCATCGTCCACAAACACCGCAAACTCATCATCCGGGAGGAGCTGAGCCCGTTCGAGGCCGTCGGCCGGGCCGCCGGGACCGCCGGCAGCGCCGTCCTCTTCGCCGGGTTGACCGTGATCACCGCACTGCTCGCCCTGCTCACCCTCGGCATCGCCTTCGTCAACACGATGGCGCTGACCGCCGCGACCACGGTCGCGCTTGCGGTCCTCATCTCCTTGACGCTGCTGCCGGCGCTGCTCGGTCTGGCCGGTCACCGGGTCGTCCGGGAGCGGGACCGGAGCCAGTATGCGGCGCGCACCTTCGAGCAGCGCCACCCGATCTCGCGTCGCTGGATCCGGGCGGTCACCGCGTGGCCGGTGGTGACGATCATCCTCGTCGCGCTCGCACTCGGGGCGTTGGCCACCGGGGTGGGGGACCTGCGCCTGGGCATGCCCGACGGCGGTGTCGCCGCAGCCGGGTCCCCGCAGCGGATCAACTACGACGCCACGACGCAGGCCTTCGGTGAGGGTGCGAACGCACCCCTCGTGGTCACCGTCGAGCACCCCGACGACAGCGGCTTCGACAATGCCGAACTGCTGCGGCGGATGGAGGAGCTCGCGGCGGTCGACGGGGTGCGCAGTGCCCGGCTCATGGGTGCCTCGCCGGACCGGACCCTGGCGATCTTCCAGGTCACGCCGAGCGGTGGACCGACCGATCCGCCGACGGAGGATCTGGTCCATCGGCTGCGCGGCACCCACGTCGACGGGGTCGACGCCCTCGGGGTCACCGGCCTGACCGCCATCAACATCGACCTGTCCGAGGTGCTCGCCGACGCCATCCCGATCTATGTCGGTGTCGTCGTCCTCATCTCGCTGGTCCTGCTGCTCCTCGTCTTCCGGTCCGTCCTCGTCCCGTTCGCCGCGACGGCCGGGTTCCTCCTCGCCATCGGTGCCACCTTGGGCCTGGTGTCGCTGGCCTTCGGCAACGAGCACTTCACCTGGCTCGTCGGGGTCGACCGGCCCGGGCCGATCCTCAGCTTCCTGCCGATCATGGCCACCGGCATCCTCTACGGGTTGGCGATGGACTACCAGGTCTTCCTCGGCGCCTCGATGCGGGAGGACCACGTCCGCGGCGCCGCGGCCAGGGATGCGGTCCGCAGCGGTTTCCAGCACGCCAGTCCCGTCGTCGTGGCGGCCGCGATCATCATGGTCTCGGTGTTCGGCGGCTTCGTCCTCGGTGACGACACGACGATCCGGCAGTTCGGATTCGCCCTGTCCGCGGGCATACTCATCGACGCCTTCCTCATCCGGATGACGCTCATGCCCGCCCTGCTCCACATCGCCGGCGAGCGTGCCTGGTGGCTGCCGCGATGGCTGGACCGGATCCTGCCGCGGGTGGACATCGAAGGTGACCGGCTCCGGGAGCGGCTGGACCAGCCCACCGAGCCGGCGTCGGCGGACCAGCCGGATCTGAAGCTCGTGCGATAGTGCTGCACATGGCCGGACCCGGACTGCGAGAGGCGAAGCGCGCCGAGATGGAGCGCCGGCTCGCCCTGATCGCCCACACCCTCGTCCTCGAGCGCGGACTCGGTGCGGTGACCGTCGACGACATCGTCGCCGAGGCCAACGTCTCGCGGCGGACCTTCTCGAACTACTACACGTGCAAGGAGGAGGCCGTCGCGGCCGTCCTGCTCCACACGGCCGCGGACGGCCTCGCCGACTGGGAGCCGCCGACCGACCCGGACGGCGGCATCGTCGAGATGCTCCGCGAGCTGGTCCGGCACCAGTTCGACGCCGGGGTGCTCACCCGGTTCACCACGCTCGCCGGGCTCGCCGCCGCGCACCCGCAGTTGACGCCCTACTTCCACGAGGCCCAGTGGCGGCTCTGGGCGATGGCCGGCGAACGCGCCCTGCGGGCCGGCGCGCCGACCGACCCGCTGCACCAGGTCGACCTCTTCGCCGCCCTCGGCGCGATCTTCGGGGTGATCAGCTCCCAGGTGCCGCAGGCCGGGATCGATGCTGCCGGGACGGAACTGCGCCCGGAGCTGCTGCGCCACCTCATCGAGCATGTCCTCACCCGCCTGGAGACCGGGCTGCGACCCACCTGACGAGCGCCGGACCCCATCTCAGCCGCCGCCACAACTTCGCAATTGCGAAGTTGTGGCGGGGG
>DUPF01000064.1 GCA_012838445.1 Intrasporangiaceae bacterium | reverse complement strand
GTGGCGGGGACGAAAGAGTGGGACTGGTCACTCCGTCGCGGATCGCTGGGGCGGCGTGAGCCGATAGGGCGTCGTCGTCGCCACCTGCACCAGGCCGAGCCGCTCGAGCACCGGCCGCGACGTGGGCAGTGCGTCGACCCGGCAGATCGGGTGTCCGGCGTCGAGCGCCCACCGCGCCCGCACGGCGGTCATCGCCCGATAGAGACCGCGGCCGCGATGGTCCGGATGGACCTTGCCACCCCACAGACCGGCGAAGTCGGTGTCGGCGACGAGCCGCAGGACACTCTGGGCGACGATCCGGCCAGAGGCCTCGTCGACGACGACCACCGATCGCACGTGGTGCGGATCGGCCGCCTCCTCGGCCCGGAACAACCGTGCGAACCGACCCGCTCCCGCGCCGAAGATCGCTTCGTCCAGAGCCTCCACCTGATCCCACTCGACATCTCCTGCAGGGGCGCGTACCGCATACCTGCTGGGGAGCGGGACGGGCTCGATGAGCCGTGTCGCGGCACCCAGGAGGAGCGCCTCCTCCGACGCAGCCACGAACCCCGCCGCGGTGAGCCGCTCCCCGAGATCCGTCGGCTCGTCGTAGCTGTAGGTCTTCCACTCCACCTGCTGACCGCGGTCGGTGAAGAACCGTGCCTGGCGGGCGATCTCGGCGTCCGGGTCGAACCCCAGACCGCGCGGCGACTCGATCATGGCCCGCGGATCCGCCGGGTCGGGCGGGTAGGCCCGGTGCACCCAGCCATCCCGCTCGATCGTCAGGTCCGGGCCGTGGTCGCGGTCGGCGAGCCGGATCTGTTCGTAGAAGCGATGGAGGAGGTCGGCGGCGGTCGGCACGGGACTATTCAACCGCGACTGGGTAGGGCTACTCACCTCCTTTGCGCCCGGTCCACGGCATGGTGGAGTCATGGACGCCACGACGATCCGTGCCATGACCGAGGCCACGCCGACGACCCGCAACCGGGTCGTCGACTTCCTACGCGCGCTGGCCATCACCGTCGTCGTCATCGGGCACTGGCTCATGGCGGCGGTCGTCATCCGCGACGGCGAGGTCGTCCCGAACGCCCTGCTCAACATCGCCGACTGGACCCACCCGCTGACGTGGATCTTCCAGGTCATGCCGATCTTCTTCCTCGTCGGCGGCTACGCCAACGCCCTGTCCTGGCGGTCGGCCCGCCGCAAGGGTCAGCCCTACGCCGGCTGGGTCCGGGCGCGGCTGCAAAGGCTCGGCGGACCGGTCGTCCCGCTCCTGGTGACGTGGTTGGTGCTGGCGAGCACCGCATACACCCTCGGAGTGCCGGGGTCGACGCTCAAACTGGCCTCCCAGGTCGCGCTCGTCCCGACGTGGTTCCTCGCCGCGTACATCCTCATCGTCGCGGTCGCCCCGGTGACGCTGTGGCTGTGGGAGCGACTGCGGTGGTGGAGCGTCGTCGGCGGACTGGCCGTCAGTCTCGCGATCGACGCGGCGAGCATCAGCACAGGGGAGGTGCTCATCGGGTTCGTGAACTATCTCGTCGCGTGGGCCACCGTGCACCAACTCGGGTATGCGTGGCTCGACGGCGCCCTCGCATCTCGCCTGCGTCGGATCGGCCTGGCCGCAGTCGGATTCGCGGGACTGCTGCTCGCGGTGGGTGTCGGTCCGTATCCGGTGTCGATGATCGGGGTCGACGGTGCGGAGTTGAACAACTCGTACCCGACCCGGGTGACGATGCTGCTCCTCGGGATGTTGCAGGGCGGGCTGATCCTCCTCGCCGAACGCCCCTTGTCGCAGTGGCTGCAGCGGCGTCGGCCCTGGCTGGTCACCGTCGCCGTCAATGCCCGGATCATGACGCTCTACCTGTGGCACCTGACCGTCATGGTGCTCGTCATCGGTGTCTCGTTGCTGCTCGGCGGCTTCGGCCTCGGGATCGAACCGCTCACCGGTGCGTGGTGGGCGACCCGGCCGTTGTGGTTCGCCGTGCTCGCGGTCGTCGTGTTCGGGTTCGTCGCACTCCTCGGCCGGTTCGAGAACCCGCGCCGCGACGAACGGCCCGCGCCGCCGACCTGGCTTGCCGTCCTCGCGAGCGTGCTCACCTGCGGCGGCCTCGCGGTAATGGCGAAGTTCGGGATCGTCGACGCCGGCGGCGTGAACTGGATCTGGCCGCTGCTGCCGATCGCCGCCCAGGTGCTGCTCTGGCTCGTCCCGCGCGGGCGGCTCGGGTCGTGACGGGTAGGCGACCTGGGTCGTGACGGGGGTCGGCCCTGCAGCGCGCCGCCCGTTTGTTCCGCCGATCCCGGGAACCTCCCCAGATCGCCAGACTCTCCGCTGATCACACGCAATTGCACGCGACCGACGGAGGTTCTGGGGATCGAAGGAGGAAGCCCCACGGTGCGGAGGTTCCGGGTCTACCAGCCGGGCATTCTCCCACGGCAATACCGTTCTCCAGCAACGTCATCCACATCTGCGCCAGTGCCTGTGAGTTATCCACAGCCGGAGTATGCGTTTCGCGCCACAAGCGGGAAAGTGCGCCAGGGTTGGGGGCATGGAACAACGACTGCACGTCATGGCGCGAGCCCAGGACGGGGTCTTCAGCGCAGGGGATGCGATGGCGCTCGGGATCACCGGAAACGACCTGACGGCGCTGGTCCGACAAGGCACGGCCATGCGACTCCGCCGCAGCGCCTACGTCCTCACAGACGTGTGGGAGGCGGCCGACATCGGCCGTCGGTACCGCCTCCGGGTCAAGGCGGTGCTGCGGACCCGACCGGGCACCGACCGGGCCAGCCACCATTCAGCGCTGAGCATGTTCGGTCTGGGCATCTATGGAGCGCCCTTGACTCTCGTCGCCGTCGAGAGCGCCGTCGCCAAGCCCCGCGTCAGACCGAGCCTGATCGTCCAGCCACCAACCCCAGCGGACGGGTACCGCTTCGGCAACCTGCGGTCAGTCAACCCCGCCCTGGCCTGCGTGCAGGTTGCGGCCAGGTACGGATTCGAGGCCGGGGTGTGCGCGATGGACAGTGCACTGCACCACGCGAAGTGCTCCACGGCCGAGCTGCACGAGGCGCTGCTCCATGTCCCCGAACGGCAGCGCCGCCGGGCCCGACTCGCGATCGACGCCGCCGAACCGCTGACCGAGTCGGTCGGTGAGAGCCGGACCAGGATCATCCTGCGTGATGCCGGGCTGTCCTTCGTCCCGCAGTTCACCGTGCGCGACGGCGACACCCACCTCGGACGCGTCGACTTCCTCGTCGAGGAATGCGTCGTGGTCGAATTCGACGGGCAAGTCAAGTACGCAGGGGCCGCAGGCACCCGAGCCCTGATGGCGGAGAAGGAACGCGAGAGCCGGATCAGCCGCCTCGGATACGAAGTGGAGCGCATCATCTGGTCCGAACTCGACGACCCGATCGGCATCCTGCGCCGAATCACCGAGGCGGCCCACGTAGGACGTGCCCGACGACAGGCCCGGCTGCGCTGATGGCGGCGGTTGCGCGCCGCGCCGACGGCACCGTTCCTGGCGGCGGCGCCGCGCGAATCGCGTCACGCTGACGGCTCCCCGCCGACGGATGCACGTGAGGTGCGCGACGCATACTCCCTCGATCTCGGGTTCCTCCACCAGTCCGGCCATCCTCCGCTGATCACACGCAATTACACGCGATCGGCGGAGGTTCCCGGGATCACGGGAGGTTCCGAGGACTGCCGGAGGTGCTGGGGATTGCACCGGGGCGAGCTCGGCACACGTCAGGGCGCCTGGGGGAACAGGAACGGAACAGCCAGGATCGTCGAGCTCAGGACGTCCCGGCATCGGGGAGGTCGGCACAGGCTCGCTCCCAGTCCGCCGCCAGCAGCGCGAGGTCGGCGCGATACTCGCGCATGGGGGCGCCGCGTCCGTTGCGTTTCAGGAGGATCCCCTCGGCCGCCCAACGCTCCCGCGCCTCATCGCACAGGTGGAGCGGCAGATTGCCATAGGAGTTCGTCACCCGCCACCACGCGACGTTCCCGCCCCAGTGCCGCATGATCGAGCCGACCTGACGCGGACCCGTCCCCACGAGCGAGGCGATGTCGCCATAGGCGACGAGCCGGCCCCGGGGCACCTGTTCGACCGCCCGCAGCACCCGCTCGACGAGCACCTCATCCACGGGGCAGACTCGTGGACACCCCACCCGGGGCGCCGGTTCGGTCCCCCTGACGCGGGATGACGGTGACGAGGTCGATGTCCAATGTCGTCGAGGCACCGAGCACGGTGAGCAGGCGCGAGGCGGTCCGGTCGGTCGCGTGGTCGACCGCGGTGAGCACATAGCGTCCGGCCGGCGGCAACCCGAGCTCGAAATGTCCGGTGTCGTCCGCGGTGGCGGTGCCCGCATACTCACCCGAGTGTTTGATCAGGGCGATCATCACCCCGCCGATCGGCTCCCCGTCGTCGGTGACCTGACCTGCGAGCAGCAGCCGCCGGGTCAGGACGATGTCGGCGCATTCGTCGGCGGAGAGCTCGACGATGGAGGAGTGCGGCGCCCAGCCCTCGGCCGAGACGACGAGGACATAGGTGCCCTCCTCCGGCAGCGCGAGCGCGAAGCGGCCCTCGTTGTCGGTCCGGCCCCAGTCGACGTGCTCCCCGTCCGGTTGCAGGACGGTGGCGACCGCATGCCGCATCGGGCGCCCCTTCGGGCCGGTGACTCGGCCCCGGACGAGCACCTCGGGCTGGTCGCCGGGGACGCCGACCCGGATCCGCTCGCCGACCGGCGCCGGGACGCCGTCCTCCTCGCGCATCCGGGTGGGTCGGCGGATGAACGCCGCGGTCATCGCCGCGAGGAGGGCGGCCAGCGTGCCGGTCCAGAAGATGACCTGATATCCGGTGAAGGTCGGCACCAGCGTCCCGTCCCCGACCGGCGCCGCGAACACGGTGAAGACGGCGGCGACCATTGCGGAGGCCGACGCGGTGCCGATGGAGCGGAGCAGGGTGTTCAGGCCGTTGGCCGAGGCCGTCTCGGTGATCGGCACCGATGCCATGATGAGCACCGGCATCGCCGCGAAGGCCAATGCCGTCCCGAGGGCGGCCAGTCCGGAGGTCAGGACGACCTCGAGCACCGAGCTGTGCCAGACGACGCGGCCGACGAAGCCGACGGCCATGATGAGCGAGCCGCTGATGATGACCGCGCGCGGCCCGAACCGGGTGACGAGAACGCCCGCGACCGGCGCCATGATGACCATGAGGATGCCGCTGGGCAGCATGACCAGACCGGCGGTCATGACCGACAGACCGAAGCCGTAGCCGGACTCGACCGGCATCTGCACCTGCTGGATCGAGGTGAGGAAGTTCGCGAACATCGCATAGCCGGTCAGGACCGAGGCGGTGTTCGTCAGCAGCACAGTGCGCCGGGTCGAGGTGCGGATGTCGACGAGCGGTTGGCTGGCCCGCAACTCCCACGGCACCCAAGCGGAGAGCACGAGCGCGGCGACGGTCAGCAGGATCAGGGTCCGCGGGGAACCCCATCCCCACGTCCCGGCCTTGCTCACTGCGAGCAGGAAGCACGTCAACGCCACCGACAGCAGCATCGCGCCGGCGTAGTCGAACCGGCCCCGGGTCTTGACCGCCGACTCCGGCACGACGAGATGCACCGCGATGAGCATGACGACGGCGAAGCCGCCCGAGACGAGGAAGATCGCGTGCCAGTCGAGGTTCTCGTAGATCAGCCCGGCCAGCGGCATGCCCACCGCCCCGCCGATGCCGAGGGTCGCGGACATCAACGCCACACCGGAGCTGACCCGCTCGGCGGGCAGGTGGTCGCGCATGATCGAGATCCCGACGGGCACCAGGCACGCACCGAGTCCGGTGAACCCGCGGCCCAGGATGACGAGGGCCAGGTTGCTCGACAGGGCCGCGATGAGCGAGCCGATGATGACCGACCACATGCAGGTGATGAGCATGAGCCGCTTGCCGAACATGTCCGCGAGCCGCGAGACGATCGGGGTGCCGACCGCCGCGGTCAGCAGGGTGATCGTCACGAGCCACGACGCGTTGTCCGCGGAGGTGCCGAGGATCTCGGGGAAGTCCGGCAGCAGCGGCAGCACGAGGGTTTGCTGCAACGAGACGAGCGTGCCGCACAGGGCGAGGACGACGATGATCAGCGCGGTGGGGCGCGAGCGCCGGGACTCGGGGGTCGCGGCGGCAGTCATGGGGGCCACTCTACAAAGGGGTATGCGGTGCGCGCATCTCCCTTCGACTCACCCGGGCGGTGGCCTCCAGTCGTGGACGTGCTGCAGCGCCCACGTGTGCATCGCGATCGCGGCCGCTGCGCCGGCGTTGATCGAGCGGGTCGAGCCGAACTGGGTGATGTGGACGATCAGCTCGCACGCCTGCCGGGCCGCATCGCTGAGCCCGGGGCCCTCGCTGCCGAAGACGAGCAGCGCCTCCCGGGGCAGTGCGGTCGCCTCGATCGGGACCGAGCCGGGGACGTTGTCGACGCCGACGAGGTGCAGGCCGACGGCGTGTGCATACTCCACCAGCGAGGCGATGTCCGGATGGTGGTGCTCGTGCTGATAGCGGTCGGTGACCATGGCCCCGCGACGGTTCCAGCGGCGCCGGCCGATGATGTGAAAAGCCTTGACGTTGAATGCGTTCGCGGTCCGGATGACCGATCCGATGTTGAAGTCGTGGGACCAGTTCTCGACCGCGATCTGCAGCGGGTGTCGGCGCCGGTCGAGGTCGGCGACGATCGCGTCGTGTCGCCAGTAGCGGTAGCGGTCCTCGACGTTGCGGGCATCACCGTCGCGGAGCAGGTCCGGGTCCCAGTGCTCCCCCGCCGGCCGGGGTCCGACCCATGGTCCGACCCCGGCGCCGCCGCTGGATCCGCTCGACTCAGCCATGGATGCGGGAGAGGAACTGTCGGGTCCGCGGCTGGAGTGGGTCGCTGATGACCTGCTCGGGCGGACCCTGCTCGTGGATGACCCCGTCGTGGAGGAAGCAGACGGTATCCGCGACGTCGCGGGCGAACCCCATCTCGTGGGTGTTGATGATCATCGTCATCCCCTCCTCCTTCAGGTCGCGCAGCAGTGTGAGCACTTCCCCGACGAGTTCGGGGTCCAGCGCCGAGGTGACCTCGTCGAGGAGCATGACCTTCGGGTTGTTGACCAGCGCGCGGGCGATCGCGACCCGCTGCTGCTGCCCACCGGACAGGTCATCGGGGCGGGCCGTCGCCTTCTCCGGCAGGCCGACCCGTTCGAGCATCGCCATACCCCTGGCCTCGGCCTCGCGACGAGCGATCCGATGCACGTGGATCGGGGCGAGAGTGATGTTGTCGAGCACTGACAGGTGCGGGAAGAGGTTGTAGGCCTGGAAGACGATCCCCATCCGGGAGCGGACCGCGTCGGCATCGACACGCGGGTCGGAGATGTCCTGCCCGTCGAGGATGATCCGCCCGTCGTCGATCTGCTCGAGCAGGTTGATGCAACGCAGGATGGTCGATTTGCCGGACCCGCTCGCCCCGATGAGCACGACGCACTCCCCCGGCTCGACGTCGAGGGTGATGTCGCGCAGCACGAGGTGGTCGCCGAAGCTCTTGCGGACCTGGTCCAGCGTCAGCACGGGGGAGGTATGCGCCCCTCGCCCCTGCGGTCCGGCCCCGACGACCCCGGTCACAGGTTCCCCCCGGCGCCCTGGAATCCCTGCCTGCGGGCCAGCCAGTCGGTGAACCTGGCCATCGGAATGGTCAGACAGATGAAGAGGAACCCGGCCACCACATACGGGGTGAAGTTGAAGTCGCGGGCGGTCTCGATCCGGGCGGCCTGGATGGCGTCGATGACCCCGAGGACGGCGATCAGGCCGGAGTCCTTCTGCAGCGAGACGAGGTCGTTCATCAGGGCGGGCATGACCCGGCGCACGGCCTGCGGGATGACGACGCGCCGCAGCGTCTGGTAGTAGCTCAGGCCGAGCGATCTGGCCGCCGCCCGTTGCGAGGGGTGGACGGACTCGATGCCTGCGCGCAGCACCTCCGCGACATAGGCCGCATAGCACAGCACGATCGCCGTACTCCCCCAGAACAGAGCGGAATTCGGCACTCCGGACAGGCGCAGGGCGGGCGCGCCGAGGCCGAGGAGGAAGATCACGAGGAGCAGCGGCAGCCCCCGGAACAGGTCGACGAACGCGGTCGCGAACAGCCGCAGCGGGAACGCGACCGGGGTGCGGATGGTCCGCATCACCGCGAGGAGCATCGACAGGATCGCGATGATGACCCCGCAGACGAGCATGATCCTGATGTTGAGCCAGAGCCCTTGCAGGACGGCCGGGAAGGAGTCGAGCGCCTTGTCCCAGTCGAAGAAGGTCTCCTTGACCCGCGGCCACCCCGGCGAGGTGACGACCAGGAGGGAGACGGCCACGAGCAGGACGGTCGTGGACGTGCCGGCGACGATCCCGGACCGGATGGTCCGGGATCGTCGGTAGGCGGCCCGTTCCCGCTCGAGAGCGGACGGCTGCCAGTCGTCGGTGGGCGTCACGGGGTATGCGGTGGCCGGCTCGCCGGGATCAGTCCAGCTCGGGTGCGCCCTCGCTGGAGAGCCACTCGGTCACGAGGGCGTCGAGGGTGCCGTCCTCGCGCAGGGAGTCGACCGCCTCGGTGACGCACTCGGTCAGCGGGCTGTCCTTGTCGAGGACGGCGCCGAACTGTTCGGCGGCCTGCCCGAGCGGCGGCAGCTGACCGATGATCTTCCCGTCGTCGAGTTGGGCGGCGGTCATGTAGAACGCTGTCGGCAGGTCGACGACGAGACCGTCGATCTGACCGTTCTGGAGGGCCTGGACGGCGACGTCGTTGGAGTCGAAGACGGCGACCTGCTGGCTGGGCGCGATCTGCTCGGTCGCGGCGGTGTAGGACGTCGTCCCGACCTGTGCCCCGAGTTTGGCGTCCTTGAGGTCGGCCATCGACGTGGCGTCGGCGATGGGACTGCCGGCGACGGTGATGACCGTCTGGCGCACGTCGTAGTAGCCGGAGGAAAAGTCGACCGCGTTCTTGCGCTCGTCGGTGATCGAGACCTGGTTGATGTCGATGTCGAAGGTCTTGGCCCCCGGCGCGATGGCCATGTTGAACGGCACGACCGTCCACTCGACGGCTTCCTTGTCGAAGCCGAGCCGGTCGGCGATCGCATACGCGACGGCCGACTCGTAGCCCTTGCCGTTGGCCGGGTCGTCGTCGATGAACCACGGCGGATAGGCCGGCTTGTCGGTGCCGATGGTGAAGACCCCGGCCTTGACGGTCTGCAGGTCGTCGGGGGTGCAGCCTTCGAGACCGGCGGGCGGGTCGGCGGCATCGGGGCCGTCGGTGGCGGCATCCTCCGTGGCGGGGCTCTGCGCCGTGGCCGGCGTGCTCGGGCTGTCCGCTCCACCGGTCGGCTCATCGGTCGGGGAGCCGCAGGCGGCGAGGACAGCCAGTGAAAGAACGCCGATACCGGCCAGGACGGGGCGGGGCAGAAGCATACGAACTCCTCAGGTGCAGGTGGGTCGAAGCCAAATCTAGTGCCCCCGGCGTTGCGTCGATGCGGTGGTGCCGCCGGTGGACGCCTACATTGGACGGCATGCTTCCTGCGCTCGGCCCGGACTGGATGGACCCCCAATGGCTGCTGGAGCGCTTCGGTGCCCAGTTCTTCTGGGTCAGCGTGGCGATCGTCTTCATCGAGTGCGGGCTGCTGTTCCCGATCCTGCCCGGGGATTCCCTGCTGTTCTCGATCGGGCTGTTCATCGCCCGGGGCGACATCGCGATCAACATCTGGGTCGCGTGCGCGATCCTGAGCACGGCGGCGTTCGTCGGCAACGTCACCGGCTACGAGATCGGTCGGGCGATCGGCACCCCGCTCTATGAGCGGGAGGGGCGGTTCATCAAGAAGAAGTATTTCGACCAGACGCATGCGTTCTTCGACAAGCACGGCGCCAAGGCGCTCGTGATCGGGCGGTTCGTCCCGATCGTGCGGACCTTCATCACGGTCGTCGCGGGGGTCTCGCGGATGGAGCGGCGGCACTTCTTCGTGTGGAGTGCCGTCGGCGCAGTGCTGTGGGCGACCGGCCTGACCCTCCTCGGCCACGCCCTCGGCGGCATCGAGTTCATCCACGACAACCTCGAGGCCGCGATCCTGCTCATCGTCGCGTTCTCGGTCATGCCGATGGTCTTCGAGTACTGGCGGCACCGCCGTGGACGCACCACCGTGGGCACGGCGGTGGAGAACCTCGGCGAAGAGGTCGGGGAGGCGGCCGAGGACCTCGGCGAGCCGCGCGCTTAGGCCGCAATATCGTCCCGAACCCCGACCACATAGTTGTGCCGTCCGCGTGACATAGCACGCGGACGGCACAACTGAGGCGCTGGGGATCAGGCCTTCGGCGGGTCGATCTGGTCGCTCTGCGGCGCGGGCTCGACGGCCGGGGTGTCCGTGCCGGCGTAGGAGCCGGGCGGCGGGATGTCCTGGCGCTGGCCGAAGTCGACCCGCACCGGGTCACGCTCGGAGCCCTCGACCTCGAAGTACTCCTCCTTGCCGACTCCGGCGATGCCGGCGACGAAATTCGTCGGGATCGACTCGACCTTGGTGTTGAGCTCCCGCACGGTGGCGTTGTAGTAGCGCCGCGCCGACGCGATCCGGTCCTCGGTGCCCGTCAACTCCTGCTGCAGCGCGAGGAAGTTCTGATTCGCCTTCAGGTCCGGGTAGGCCTCGGCGACGGCGATGAGTCGACCGAGCGCCTTGGTCAGCTCACCCTCACTGGCGGCCGTGTCGGCCGGCGACTGACCGGGCTGCATCGCGGCGGCCCGCGCCTTCATGACGTCCTCGAGGGTGCCCTTCTCGTGCGCGGCATACCCCTTGACGGTCTCCACGAGGTTGCCGATCAGGTCGTGACGGCGCTTGAGCTCGGTGTCGATCTGCGCCCAGGCCTCATGGACGAGGTTGCGCAGTTTGATCAGCCCGTTGTAGAGGGCGACGAACCCGAGGACGAGCACCACGAGGATGACGCCGATGATGATGAGGCCAGTAATCATGTCTTCAGCGTAACGGGGATCAGGCCAGACCGAGGTCTTGCAGCGAATAAACAAACCGGTATGCCAGCCCCGCCTCCGCGAACTTCTCGCCTGCTCCGGTGGCCCGGTCGGCGATCGTCGCCACGCCGACGACGGTGGCACCGGCCTCCGTCGCGGCCGTGGCGGCCTCGAGCGGGGAGGCCCCGGTCGTCGAGGTGTCCTCGACGATGAGCACCCGGCGGCCCGTGATCGACGGACCCTCGATGCGCTGCTGCAGGCCGTGCGCCTTGCCTGCCTTGCGGACCACGAACGCATCGAGCCGCTCACCGGCCGCCGCGGCCGCGTGGAGCATGGACGTGGCGACCGGGTCGGCACCGAGGGTCAGGCCGCCAACGGCGTCGAAGTCGAGGTCCCGCACGAGGTCGCGCATGACCCGCCCGACGAGCGGTGCGGCCTCCCCGTCGAGGGTGATCCGGCGCAGGTCGACGTAGTAGTCGGCCTCCTTCCCGGAGGACAACGTCACCCGACCGTGCACGATCGCCTTGTCCTTGACGATCTGCAGGAGGCGGTCCCGGTCGGTGTCATGGGAGTTGGAGGTGTCGTTGGGGGCGGTCGCGTCGTCATGGCTCACGCTGGCAAGCGTACAAACCCCACCGCCCACCCCCGTTGACGGATGGTTCTGGGCCCGCTTTTTGCCCAGAAGCGGGCCCAGAACCATCCGTCAACGACTGCGCCACCCTCCCCGACGACGAGCGGGGACCGCGGCCTCAGCGGCGGTGCTTGGGGGTAGCGAGCCGGGCCCGCAACAGAGCTCGCGGAGCCACCTGGAGCAGGCCGACGACGGCCTTGTACTTCGCGCTCGGCACCGAGACCGGCTTGCCCCGGCGGGCGTCGGCGATGCCCGCGGCGACGACCTCGGGCGCGTCGAGCCACGCGAACTCCGGCAGGTAGGAGGTATCCATCGCGCCGCGCTCATGGAACTCGGTGTGCGTGAAGCCCGGGCACAGCGCTGTCGCGGTCACCCCGGTGCCGGCGAGTTCGGTCGCCAACCCCTCGGTGAAGACGGTGACGAACGCCTTGGCGGCCGAGTAGGTCCCGGCCGAGATGAACGAGGCGACCGAGGAGACGTTGATGATCTGTCCCCTGCCGCGCGCCTTCATCGTCGTCGCCGCGGCGTGGGAGAGGACGAGCACGGCCCGGCACATGAGGTCGAACGCGGCTTCCTCCGTGGCCAGGTCGTTCTCGGTGAACGAGGTCTTCAGGCCCAGTCCGGCGTTGTTGACGAGGATGTCGATCGGCGCATCGCCGCTGCGGACCCGGTCGGCGACCCGTTCCAGAGCCGCCCGGTCGACCAGGTCGGCGGGCAGGACCTCGGCGCGGACCGCATACCTGCTCTCGATCTCGTGGGCGACCTCGGCGAGGCGCTCCTCGTCCCGGGCCACGAGCACGACGTCGTGGCCCGATTCGGCG
>DUPF01000063.1 GCA_012838445.1 Intrasporangiaceae bacterium | reverse complement strand
TCGAGACCCTCAAGGACGGCACGGAGGCGGTCGGTAACCGCACCAGGGCCAAGATCGTCAAGAACAAGGTGTCCCCGCCGTTCAAGCAGGCCGAGTTCGACATCCTCTACGGTCAGGGCATCTCCCGCGAGGGCGGCCTCATCGACATGGGTGTGGACCACGGCTTCGTCCGCAAGGCCGGCGCCTGGTACACCTACGACGGTGACCAGCTCGGCCAGGGCAAGGAGAATGCCCGCCAGTTCCTCAAGGACAACCCCGACCTCGCCGACGAGCTCGAGCGCAAGATCAAGGACAAGCTCGGCGTCGGTCGTCGTACCGAGGAGCCCGGCGCGGACACCGAGGTTCCGGTCGAGTTCTGATCTACGGTGCTCGTTCTGGTTGACCGGCTCTGACCAGCCTGGTGAGGTCAGCCGGTCCCACCGGATGCAGCGAGAGGGCGCGAGATGACTGACGAGATGGAGGGCGGCCGAGACCGTCGCACCAACGCTCGTAACGCCAACGCTCGCAACGCCAACGCTCATCACGCCGCTGCTCGCAGCGCCCCCGACCTGGAGGCGCTGCGAGCCGCGGTGTCCCGCATCGAGGACGGTGAGTCGACCGGACTACTCTTCGACGAGGTCAGGTCACCCGGTTCGACACCGCCACCGAGGCGAGCATCCGTCGAGGATGCGGAAGGTGCGTCTGTCGCCGAGCCGGCGGAGGACCGGGACGCCGATCCGTATGCGGTGGCCCGGGCCATCGTGCTGCGCCAGTTGGCCATGTCTCCCAAGAGCCGACATCAGTTGCGCGAGAAGCTCCGGCAACGCAACTGCCCGGACGACGTCGCCGAGGCAGTCCTGGACCGGATGAGCGAGGTCGGCCTGGTCGATGACGAGAAGTTCGCCGAGGCCTACGTGCGCTCCAAGCAGGTCACCCGGGGTCTGTCCAAGCGGGCTCTGGCGCACGAGTTGCGCACCAAGGGAGTGGACCGGGACACCGCCGACGAGGTCCTGGCGCAGGTGGGTCCGATCGACGAGCAGGAGCGGGCTCGGGAGTTGGTCGAGGCGAGGATGTCGCGGATGCGCGGCCTGGGTCGCGACGTCGCCATGCGGCGCCTGGCCGGGATGCTCGCCCGCAAGGGCTATCCCGCCGGCCTGAGCCTTCGGGTCATCCGCGAGGTGGTCGACGCCGACCCGGCGTTCCAGCGGGACTAGTCAGGGCGTCGTCTCCTCCTCCGCCGACGGCCGCACCGAGGGTGAATGGTGGTGTCCGTCGCGCGCCACGTGACGGCGGGCGTGGGCGATCGCGACCGGGGTCTCCCGGAACACATGTCGAGCCGCCTTGAGCTCGGCGAGGATCCCCGTCGCATCCAGTTGCCCCCGGTGCCGGTCCTGCAGCGCCGACATGAGCACGGTCACCCCGCGTGACTCCAACGCCCGGATCGTCTCGGTGAGGAGTGCTGCGCCGGTGGAGTCCAACGACGTCAGGTGACCCATCCGCAGGATGACGACGACGACATCGTCGATGTCGGCGAGCTCGACGAGTGCCGAGTGGGCGCCTCCGAAGAACAGTGGCCCGTCGAATCGGAACGCGAGGATCTTCTCGTCGAGCAGTGCCCGCTCCTCGGCGGAGTGGTCCACCTCCTCGTCCCCATCGCCGGAGTCCGTGCGCCCGAACGTCCCGATCCGGGCCACGTCCTCCTTGACGGACTGGTCCAGGGACGTCTCGTGCACGCGGGTCGCCATCGCCATGTGCCGCAGCGCCAGGACCCCGGCGACGACGATACCGAGGATGACGGCGGTGGCCAGGTCGAGCCCGACCGTGGCGAGGAAGGTCAACCAGAACACGACTGCGTCGCTGCGGCTGGAACGCAGCAGCGACCGGAGCGCGGAGACCTCGATCATCCGAGCGGCCGTGGCGATGAGGACACCCGCGAGGGCGGCCAACGGCATCAGGGCAACGATCGGGCCGAGGACGAGGATGACGATGAGCAGCAGGAGCGCGTGCACGATGGCCGCCAGGCGGGTGCGGGCGCCACTGCGGACGTTGACCGCGGTGCGGGCGATTGCCGCGGTCGCCGGGATGCCGCCGAAGAGTGGGCTGGCGAGGTTGGCGATGCCCTGACCGAACAACTCACGATCCGGGTCGTGCCGACCGGAGACGCTCATCGCGTCGGCGACCGTCGCTGACAACAGACTCTCGAGCGCGGCCAGAGCCGCGATGGCCAGGGCCGGCGCCGCGAGTGTGCGGATATCCGTCCACGACATCTCCGGCAGGCGGGGTGCCGGCAGGCTCGACGGCAGTGAACCGATCGCCTCGACCGGCAACTTGGCCAGCACGGTGACGACCGTGGCCGCGGCAACCGCGAACAGCGCGACGGGGATCGAGGGGCGCACCCGGCGCAGGGCGAGGATCACGAGGGCAACCGTCAGGGCCAGGGCCACCGGCGCCCACTGCGGGTTGCGCACCCAGTCGGCGACGGCCCGGAAGGCCACGATGACGACCTGCTCACCGCGGGCGTCGCTGCCGAACATCGCCGGCACCTGTTGCAGGCCGATGATGACCGCGATCCCGAGCGTGAACCCCTCGATGACTGGCAACGGGATGTATCGCACGTAGCGTCCGAGGCCGACGAGGGCCATGACGACGAGCATCACCCCGGCCATCAGTCCCGCGATGAGCACCCCGCGAGCACCGAACTGCGCGACGATCGGGACCAGGACGACGGTCATGGCACCCGTCGGTCCGGAGACCTGGACGTGACTGCCACCGAAGAAGGCCGCAAGCGCACCGGCGATGACCGCCGTCACCAGGCCCGCGGTC
The DNA here is from genome assembly GCA_012838445.1 of Intrasporangiaceae bacterium. Taxonomy (GTDB): domain Bacteria; phylum Actinomycetota; class Actinomycetes; order Actinomycetales; family Dermatophilaceae; genus F2B08. The sequence goes on along the minus strand of DUPF01000063.1, from coordinate 11,306 downwards.
GCGCCGAGTCCCGAGGTGATCCCGAAGGCGAGCGCGAGCGGCAGGGCGACGATGCCGACAGTGACACCGGCGACGATGTCTGACTTGGGGTGGCGCGCCATGACCGTCAGGTCGCGGCGCTGCGGGGCAACCGCCCGCAGTCGGCCACCGAACCATGTCGCGCCGTCCCCGAGGACGGTCCGCCACGACGTCGCCGAATCAGTGCTCACGTTCGGGAGTATCCCCTACTCCGACAGGCAATCCCATTCGGGCGCCCGAACGACGACGGACGTGGCCGCACCACCCGGGCGGGAAACCTCAGATCGAGTGCATCGGGCGGGTACCCTGGGGCAGCATCCGCCGCGGCACGATCTCCTTGCCGAACGGCACGAGGGAGATGGGGATCATCTTCAGGTTCGCCACCGCCAGCGGGATGCCGATGATCGTCACCGCCTGCGCAGCGGCAGTCATGACATGGCCGAGCGCCAGCCACCAGCCGGCGAGCACGATCCACACGATGTTGAGCAGCACCGCCCCGGTGCCGGCGTGCGGAGTCGAGACCACTGCCCGCCCGAACGGCCACAGCGCGTAGCTCGCCAACCGGAACGAGGCGACCCCGACCGGAATCGTGATGATCAGGGCGCAGAAGATGATCCCGGCCAGCGCATACCCCAGGGCGAGCCAGAATCCGCCGAAGACGAACCAGATGATGTTGAGCAGGGTGCGCACCGACCCGTCCTCCCGTGTTTGCGTGACGTCGTGTCCACCGTAGTCAACGGACCGGCCCGGCCCGGGATTCCGGCGGTGGTCCCTCTCGGGTGGCTAACTCCACAACCAGGTTAGAGGTGTCCGGGAGGACGGCGGGCGTGACGACCTCAGTTCGTGGTGATGCTGGGCGCCGGGTCGGCCGTCGGTGCAGGATCTGCCGGCTTCCGACCCCACGTCCGCAGCAGCCATCCCAGGCCGGTCCCGAGGGCGCCGGTGACGAGGTAGAGCCCCGCGTAGACGAAGGCGCTGTCGTTGAGCGGCGGGATGAGGGCGATCGGCAGGAAGGCAGCGGCGGTCAGGACCGGGAACCACCACGTCACCCCGTGGCGGCGTGTCAGGAGGGCGGCCGCGGCAGCGGTGACGATGGGGTTGATGAGGAGCAGGCTGCTGAAGGCGATGGCCTTGCCGTCACCGGAACCGAATGCTCCGAGGGGGGTCAGGGCGGCAGGGACGAAGTAGCCCACGATCGCTGCGGCGAGGTAGGGGAGGGACTGGGTCAGACGCTTCATGGCGCTCTCCTGGGTCTGGGCCGGCGAAGTGCCGTGCACTCCCATTCTCGCCGGATCGTGGGCCGAATACCGTGAGCCCACATACTCATTGGTTCGGACTGAAGGGTCCGATGCCGACGACGTCATAGATTGGGGGCATGGCTTCAGCCGGCCCGGTCGTCGCGGTCGTGGGCGGCGGCATCCTCGGACTGGCCGTCGCTCGCGAGGTGGCCCGACGCCGTGCCGGGACGTCGGTGCTCGTCCTCGAGAAGGAGCCCCGCCTCGCGACCCACCAGACCGGACGCAACAGCGGAGTCGTGCACGCCGGCATCTACTACCGGCCCGGCAGTCTCAAGGCGGATCTGTGCACCCGGGGGCGGGTGATGCTGCGCGACTACTGCATCGAGCACGGACTGCCCTACGCCGAGATCGGCAAGATCGTCGTCGCCGTCCGCCCCGAGGAGCTGCACCGCCTCGACGCCCTCGAGGACTCGGCCCGACGCAACGGCGTGCCCGGACTGCGCCGGATCGACCCGGCCGGGATCCGCGAGCTCGAACCGGCGGCCGTCGGCCTGGCTGCGCTGCACTCACCCCGCACCGCGGTGACCGACTTCGTCGCCGTGGCCCACTCCTTCGCCCACGACATCGAGGCCGCAGGAGGCCAGATCCGGCTCAACACAACAGTTCTCGGTATGCGACGGCTGGCCGGCGGGGTCCAGGTCACGACGAGCATGGGGCAGGTGCGGGCCGATGCCGTGATCGCGTGCGGCGGTCTGCAGGCCGATCGGCTGGGCCTGCTCGCAGGGGGACCAGCTGCGCCGCGGATCGTACCCTTCCGTGGTGAGTACCTGCGGGTGGTCCCGTCCCGGGCGGACCTCGTTCGGGGATTGATCTATCCGGTGCCGGATCCGCGTTACCCCTTCCTCGGGATCCACTTCACCCGCCGCGTCGACGGATCGTTGGAGATCGGGCCCAACGCGGTACTCGCCACCGCCCGCGAAGGGTATGACCGCACCTCGCTCACCGCCCGTGACCTGCGGGAGATCGCGACCTGGCCGGGCTTCTGGTCGATGGCCCGGCAGCACTGGCGCACCGGCGTGCGCGAGGTCGTCGGCTCGGTCTCCCTGCGCACCTACCTCAACGCTGCGCGAGCCTATGTCCCCGAGATCGAACTCGCCGATGTACGCCGCGGACCCTCCGGGGTGCGGGCCCAGGCGGTCGACCGGGACGGCAGTCTCGTCGACGACTTCCGCGTCGACGTCGAGGACCGGATCACCGTCGTGCGCAACGCACCATCACCCGCGGCGACATCGAGTCTGGCGATCGCGTCGTGGGTCGTCGACCGGATGGGCTGGTAACGCATCCCCGCCATAACTTCGCAATCGCGAAGTTATGGCGGCGGACGATGGCAGGTCGACGCGCGGGAAGTCCGCCGGTGCGCCAGGATCCCGGCGGTGCACCAGTAATACGTAGCGCGGCGCCGGGCAAGTGGCGCGGACGCGGGCAACTGGCGCGGTGACGGGCACGGGTCGCCCGCCGGAGGCCGAGGCGAAGGCGAGGATTCGGGGACCGAGGCGAGGGCGGCATACCCTTGTCTCGTTATGGCTGCACGCACCTACGACGTCCGCACCCACGGGTGCCAGATGAACGTCCACGATTCCGAACGGCTCGCCGGACTCCTCGAGACCGCCGGGTATGTCGACGTCGCGAGCGTGCCTGCGCAGGAGCGGCCCGAGGTCGCCGATGTCGTCGTGTTCAACACGTGTGCGGTGCGTGAGAACGCCGACAACAAGCTCTACGGGAATCTCGGGCAGCTGCGCCCGGCCAAGACCCGCAACCCCGACATGCAGATCGCGGTCGGCGGGTGCATGGCGCAGAAGGACCGGGCCACGATCGTCGAGCGCGCGCCGTGGGTCGATGTCGTCTTCGGCACCCACAACATCGGCAGCCTGCCTGCATTGCTCGATCGGGCCCGGCACAACAAGAAGGCCGAGGTCGAGATCCTCGAATCGCTCGAGACCTTCCCCTCGACCCTGCCGACCCGTCGGGACTCGGCCTACGCCGCGTGGGTGTCGATCTCGGTCGGCTGCAACAACACGTGCACGTTCTGCATCGTCCCCGCGCTGCGCGGCAAGGAGCAGGATCGCCGGCCGGGTGAGATCCTTGCCGAGATCGAGGCGCTCGTCGCCCAGGGGGTCGTCGAGGTGACGCTGCTCGGGCAGAACGTCAACACCTACGGCGTGGAGTTCGGCGACCGGCTCGCATTCGGGAAGCTGCTGCGGGCCTGCGGGCAGATCGACGGGCTGGAGCGAGTGCGGTTCACCTCCCCGCACCCGGCCGCGTTCACCGACGACGTCATCGCCGCGATGGCGCAGACACCCAACGTCATGCCGAGTCTGCACATGCCGCTGCAGTCCGGCTCCGATCGGATCCTCAAGGCGATGCGCCGCTCCTACCGGTCGACGAAGTTCCTCGGCATCCTCGATCGGGTCCGCGAGCAGATGCCGGACGCCGCGATCACGACCGACATCATCGTCGGCTTCCCCGGTGAGACCGAGGAGGACTTCCAGGGAACGCTGGATGTCGTTGCGGCAGCACGGTTCTCGAGTGCGTTCACGTTCCAGTACTCCATCCGCCCCGGCACTCCCGCCGCGACGATGCCGGACCAGGTCCCCAAGGCGGTCGTCCAGGAACGCTTCGACCGCCTCATCGCCCTCCAGGAGGAGATCTCCTGGGCCGAGAACCGCCGCTTCGAGGGTCGCGACGTCGAGGTGCTCGTCGCGCCATTCGAGGGCCGCAAGGACGGCGAGACCGCGCGGATGTCGGGCCGGGCGCGCGACAACCGGCTCGTCCACTTCTCCGTGCCCGAGGGTGGGGAGCGTCCACGCCCGGGTGATCTCGTCACCGTCGGAGTCACCTATGGGGCCCCGCATCACCTCGTCGCGGACGGTCCCCTCCACGGTGGGACGTATGCGGTGCGCCGGACCGCGGGCGGCGACGCCTGGGCGGCACTCGAGGATGCGCCCGTGCCCGGCAAACCCGCTGTCTCCCTCGGGATGCCGTCGATCGGTGCGCCGAAGGCCGTCGCATCCGCTCCCGCTTGCGGCCTGTGACGACCGGGGCGCTCGAAGCCTCAGGTCCTAGATGACCGGTCCAGTGCGACGCTCGCGCGAGACGACTCGGCCCCGGACCCGCCGACCGAGCAGCACCGCGGCCACGACACCGCCGACCGCACCGAACAGGTGACCCTGCCACGACACGTTCGTGTCGGCGATGAGGTCGATCCAGGCTGTCTGCACGATCCCGGACCACAGCACACCCCAGTACAGGACGGCCAGGACAGCGCCGATGAGCAACTGCCAGATGCTGCGGGTGAAGATGCCCCGGGCGATGAGGTAGGCGAGCCACCCATAGACCAGTGACGACGAGCCGATGGTGACCGTGTTGCTCGGTCCGAGGAGCCACAGCCCGAGGCCACCGAGCAGCCACACGCATGCGGTCGCGATGACGAACTCGCGCACCCCACCGACGAAGAGCAGTGCGCCGAGGAGGAGGAGCATCGCGAGGTTGCCGGCCAGATGCGGCCAGCCGCCGTGCAGGAGGGGTGCGAAGAGGATGCCGTCCAGTCCGGCGACGCGACGGCTCACCAGGCCCACGTTGGCGTTGAGGGCATAGCCGGTCACCGCGTTGAGGATCTGGAGGATGACCATGACCCCGGCCAGGCCACCCATCGTCAGCGCGGCCGAACGCAGGTTGTCCGGGCGCAGTGCGGCCGACAGGGACGACTCGCTGCCCCGAGGCCGCATGCCACGGCTCACAGGCAGGCCGTCCCCTCGGCGACGAGGACGGCCGGACCGGAGAGTTCGACGCGCTGACCGGGCAGCGCCCGCACCTGCAGGGTCCCGCCGGGGACCTCGACCACCCACCGGTCACCGTCCTCGACCCGGCCGGTCGCCCAGAAGCTCGTCGCGAGCGCCGCAGCGCATGCGCCTGTCCCGCAGGAGCGGGTCTCGCCGACGCCGCGTTCGTGCACCCGCATCCGGATGTGCCCGGGGCCGAGCGGGCGGACGAACTCGACGTTGGAGCCGTGCGCGGCGGCCGGGTTGAGTGTCGGTGGGGCGGACAGGTCGAGCGCCTCCAGGTCCACATCCGGGGGCAGCGCGACGACGGTATGCGGGTTCCCGAGGTCGACGGAGATCGCCGAGAACGGTTCGTGGCCCGGGACGTGGACGAGGGTGTCGTGGCCGAACTCGGCCGCGACGGACGGGTCGCTGAACCGCCACGGCCCCATGTCGACGGCGTAGCCGAGGTCGCTGACCTGGACGTGTTTGACACCTCCGCGGGTGGCCACCGCGAAGCTCTCGCCGGTGACCAACCCCTGGCTCCGGAGGAACTCTGCGAACACGCGCACCCCGTTGCCGCACATCTCCGAGACGCTGCCGTCGGCGTTGCGGTAGTCCATGAAGAACTCCGCCTCCTCGGCCTGGGCGCGCACGAAGTCCTCGTCGACGCTCGCGGTCCGCGTGACCCGGATGACGCCGTCCCCGCCGATCCCGGCCCGGCGGTCGCTGAGCCGGCGGACCTGCTCGGGGGCGAGTGTGACGGCGTTGTCGAGGTCGGGCACGAGGACGAAGTCGTTCTCGGTGCCGTGACCCTTGACGAAGGTGACCTCAGACATGCCCACCATTGTCCGTCATCGACCGTTCCTCCTGCGCCTCCGTCCTGGAGCGCTCCACGAGCGTCAGGATGTCGTCGACGAGATCGGGAGCGTCGCTGTCGAACCACATGATCCGTGGGTCCGCCCCGAACCACGATTCCTGCCGGCGCACGAAGCGACGCGTCGCCAATTGTGTTGCCCCTATTGCCTCCTCGCGGCTCATCCGACCATCGATCTCAGCGAGGGCCTGCTCGTAGCCGATGGCCCGGGAGGCGGTGAACCCGTCCCGCAACCCACGCGGCACCAGACCCCGCACCTCCTCGACGAGCCCGTCGGCCCACATCCGCTCCACCCGCGCATCGATCCGCGCATCGAGGGCAGTCCGCTCGGCACGCAGTCCTACCTGGACCGTGGCGGAGACGTATTCCCGCCGCGGCATCGTCGCCGAGAACGGCCGGCCGGTCAGTTCGATGACCTCCAGGGCCCGCACGATCCGTCGGCCGTTGCGCGGCTCGATCGCTGCTGCGGCGGCGGGATCACGTTCCCGGAGCAACGCATACAGCCGCTCGACGCCGATCTGCTCGAGCAGGTCCGCATAACTCGCCCGCACCGCCGGATCGGTCGGGGGGATCTCCAGTTGGTCGATCGTGGCCCGGACATAGAGCCCGGACCCGCCGACGAGCAGAGGTATGCGTCCCCGCGCCCGGACCTGTCCGATGACTGAGCGTGAATCCTGCTGGTAGACAGCAACACTGGCCTCGTCGGTGACCTCAAGGACGTCGAGCAGATGGTGCGGGATGCCGCGGCGCTGGTCGACGGGGACCTTGGCGGTGCCGATGTCCATCCCGCGGTAGAGCTGCATCGCATCCGCGTTGACGACCTCCGCGGGCGTGCCGCGGGCGGCGAGGGCGTCGGCCAGGTCGAGGGCCAGGTCCGACTTGCCCGTCGCCGTCGCGCCGACCACCGCGACGATCGGCAGTGCCCGGTCCACGGGGCTAGGCGCGCTCGTCCTCGGGACCGACGTCGCCGCCGACCTCGTCCGAGTCGTGGCTGTCGTGCCCACCGTCGACATCCTCGTCGTGACCGAACGGGTCGCGGTCGACGCCGGGCATCCAGGAGTGGCCGGGGACGCCCCAGCCGTGGCCCTTGATCGCCTTCTTGGCCTTGCGGGCCCAGCGGCCGTCGAGCCGGTCGACGTAGAGGAAGCCGTTGAGGTGGTCGTACTCGTGCTGCATGCACCGCGCGAACCACCCGGTCGCGGTGAACGCGAGCTCGTTGCCGTCCAGGTCCTGCCCGGTCACCTCGGCCCGCTCACCGCGCCGGAGGGGGAACGACTCGCCGGGCACGGACAGGCAGCCCTCGGACTCCTCGTGCGGATCCGGGGCACCGTCGGGTGCCTTGCTCGCCTTGACGTAAGGGTTGATGATGACGCCGCGGGCGGGCACGCCGTCGTTGTTGCGCATGTTCCAGGTGAAGATCCGAAGGCCCACACCGATCTGGGGGGCGGCCAGGCCGACGCCGTTGCTTGCGTCCATCGTCTCGAACATGTCCTCGACGAGCTCGCGGATCTCGGCGTCGATGGTCTCGACGGGGTCGGCCCGGCGGTGCAGCACGGGCTCTCCGGTGATGACGATGGGTCGGACGGCCATGGCCGATAGTGTGTCATCCCGGCCCGGACCCCTCGCGCCGCGACCTCCGATCTGGTGGAATGTCGATCGGGCATCGATGCCCGGTCTGCCACCACCCGGCCGCGGGCCCGATCAGCGAAGGGAGCAGTCCCCAACCATGAGCGTCTTCGACAACATCAAGGGCAAGGCCGAGGACATCCTCGGCGCCGACAAGGTCGCCAAGGCCGAGGAGTTGGCGACCCAGCATGCCGACAAGGTCGAGCAGTACAGCGACAAGGCCCTCGACGCCGCGGCCGGCAAGGCCGACTCGGCCACCGGCGGCAAGTACGCCGACCAGATCAAGTCCGCGCGCGACAGCGCCGACAGCAAGATCGGCAACGAGGGCGCCTGACCCTCCCCGCGAAGGTGGGCAGATCGTCGATTCCGGCCGCGGATTACGACCGATCGCCCACCTTCGTCGTGTGTGGGGGCGGTGGTTGCGTCGCGGGCGGTGGTGTGTGGGGAGGTGGTCCGGGCCGGGTCAGGCTGCGGCGGAGACGGCGAGGATCCGGAAGCCCTTGCGTGAGGCATACCGGCGGCAGGGCTGACCCAGGTCGGACTCGATCCAGCGCTGGAGGGAGTCCGCACCCAAGTTCTTCGACACGACGAGGTATGCGGTGCCCGCCGGGGTGAGCCGCGGCAGCCAGGTGCGGAGCAGGTCGTGCAACGCGGCTTTGCCGATCCGGATCGGGGGGTTGGACCAGATCAGGTCGAAGCGGACGTCCGCCGGGACCGCGTCGGGTCGGGCGGCGCGGATCGGCAGCGCGAGGCGGGTGGCGTTGCCGCGCATGAGGTCCAGGGCCCGTTCGTTGACATCGACCGCCCAGGTCGTCGCGCCGGGGGAGTGCAGCGCGAGGGTGATCGCGATCGGACCCCAGCCGCAGCCGAGGTCGAGGAACGTGCCGGCCTCAGGTGGGGGCGGGACCTCGTCGAGCAGGACCGCGGTGCCCTTGTCGAGGCCGCCGGGGGAGAAGACCCCACCGGCTACCTCGACCGCGACGTCGCGGCCGGCGAGGGTGACGGTGCGGCGTCGACGCTCGTCCGCAGAGGCCGGCCGACCGGTGAAGTAATGGTCGCCCGGCTGCTGCTCGGGGTCCTCGGGCTGGCGGGTCATGGACGTCATCGTGCCATCCGCCGACGCTGACCCCCACCGTTGACGGATGGTTTCGGTACCGCTTTCGGCGCGGATGCGGGCCCAGAACCATCCGTCGACGGGGGTGGGCGGGAGGAAAGTCGGTTGGGGGGCGAGGGGACAAGTGGGAGACTGGACGGACCATGACGTCACGCCCCACCCGCCGCACCATGACCGGACGCAGCATGTCCGACCCCACGATGTCCGACCCCACCGTCGACGGGGTCGACGAGGACACCCTCGACGAGGACACCCTCGAGACCGAGCTCGATGCCGACCGGATCGACCGGATCCTCGCCCGGGGCCGGGCCGCCGCGCTGACCGGTGAGGAGTTCGACGACTCGGGCTTCCTGACCGACGAGGACAGCTACGACGACGTCGACGGTGAGCAGTTCGAGCGTGAGGAGCGGGCGGCGCTGCGCCGGGTCCCGGGTCTGTCGACCGAGCTCCAGGACGTCACCGAGGTCGAGTACCGCGAGTTGCGCCTGGAACGGGTCGTCCTCGCGAGTGTCTGGTCCGAGGGGACCGCCGAGGACGCCGAGAACTCGCTGCGGGAGCTCGCCGCCCTCGCGGAGACGGCGGGGGCGCTCGTCCTCGCCGGGGTCATCCAGCGGCGGGTCACCCCGGATCCGGCGACCTATCTCGGCAAGGGCAAGGCGGCCGAGCTGCGTGACATCGTCATCGCCGAGGGCGCCGACACCGTCATCGCCGACACCGAGCTGGCGCCGAGCCAACGCCGTGCCCTCGAGGATGTCGTCAAGGTCAAGGTCATCGACCGGACCGCGCTCATCCTCGACATCTTCGCCCAGCACGCCAAGTCCAAGGAGGGCAAGGCCCAGGTCGAGCTCGCGCAGTTGCAGTACCTCCTGCCGCGGCTGCGTGGCTGGGGTGAGTCGATGTCCCGACAGGCCGGTGGTCAGGTCGGTGGCGCCGGGCAGGGGATGGGCTCGCGCGGTCCCGGTGAGACGAAGATCGAGCTGGACCGGCGCCGGATCAACAGCCGGATCGCCAAACTGCGCCGCGACATCAAGGACATGAAGATCGTCCGGGACACCAAGCGGGGCAGCCGTCGCGCCAACCGGATCCCGTCGGTGGCGATCGCGGGCTACACCAACGCCGGCAAGTCCTCGCTGCTCAACCGGCTCACCGGTGCCGGGGTGCTCGTCCAGAACCAGCTCTTCGCCACCCTCGACCCGACGGTCCGGCGGGCGGAGACCCCGGAGGGTCGCGAATACACCCTGACCGACACGGTCGGCTTCGTCCGGGCCCTGCCGCACCAACTCGTCGACGCGTTCCAGTCGACCCTGGAGGAGGTCGCCGAGGCGGATCTGCTGCTCCACGTCGTCGACGGGTCCCACCCTGACCCGGAGAGCCAGATCACCGCAGTACGAACGGTGCTCGCCGATGTCGACGCGACCGACGTCAAGGAGATCATCGTCGTCAACAAGGCTGACATCGCCGCCCCGGAGGTCCTGGACCGGTTGCGTCGGCACGAGAAGCACTCGATCGCGGTCTCGGCCCGCACCGGCGAGGGCATCGAGGCCCTCCGCGCGCTCATCGGCGAGGAACTGCCCCGCCCGGACGTCCTCGTCGACGCGCTCGTGCCCTACCAGGAGGGCCACCTCGTCTCCCGGGTCCACGAGGAGGGTGAGATCGTCTCCTCCGAGCACGAGGAGGACGGCACCCGGATCGTGGCCCGGGTCAACGCCGACCTCGCCGGAGAGCTGCGGCAGTATGCCGTCCGCGCCTGACCCGTCCAGCGCACCCGATCCCCGTCCCCGGCGTGAGCTCCGGCGGCAACGCCCGGACGAGCTGGCGGCGGTCACGGCGCTGAACGACCTGGCCTTCGGCCCGGAGGAACGGATCGGGGACCTCGTCGCGGCGCTCCAGGCGGACACCTGCTTCACCGGCCAGTCGTATGTCGCTGTCGTCGACGACCGGATCGTCGGACACACCATGCTGACCCGGTCCTGGCTGGACACCGAGGATCGGCTCCTGCCGATCCCGGTGCTCAGCCCGCTCGCCGTCCACCCCGATCACCAGGGCCAGGGCATCGCCCGCGACCTGGTCGAGCACGCGATGGCCGAGGCCGAGAACGCCGGCGCCATCGGTGTCGTCCTCGAGGGCGACCCGGCGATGTACTCCCGCTTCGGGTTCGAGCCCGCCGAGCCGTGGGGCCTGCGCAGGCCGAGCACACGCATACCCGCTGCGGCGTTCCAGTGGCGCAGGCTCCCCGCCCACGAGGCCTGGATGCGCGGACCGGTGGTCTATCCGGACGTGTTCTGGCGCTTCGACGCCGTTGGGTTGCGGGGGCGGCGGGGTGCGGCGAAGACGCTCGAGGTCACCACCGTCACCCTCGGCGCGCGGGACCTGCCGGGGCTGGTGCGCTTCTACGGCGACCTGCTCGGTCGACCGGTGCCTCCGGCTGCGCAGATCGCGGGGGAGGACTGGGTGCCGATCCGCGACGAGGACGGTGGGATCACCCTCGCCGTGCAACTGGAACCGGACCAGGAGCGGGTCAGTTGGCCGGCCGCCGACGGCGACCAGCACATGCAGGTGCACCTGGAGATCCGGGTCGACGACCTCGACGTCGCGGTGGCGCACGCCCTCGCCTG
>DUPF01000062.1 GCA_012838445.1 Intrasporangiaceae bacterium | reverse complement strand
GATCGACCCCGGCGGCCGGATCGAACGCCAGTTGGCCCTGACCGCGGAGCGGCTCGACGAGATCCCCGGCGTGAGCTGCGTGGCCCCGCGCGGAGCGCTGTACTGCTTCCCCCGGCTGGACCGCGAGCTGTTCGGCATCGACTCCGACGAGGAGCTGGTCCTGGACCTGCTGCGCTCCGAGCGGATCCTCGTCACGCACGGCACCGGCTTCAACTGGCCCGAGCCGGACCATTTCCGGATCGTGTGCCTGCCCGACGCCGAGGTGCTCGACCGCGCGGTCGGCGCGATCGGCGGCTACCTCGGGCGCCGGGCGGAGGCTCAGCGAATCCCCGCTCCCGCCACCTCATCCTTGAGGGTGCGGTCGAACACGAACGCATAGAGCGCTCCCGCGACCACGGCGGTGTACGGCCAGATCAAGTAGACGATCACGCCCATGGACGTGGGCAGACCCCAGAACGTGCCGTCGCCGCCGTAAGTCATGATCGACCAGATCACCAGTGCGGAGAGCCCCGCACAGTACGCGACGACCGCCGTCGTCGAGGACCGGTCCCAGGTGCCGTCCTGACGGAGAGAGCCCTTGAGCATCATCACGAGCGCGAACGCCGGGATGGCGAGAAAGACGATCTGCCAGACGTCCACGAGCAGACCGATCGTGGCTACGGCGGCCACGGCCGCAAAGGCGTGGATCAGGAGATCCGCCCGCCGGTGCTGTCCTGCCGGCTGCGGACGGACGGTGGTGGCGATGTCAGGCATCGTGGGTCCTTTCGGTGGTGACGGCGTCGCGGGCCGAGGCGGTGGGGGTCGGTGCGCCAGTGGACGACGTGACCGTGCCGTACAGGTGGTCGAGCGTGGCCTGGGGGTGCCGGTTTCTGGTGACCAGCGAGACCACGTAGAAGAGGAGGATCGAGACGAGCAGCGAGAGTCCTCCGACGTGCATGAACTCGGGGACCGTGATGACGTCACGCGCGGCCAGAGAGGTGATGACGAGGTTGCCGACGATCGCGAAGATCACCGTGACGGTGGCAGCCGTGGCTGTCGCCCGGTGCCAGTAGATGGACATCACCACGGGCCCGACGATCGCCGCGGCGAACGCCGCCCAGCCGAGCGCCCCGAGCAAGAAGACGACCTGTGACAGGAAGAGTGTGAGCAGCACGGAGAGGGTCACCAGGACGAGACTTGAGATGCGGCTCCACAGCAGCTCCCGCACAACCGTGACGCCGAACGCCGAGGGCAGATCGCGCATCATCGACGAGGCACCGATGGTGATGAAGCTCGAGGCCGAGGACATGATCGCGGCGAGCAGGCCGGTGAGCGCGATGCCCCCGACGATCGGGTGCGTGACCGAGTCGAGGAACCAGATGGCGGTGTCGTCGATGTTCTCGATTTCTGGGGCGTCGCCGGTGATCGTCATGGATCGGGTGGCCAGTCCGATGCCCACGGAGAACAGAGTCGTGACCGCGTAGGCGATGCCGGCGACCGCGGCACCCCACTTGAGCTGGGTGATGTCGCGCAGCATGAGGAACTTGGTGAGCAGCTGGGGCTGCCCGACGGCGCCCACGAAGATCATGAGGCCGAAGGCGAAGATGTACGTGGGCGACTTGACGCCGTCGATGGCGAGCAACTCGGCGCTGCTGTTCGTGATGGTGTCGAGCATGGGCACCCACCCGCCGGCCACCTGGACGGCGAAGATGAACAGGCCCACGGACATGACCACCATGAGCACGCCCTGGACGAGGTCGGTCCACACGGCCGCGAGCATGCCGCCGGCCATCGTGTAGGCGGCCACGACGAGCGAGCCGATCCACGCACTGGTGGCGACCGAGGTGCCGAGCAGCAGCGAGATGATCACACCGATCGAGGTGACCTGCGCCGTCATGTAGGCGACCGAGGCGATGAACACCGCGACCGACATCGTGGCGTGCGAGGTGCGGTCCTGGAACCGAACCCGGATGATGTCCGGCACCGAGTAGATGTGGTGCCGCTTGCCGATCCAGTTGAGTCGGCTTCCCAGGAGAAACCAGGCGGCGGCGAAGCCGAACGGGGCGAAGAGGCCGACGGCGATGAGGGCCTGGAGACCCCACGAGTACGTCTGTCCAGTGCCGCCGACCATGCCCCAGCCGGACTGGATGGAGGAGAAGCTGGCGATGGCCATGACGAAGAAGCCGAGAGACTGTCCCGCGACGAGGAACTCCCTGGCCGACTTCATCTTGGTGTTGGCCCACGCGCCGATGACGAACATGAGCACGAAGTAGGCGAGTACGACGCCTATGACGACGGGATTGTTCATGAGGTGTCCTTGGTGAGGGGTAGTCAGGAGTGGTCGCTGCGCAGCTGTGCGCGGCGGATCTTGCCGGTCGCGGTGGTGGGCAGGGAGTCGAGGAAGACGACCTTCCGCGGATACTGGTAGAACGCCAGGCGTTCCTTGACGAACTCCTGGATCTCGCGCGCGAGTCCGTCGTCCGCGGAGACGCCGTCGGCCGGCACGACGTAGGCGACGATCGCCTCCCCGCGCAGGTCGTCGGGGACCCCGACGACGGCCACCATCTCGACGGCGGGATGCCGGAGGATCTGGTCCTCGATCTCACCGGGTCCGACGCGGTAGCCGGCGGAGGAGATGAGGTCGTCGTTCCGGCCGGCGAACCAATAGTTGCCGTCCGCGTCCACGCGGGCGAGGTCGCCGGTGTGGACGACGCCGCCCGCGGTCTTCTCGGCGGTCTTCTCCGGCGCCTCCCAGTAGCGCAGGAACGCGTTGGGGCTGGGAAGTCGGACGCAGATCTCGCCGACATCGCCCGGGGCCACGGGCTCACCGACCTCGTCGAGCAACTCGAGCTCGAAGCCGGGAGTGGGCCGCCCCATGGATCCGGCCGGGGTCGCGAACTCACTGTGGCAGGTGCCCACGATGAGGTTGATCTCGGTCTGACCGTAGATCTCGTTGACGGCGATCCCGAGCGAGTCACGTGCCCACTCGGCCACCGATTCACCCAGGGCCTCACCTCCCGAGCAGGCGGTGCGCAAGCCCGTCCGGGAGTAGTCCACGTCGGAGGACCGCATCATCTTGAGGATCGTGGGCGGCAGGAACGAGCACGTCACCCGGTGCTGCCGCAGGATCCTCTCCACGTTCTCCGGGGTGGGTCGAGCAGTCGAAGCCACCACGGGACGCCCGTAATAGAGGCTCGGCAGCAACACGTCGAGCAACCCGCCGGCCCACGCCCAGTCGGCCGGGGTCCAGAACACGTCGCCGTCGACCGGGAAGCCGTCCTGGGAACGGCGGACCCCGGGCAGATGGCCCAGCACCACGCGGTGGCCGTGGAGTGCGCCCTTGGGCTGACCTGTGGTGCCCGACGTGTAGATGAGCAGGGCCGGGTCGTCGGGGCCGGTGTCGGGGAGCGCGTCGGCGGGTTCTCTGGTGTCGACGACGTCGAACCCGGACACCTCGAGCGGTCCCCCGGACACCGCCCGGGGCACACCGCCACCGGTGACGAGCACGGTCGTCAGTCCCGGGAGGCCGGCCAGGTCCCCGGCGAGGCGGTCGAAACACTCCGGGTCGAACACCGCGGCGACGGCCCCCGAATCCGCCATCCGGAACAGCGCGGCTTCGGGTCCGAATTTCACCGACAGCGGGACCGTCACGGCCCCCATCCGATAGACGGCCATGTGGGCGACAGCGGTCTCCGCGGACTGGGCGCACATCACCGCGACCCGGTCCCCCACTCCCACGCCACGCTCCCGGAGGTAGCCGACCAGCCGCAGCGCCCGGTCCGACAGGGCGCCGAACGTCAGCACCTCGGGGTCTGCGTCCCCGCGATCGACGATGATCGCGGGTGCATCGGCCGGATGCGCCTGGGCGCAGGCCGCGCCGATGTTGAAACGGTCGGGGATCTCCCATTCGAAGTCGTCGGGCCCGAGCGCGGGACGCCACGGTCGCGCCCCCACGGTTCCTCGCATCATCTCTCCTCGCGGGGCTGTGAGGCCCCTCACATCGGATCGGGCGTCACCCGACCGTAAGAGTGATGCCCTTCACATACAATGGAGCTTCCCCTACTGATGGAGCCGTCTGTATGGATAAACGCCCACCTCCCGATGCGCCGCCTCCGGGGTCCGACCGGGCCCGCGTCGTCGGCCGATGAGGTGGCGGTGACGCTCGCCCGCCGCCTCCGGGACCTCTTCGAGGCGGCCGGGGAACTCACCGCGGCGCACGACGAGGACGCCGTCCTCCACACCGCGATCCGCAAGGCCCGCCAGCTCCTCGGCACCGATCTGGCCTACGTCATGCTCCTGGACCGCGAACGCGGCGACACCTACATGCGGGCCACCGAGGGGGCGACCAGCCCGCGGTTCGACACCATCCGGCTGGGGATGGGTCTAGGGCTGGGAGGCCAGGTGGCCGAGGCCATGGCGCCCAGATGGACGCGCAACTACCTCGAGGACGAGCAGTACACGCACGTCATCGACCCGATCATCGTGGAGGAGGGACTCGCCGCGATCCTCGGCGTGCCGGTCAAGAAGCACGGGACACTCACCGGGATCCTCTTCACGTCGGACCGCTCGGCCCGCGACTTCAGCCAGGACGACATCACGGTGCTCGCCCTCCTCGCAGACCACACGTCGATCGCGTTGGACGCCGCGGAACGCGCGGGCCGAACGGAGGCGGACCTCGCGGAGACACGCGACGCGCTGTCCGCGGAGCGGGCCGTCTCCGTGCAGCTCGAAGCCGCGATGGACCTCCACGAGAACCTCACCCGGCTCGTCGTCGCCGGCGCCCCGGTCCCCGCGATCGTCGAGAAACTGGTCGAGCTCTCCGGAGGCTCCGCCGCGGTCTTCGACGACGCCCTGGCAGAGATCGGGTCGGCCCAGGGAACGGCGGGCCCGCCGCTCCGGGAGCTCCGACGGGCCGTCGAGGAGGTGGCGGAGCACCTCGCCTCGACGGTCACCCTCTCCGGCACCGACGACCTCTCCGTCGTGGTCACCCCGGTCGTCACCGGCTCCGACCACCTCGGCTACGTCGCCCACGCCGGCTCCGGACCCCGTCCCGACATCGGTCACGTCCTCGAGCGCGTGGGGGCCGTGATCGCGCTGATCCTGCTCGGGAGGCGCGCCCGCGACGAGGCCGACAACCGGGTACGGGGCGAGCTACTCGCCGAGATCCTCTCGCGCGGCACCCACGACCTCGAGACGATCGGGCGGCGCGCGGCGCTGCTCGGGGTCGATGTGACCTCCGACCTCGTCGCCCTCGTGGCCGCCCCCGCCGACGGCACCGTGGCCCGCGTCCTCCAGACCGAGTGCAGTGCACTCGCCCGCCACGATGGTGGACTCGTGACCGCGTACGGAGACCGCGTGGTGCTCCTCGTCCCCGGCACCGACGCCGGCGAAGCGGCCCGGGCCGTGGCGAACAGGCTCTCCCTGCTCGGGGCGACGGTCGGCGCGTCGGGACCGCTGCGCGCGCTGGCAGGCGTCGACGAGCACGTCGAACGGGCCCGGCGGGCGGCACGCCTGCTCATTGCGCTGGGCCGGGTCGGCGAGGGCGCGGCGACCGAGGAGCTCGGCATGTACGGCCTGCTGTTCAGCGAGGTGGACCGCGCCTATGTGGAGTCGTTCGTCGAGCGGACCGTGGGGCCGGTCCGCGACTACGACCGCGCCCGCGGGACGGCGCTACTCGATACGCTGCGCACCTGGTTCGAGGCCGAGGGCAGCGCCTCCGGGGCCGCCGACCGCCTCTTCGTGCACGTCAACACCGTCTACCAACGCCTCGAGCGACTCGACCGACTGCTCGGCCGCGACTGGCGGTCCGGCGACCGCGCGCTCGAGCTGCGCCTGGCTCTACGTTTGTGGGATCTCATGGTGACGTGAGCGCGAAACGGGGCGGCCCCGGGTCGGCGATCCGACCCGGAGCCCGTGCTGCCGGTACTGCGGTCAGAGACCCAGCGCCGGCTTGATGTAGTTGAACCCGTCGTCGAACTTCTCGAGGAAGGTGTTCCAATTGTGCAGGCCGGTGTCGGCGTACTCGGCCAAGTGGTCGATGCCCTTCGCCTTGAGCACACGCTCGAAGTCCTTGGTGCCCTCGAGGACGCCGCGCTCGAGCACGATGCCGATCGGGATCTGGCTGGGATCGCTGTACGCGGTGAGGTCGTCCGCACCGATCTCACCATTGGCGGCGTTGAAGTACACCTTCTTGCCGCGTAGCCCCTCCGGGTGCGCGATGGTGTCATTCTCGCGCCAGCGCTCGCTGCGGAACGGGCCCCACATGTTCTCGACGTCGCCGCCGCGGGTCTCCACGGTGAGACGGATGGTCTGGTAGCCGAGCTGGTCCGTCGTCGAGTAGTAGCCGCTGAAGGACATGACGGCGTCGTAGAGTTCGTGGGTCGCTGCGAGGTGCATGGCGGCCTGGCCACCCATGGAGATGCCGCCGACGGCGTTCTTGCCGTTGGTGTCCAGCTGCTCCTGGACGATGTCGGGCAGCTCCTCGGTGAGGAAGGTCTCCCACTTGTTGCGGCCGAGCGTCGGGTCGTCCTGCTCCCAGTCCGTCCAGTACGCGGCGTACGCCCGCGTCGGGGTCACCACATGGACGTCCTCGAACGCCTCACGCTCATCGATCTTGGCCATGCTCTTGTAGCCGGAGGTGGCCGGCGAGTCGACACCGTCGAGCATGTAGAGCACGGGCGCCGGGCCCTCGGTGCGGGAGGGGACGACCTCCACGACGACCTCGCGCTGCATGGCGGCGGAGTTGATGAACCAGTACTCGTAGGCGCCGCTCTCCTCTACGCGGAGGAACTTGGTCTCGGTGATCGATTCGTCGACCTCGCTCGGGGTGCCGTACAGCGGGCTCATCGAACCGGCACCGGTGAGCGGGATGTTCGCCGATCCGACGGAGCCGAGGAGGTCGGCGGTCGAGCCGACCGGCAGCGAGCCGGCGATCTCGACGATCGTCTCGGGGTCGAGGCCGAGCGAGGCGGGG
>DUPF01000061.1 GCA_012838445.1 Intrasporangiaceae bacterium | reverse complement strand
GTTCGCGCTCCCGCCAGTGCCGCACCTGCGCCGAGATCATCCACGCGCCCACCCGGTCGACGTCGGGGGCCTCGGGCAGCGCCATGTCCCCGGAGTCGATGAGTCCGGCCAGGTCGGCACGGGCGGTGTCGATGAGTGCCAGGGCCTCCCGGAATCCGACATCGCCGCGTTTGACGGCGAGGCACTGGAGCCGGTCCGGCTCGGGCAGCGGCAGGGAGAGCCGTCCGGTGCGGGCGAGTTCGACGCCCTGTCGCCCGAGCCGGAGGGCGTGTGAGGCGTACTTCGTGTCGTAGCCGTGCGCCGCGACCAGTTCGGGGCGGTTCGGCACGGCCGACTGCCGTCCACCACCGAGCATCCGCTCCCGCTGCCCGTCGAGGTAGCCGAGGAAGCGTCGCGCCGCCGCCACCGAGACGATCGACGGGGCCAGGTCCCGCAACTCGGCACCGAGATCGGTGATGGTCAGGACTGCCGGGCCCTGCGCATACAGCGGGATGAGGACGGTCGGGTTGCCGGCCAGTGCGAGGCGGAGGAACTTGGCCAGGGAGTACATCGTCAGGTCGACGTCGCCGGGTCCGGAGCGAGCTCCCATCGGTTGGGTGCGCCAGATCCAGTGCTGCGGGCGGGGCGCCAGTGCGAGGACCTGCTCGGGTGCCTCGATGTAGACGCCCATCTCGTCGTGGTCGTCGGTCCCGGCGATGGCCATGCCGTGCACTCCGGAGCCGACCTCGGTGCGCAGGATCTCGCCGTGTGGGGCGATGTCCCGGTCGCCGATGTCGACGTTCCCCGGTTGTGCTGCTGCGCGGTATGCGTCACTCACCCGATCCATGATCCGCGCCGGATCGACGGTTGGCGAACGGATTCCGTCCCGGCGGTCAGGCGGCCTGCCAGCCGCGGGCCCAGCCCTGTTCGAGGGCGGCGTGGCGATAACTGCCCCGGACAAGGTTCCAGACGACGTATCGGCCGGCATCGTCGGGTTTTGGATTGACCTCGGCCCACAGGCCCTGTTGATGGACGAAGGAATGATGTCGTTGACAGAGCAGGGCGGCATTGGCCAGGTCGGTCGGTCCACCGTCGGCCCAGTGTCGGACGTGATGGACCTTGGTCCAGGCACCGGGGGCTTCGCAGCCGGGGAAGGTGCAGTGCCGGTCCCGTCTCCAGACGGCTCGTCGTTGGGCCCGGGTGAAGAGGCGGACGGTCATCCCGTGGTCGATCGCTTCGGCGTCGGTGCCGAGGACGACCGGGATCAGGTCGGCGTCGCAGCACATCTTGCGGATGGTGTCGATGCCGATGAGGGTGCCGTCGGCGCGGCTGCCGAGGATCTCGCCGGCGCCGGACCGGTTCTCGAGGTCTGTGAGCGCGACGGTGACGTAGACGCACGTGTCGGACTCGGCCGGCCCACCTCTGCGGGCGGCGTCGGTGGCGGCCAACCGCTGGCACATCTCGGTGAGGGCCTCGGCGCGGCGTTGACTGTTGGAGCGCAGGTCCCGGTCGCCGGTCTCGGGGTTGGGCCTCGGCTTGGCCAGCGGGCCGAGCGCGGCTTCGAGGATCGCGGACTGCTCGGGCGTCAGGCCCATGCTGTATCGGGTCAGGCCCCCGGACTCCGGCTGGGGTGAACTGAGGAAGGCGTGCCGGTCCAGCTCGCCTTGGACGCGCTCGACCTCATCGGGCAAGCCGTGCTCGGCGAGCAGGTGGATGCGCATCTGGCGCATCATGGCCGGTCCGTGCTGCACGCCGAGGAGGAGCATCCCCTCGGTCACCGTCGGCACGGCATCCGGATAGAGACGTGTCTGCAACTGGTCCATCTCCCGCAGCAGCGACATCGCCAGCGGCGCGCCGGCCTCACCGGCACGCGCCGACTCCCAGATGATCGCGAGTGGGGAGCGGCGGTTGAACGGGAGGCCGGTGTCGTCGTAGTCGCAGCCGGCCTGGATGTTGGTCCGTCGCGCGACGGTGTCGACGAGCTTGGCGAGCGGGCCGGCACCGGCCTGGCGCAGTGTCGGGGCGAATCGGATGATCCACCCGCGGGTGTCCAGACCGGAGTCGGTCATGACGCCACGGGTCTTGGTCTCCAGGACCACCTCGGCCCGCAGGCCGCTCGCGGCGGCGACCACACTGTCGACCTCGCTCAGCAGCTCGGCGAGCTCGTCATTGAAGGCGCCGTGCAGGTCCGCCGGGATCGCCTCCAGGGCCGCACGCATCGACGCCAGCACGGTGCGGTGCTGGTCGATCGCGCGGGTCGAAGTCATGCCTCAATTCTATAGACATTCGTTCGATAAGAGAACCAGGAATAGCCGAACGGCCATATTTGACAACTAGATTCGTGAATCCTGTGGATAACCCTGCGACACGCCGTGTCACTGTCAGAGGTGCCTGACAGGATGCCCTCCGGTCACTATCTGTTGCGGGCGAGGTAGCGCACGCATCAAGATGGCGCCCAGTCGCACGTGCAGGGCGTGCGTACATCACGGAGGGAATCATCATGAGACGTCTGTTCTTGATCATCGCGACGGTGTTCGCGATCTCGGCAGGGACTTTGGCGGTGGCACCGGCGGCGTCAGCCGATGTGACCAGAGACAACTGCGTGGTCACCAAGTACCACACCGGCGGTTACTACCGCGCCTGGTGCGGCAAGGCCGCGGCCGGAACCCAACACCGAATCCACATCACGTGTCGGCTCGGGTCGGTGCCGTCCTACTACACCCGCACTGGCCCGTGGCAATACCAGGGCCCGAACGGTGGATGGTCCTACGCCCGCTGCGACGCGGGCCACATCGTTGTCGCGACCGCGGTTCAGACACGCTGAGGTCCTGTTCGACGCGCCCACAACGGCTCGGGCCGCCCCAACTGGGGCAGCCCGAGCGGGCAGAGATCGGGCCGGAGGTGAATTCCAGCGCGACCGACCGAACCGCGTACCGTAGAGCCCATGTCTGCCCTCTCCGCCGTGAAGTTCACCGGACCGCTCGGGAAGTTCACCTGGCGCATGCTGGCCACCGTCCTCGGCGGCCAGACGATCTCGATCGCCCTCGG
>DUPF01000060.1 GCA_012838445.1 Intrasporangiaceae bacterium | reverse complement strand
GGATGGTGTCGCAGGTCGGCGGTGACGTAGACGTCGGCTCCGCTGGCCCGCACCGCCGCGAACAGGTCGTCGCCGGAGCCGCCGAGCACCGCGACCCGTTCGACGACGGCGTCAGCGGGTCCGCTCACCCGGATCCCCACCGGCGCCGACGGCAGCGCTGCGGCCACTGCGGTCGCGAACTCCCCCAGTGTCATTGAGGTTTCGAGGCGGCCGACGCGGCCGAGCGGCTGGTCCTCGCTCATCACCAGTGGTTCGAGGTCGGTGAGGCCGCAGGCTGCGGCGAGGGCGACGCATACTCCCTCGGCGGCGACGTCGGCGTTGGTGTGGGCGACGTAGAGGGCGATGTCCCCGACGATGAGGTTCGTCACCGACGCCCCCTTGGCGGAGGTCACCGCGACACTGTTGACCCCCCGCAGCAGGAGCGGGTGGTGGGTGATGAGCAGGTCGGCCCCGGCGGCGCGGGCCTCCTCGATGACCGCCAGCGTCGGGTCCAGGGCGAGGTGGATGCGCCGGACCGGCTGCTCGGGGTCGCCGGTGACCAGCCCGACCTGGTCCCAGGACTGGGCACTGTCCGGTGGGTATGCGCGCTCCAGGACCGCGATGACGTCGGCCAGGCGCACCTCGCCACTGGCGTCCTCGACAACAGGGACCGGCTCACTCATGTGGGCCCGGCCGGGATCGAACCGACGACCTACGCGGTGTAAACGCGGTGCTCTACCAGCTGAGCTACAGGCCCGTTGTGCCCGGCTATTGTGCCACCGGTGCTCAGGCGGACTGCACCGGCGTCACCTTGGCGACGTAGCCCACGAGCGGTGAGACCAGGAGCTCGACCTGCTCGCCCTCCCGCAACTGTGCGAGCACCCGGCGGTTGCGCACGGTCCCCTGTTTGGGGCCCTGGGCAGTGTCGAGGACGACCTCGGTGCGCCACCGTCGACGGTCGATGCCCTGCGCGTTGCGGGTGAAGATCGCCCGTTGCGCATAACGCGGCAGGAAGTCGCCCACCCGCCGCTCACGAACGCTCAGGACCGAGCCGGTCACGGCTCGACGAGGCGCCAGGTCGATGAGTCCCACGAGGATCCGGACTGCGGACAGCGCGATGATGACCCCGAGCGCGACGACGACCAGGACGCCGAGGTTGCGCAGGTAGGTGAACTCGGCCTCGGTGGCGGTGGGGACGGTGCTGTCCTTGAACCGCAGGACAACCCCGAGCAGGAACACGGCGATGGCCAGCCGGATGACACCTTTCAGCACCAGCGACAGCGGAGAATGGCCGGACCAGGGCCGCAGCGAGATCCCCACGAGCCGAGACCACTGACTGATCGATGCTGGGCTGCCATTGCTGGCCGGCATGGTCTGCATCGGTGCCTCCGTCCCCGAACACGGCTGTCGCGTTCGTGCCGATGCTAGGGACGGGCCTGTCAGTTTTATGAGAGGCGACTGCCGGCTGCGGATCGAGCCTGACAGCAGCCCGGATGCGTCGCCTCCGGCTAACGTGCCATCGCTTCGCCGCGCAGGTCCGCCAACGCCGCCCGGTAGCCGGCGAAGTCCCGCCCCTCGCCCGGCGGGTTGATCAGCGTCCAGCGGATCACACCCTCGGTGTCGATGAGGAAGGTGCCCCGGGTCGGCATCCCCCCGGCCTCGTGGAAGACGCCGTAGTCGCGCGAGACCGCACCGTGCGGCCAGAAGTCGGACAGCAGGGGGAAGAAATATCCCTCCAGGTCGGCCCACCCCCGCAGCGAGAACATCGGGTCGCAGGAGATCGCGAGCACCTGGACGTCGTCGCCGACGAAGGAGCCGAGGTCGTCACGGATCTCGTGCAACTCGCCGGTGCAGATCCCCGAGAACGCGAACGGATAGAACACGAGCAGGACGTTCTTGGTGCCGGCGAAGCTCGACAGGGTGACGTCGACGCCGTTCTGGTCCTTGAGGGTGAAGTCGGGCGCCGGGGTGCCGGGCTCGAGCGGAGTGGCAGACATGGGTTCAACCCTACGGTGTGTCCGTCGGGCTCATCGCGGCGTCTCGTCGGAGCGCGCTGCGGGAGTGAGCCGGGGCCGCGGTCGTTCACGCCTGCCGCGGTTGTTCGAGCCGGGCGCGGTGGTTCGGACCCCGCCACGGCAATTGCAGCGGCAGGTCCGAACGAGCGCGGCAGGCGCGAGGATCTGCGGCGGGGCCGAACGTCCGCGTCGAGCGCCAGCGGCAGGCGACTCACCCGATGCGGTCGGATCCCGGATGGTATGCGGTGCTCACCGGCGGTTCTTCGCCGCGGCCAAGCGGGTCGCGGACCAGTCCGGGCAGGCGTTGACCGAGCCCGAGGTGTGCAGCCCGGCGGTCGCGGCGGCCTCGCCGACCTCGGCCATGTCGATCTCCCCGGCCCGGCCCGCCTTGGGGGTGAGCAGGACGATGAATCCCCCGTCCTCGAGGTTGGTCAGCGCATCGACGAGGGCGTCGACCAGATCACCGTCCTCCTCGCGCCACCAGATCAGGGCCGCGTCGGCGACGTCACCGTAGTCCTCGTCCTCGAGTTCGGTGCCGGTGAGGTCCTCGATCTCGAACCGCAGGTCGTCATCGACGTCACTGTCATAGCCGAACTCCTGGACGACCGCGCCGGCGGTGAAGCCGAGCTTCTCCGCCGTCCCGGATCCCGCCTGTGGTGGGGCGTTCACAGTTCAATCGACCTTTCCGTTGCGGCCGTGGCCGGTGCGCCACGGCCTGGTGTGGGCGTCAACTCCAACGGTAGTGCTCCTCGGAGCTCGGTGCGGGCCAGGGCCGACCGGGAACTCTGTTCGACGAGCAATCGGAGGGCTTCGGGCACGTCCAGGTGCGGGATCTGACCGGAGACCGGGCCGGCGGTCAGGTCCACGTTGACCGAGGCGACCTGCCGCCACCGGTCCAACGGTCCCTGGTCGACGCTCATCGACTGGACCCGCGCGTGCGGGATGAGGCTGACCACCCGAGCGAGCCGGCCGCGGCGGATGACGAGGGCAGCGTCGGTGACGGCGTAGCCGTTGCGGCGCCAGGCCCACGGCTGGAAGATCGCGGACCGTCGCGAGGACGTGGTGAAGCCGGGCTCGCCACCGGAGCCGCGCATACCGGCCCGGATGGCGGCCGGGTCGATCCCCGGGAGCATGATCGCGGCCAGGTCGAGCACCTCGGCCTCGGTCCCGACCGGGAACGCGGTCGTCTGCGCCTCGGTGTCCTCCCCAACGACGCCGGCGATGGTCACCGTCATCCGCCACCAGTCCGGCCATCGCCAGAAGAACCCCTGGGAGATCTCGACGGCCTGAATCCGTGCCAGCGGAACGGTATTGGAACGCTGCGTGCTCAGTCCGTGGGTGATCCGCAGCCGGTCCGACTCGACGTCGACGGAGAAGTTCGCCTCGGTGAGGAACCGGCGCGCATGCGGCAGCACGGCACCGAAGAACACCGGCACGAGCACCGGCAGCGCCCCCACCGGCGTGAACAACGCGCTTAGCAGCGCCCCCGGCAGGACGAACAGGACAACGAACACCGAGATCGGGTGATAGAGCAGGGACAGCACGAACCGGGTCATCGGCACCGGGATCGTGCGCAGCACCTCCCGGCCGCGGGTCGGTGCCATCTCCCCCCGCAGTGCGGCCTCGAGCCGACGGCGGGAGTATGCGGTGCTCGCCGCCCCCTCCGGCGGCACCGGAGCGTTCGGGTCGAGAGCCGCACCGGTCGCCTCGACGGCCGGAACGTCCGGGCCGGCGTGCTCGGCGTCGACGTGGGCGAGGACGGCGTCACGCACCTGGAGGGCCCGGGAGTGGGTCAGGTAGGACAGTTCGACGTGCGACGAGGCGCCCCCGGCGGACTGGACGACGACCGCGGACAGCCCGAAGAGCCGGGCGAGCAGCGGCCGGGTCAGGTCGACGCTCTGGATCCGGTCGTAGCGGACCTGCCGGTGCTGCTTGAAGAGCAGCCCCCAGCGGTATTCGAGGGTGTTGCCCCCGACCCGGAACTTCGCGACCCGCCAGGACAGCCACCCGTAGCAGACCACGATCGCGACGAGGGCGAGGAAGGCGAGCAGGATCAGCCACACCCCGTGGATGCCGAGGTCGTCCGGGTCCGGCCCCTGCGGCCCCCACCGGTATCCGATGAGTTCCTCGAAGCGTTGCGAGATGAAGTAGCCGCCGACGGCGAGGATCATCACCCCGCCGCGCAGGAACGGGGAGATCGGGTGCAGCCGCTGCCACGGCTCGTCGTGGTCCGCTGCCGGTTCGGGCACGACATCGGCCGGAGCCGAGCCGTCCTCAGTCGCACCGACCGCGGCACCGGTCACGTCATCCGGACCGGGCTCGCCCAGCGAGCCGCCAGTTGCAGGCTCGGTGCTCACAGCCCGGCCCGCTGTGCCTCGCCGCGCTGCATGAGTCGCTCGCGCATCTCCTCCGCGGTGGCGATGACGAGCCCGGGGATTGTGGCGCTCGAGGCCGGGGATGCGGTGAAGATCTCCAGGGTCGCCATGCCGTACTTGCGCTCCAGGGGCCCGGATTGCAGGTCGACGTACTGGAGTCGGCCGTAGGGGATGCTCGAGACCTGCCGGAACAGTCGGCCCTTGCGGATGACGAGATCCTCCTCGAGCTCGAGGTAGCTGATCGCCGACACCTGACGGCCGATGATCCACAGCCCCCAGACGATGAGCACGACGAGCAGCCCGGCGGTGATCCAGAACCAGGAGTTGACGAGGACCGCGGCGACCGCGGCGGCGATCGTCAGCGGCACGAGCCACGCGAGCAGGGTGATGGTCCGGGTCGTCCGCAAGGACATCGAGACTGGCTGCCACGGCAGTTCCCCGGCGCCGAACATCTCGACGCGCGCGAGCGCCGGGTCCACCGGTGGGTGCACGGGGGCCTCGGGCAGGTCGGGTACATCGACCGCGGGGACATCGCCTGCGGACACATCGACTGCGGGCACCTCCGAGCCGGCCCCCTCGGCCGCCCCACCCGGATCAGGCTCGGTGCCGACGCTGCGTTCGGGCCCGGCCACGGACTCAGTGCTCTCACTCACCCCACCACTATGCGTGACGACGCACCCGGTGAGCGAGTCCGCCCGGGCGAGCACCGCATACAGTGCCGTCATGGGCCGGGTGACCAGGCGGGTGCGCGCGCGACGTTTCGACGCGTCCGCGCCGGTCCCCCGCCTGGACCGGATCGACACGGTCGCCGTCGAGGAGCCGCTGCAGATCCGGGTCGAGCACGGTCCGCGCGAGGATCGTCGCCGCGAGAACGTCGCCGTCACGATGCGCACCCCCGGTGACGACTTCGACCTCGTCCTCGGCCATCTCGTCACGGAGGGTCTGCTGCTCGACCCGCAGGCCGTGGCCGGGATGATGCACTGCACCGACGTCGGTCCGGACGGTGCGCCCACCTTCAATGTCGTCGACGTCGCCCTGCGCGACGGGCTCTCCCTCGACGCCCG
The DNA here is from genome assembly GCA_012838445.1 of Intrasporangiaceae bacterium. GTDB lineage: Bacteria > Actinomycetota > Actinomycetes > Actinomycetales > Dermatophilaceae > F2B08. Next base: position 11,230 of record DUPF01000060.1, on the reverse strand, counting down.
CCCGCGGAACCGGCCGGAGATCATGACCAGTGCCTGCGGGGTGTGCGGGGTCGACGAGATCGCGGCGATCTCCGCGGTCAGTCCGTATGCGATCCGCACCGACCGCGTCCGCCTCGACCCGGATGTGCTCGCGGCTCTGCCGGACGCAATTCGGGAGCGGCAGAAGGGATTCGAGCGCACCGGCGGGATGCATGCGGCCGCGATCGCGACCGCTGACGGTGAGATCCTCGCCGTCCGGGAGGACGTCGGTCGGCACAACGCCGCCGACAAGGTCATCGGCTGGGCCGCCCGCGAGGGGCGCCTCCCGCTGACCGGACACATCCTCGTCGTCTCCGCCCGGGCCAGTTTCGACCTGGTCCAGAAGGCGGTCATGGCGGGGCTGCCGGCGCTCGTCGCGGTGTCGGCCCCGACGAGCCTGGCCGTCGACCTGGCCGAGGAGCAGGGGCTGACCCTCGTCGCGTTCACCCGCGCGCCGAGGTGCACGGCCTACAGCCACGCGGACCGCGTGGTGAACAGCTGAAGCCGCTCCCCGCATACAGGGGTAAATTGGAGGGTGAATGTGAGCCCGGACACGTCACCGGGCGATGTGAGACCCACGCAACCTGCCCGCCGACCCAACCCCTCTCGCGGGCCGACCCCCACAGTGAAGGGAAGAGATCAATCGTGACTCGCGACAGCCGCGGACCGATTCTCAATGGCATCCCGGCGCACCTGCCGGACATCGACCCCCAGGAGACCCAGGAGTGGCTCGACTCCCTCGACGGCGTGATCTCGGAGGTGGGTCGCCAACGCGCCCGCTACATCATGCTGCGCCTGCTGCAACGGGCCCGTGAGCTCCAGGTCGGGGTGCCGTCGCTGACGACGACCGACTACGTCAACACGATCAGCCCGGAGCAGGAGCCGTGGTTCCCCGGGGACGAGGAGGTCGAGCGCCGCTTCCGCGCCTTCCTGCGCTGGAACGCCGCGATGATCGTCCACCGCGCCCAGCGGCCCGGGATCTCCGTCGGCGGGCACATCTCGACGTATGCGTCGGCCGCCACCCTCTACGAGGTCGGCTTCAACCACTTCTTCCGCGGCAAGGACCACCCCGGCGGCGGCGACCAGATCTTCTTCCAGGGGCACGCCTCCCCCGGCATGTATGCGCGGGCCTTCCTCGAGGGGCGCATCTCGACCGAGCAGCTCGACGGGTTCCGGCAGGAGAAGTCGCACATCGTCGACGGGGCCCCGCTCGCGCTGCCGTCCTATCCGCACCCGCGGCTGATGCCGGACTTCTGGGAGTTCCCGACCGTCTCGATGGGTCTGGGACCGATGAACGCGATCTACCAGGCGCAGTTCAACAAGTACCTCCACAACCGCGGCATCAAGGACACCTCCGGGCAGCGGGTGTGGGCCTTCCTCGGCGACGGTGAGATGGATGAGCCGGAGTCGCGCGGGGTGCTGCAACTGGCGGCGATGGAGGAGCTGGACAACCTCACCTTCGTCGTCAACTGCAACCTGCAGCGTCTCGACGGTCCGGTGCGCGGCAACGGGCAGATCATGCAGGAGCTCGAGGCGTTCTTCCGCGGCGCCGGCTGGAACGTCATCAAGGTCGTCTGGGGTCGCGGCTGGGACCCGCTCCTCGCGGCCGACAAGGACAGTGCGCTCGTGCACCTGATGAACACCACGAGCGACGGCGACTACCAGACCTTCCGGGCCAACGACGGCAAGTACGTCCGGGACTTCTTCTTCGCCCGGGACCCGCGCACCATCAAACTCGTCAAGGACTGGTCCGATGACGACATCTGGTGGAAGCTCAAGCGGGGCGGTCACGACTACCACAAGGTGTATGCGGCGTACCGGTCCGCGATGCACCACACCGGCCAGCCGACCGTCATCCTCGCCAAGACGATCAAGGGTTACGGGCTGGGTACCTCGTTCGCCGGGCGCAACGCGACCCACCAGATGAAGAAGCTCACCCTCGACGACCTCAAGGGGCTGCGGGACAGCCTGAAGATCCCGATCGACGACGCGACGCTCGAGAAGGACCCCTACCTGCCGCCGTACTACCACCCCGGCCCGGACGACGAGGTCATCAAGTACGCCCTCGACCGGCGCCAGGCCCTCGGTGGCCCGATCCCGGTCCGACGCCACCAGCACATCCCGATCAAGCTGCCGGAGGACTCGGCCTACGCCCAGTTGAAGAAGGGCTCCGGGCGGCAGGCGATCGCCTCGACGATGGCGTTCGTGCGCCTCCTCAAGGACCTCATGCGGGACAAGGAGTTCGGCAAGCGGATCGTGCCGATCATCCCGGACGAGGCACGCACCTTCGGGATGGACAGCTTCTTCCCGACGATCAAGATCTACAACCCGCACGGCCAGAACTACACCTCGGTCGATGCCGAGCTCATGCTCGCCTACAAGGAGTCCGAGCAGGGGCAGATGCTCCACCTCGGCATCAACGAGGCCGGGTCGGTCGCGGCGTTCACGGCCGCCGGGTCGTCGTATGCGACGCACCAGGAGCCGATGATCCCGGTCTATGTCTTCTATTCGATGTTCGGCTTCCAGCGCACCGGCGACTCGATCTGGGCGGCCGCCGACCAGATGGCCCGCGGCTTCCTCATCGCCGCGACCGCGGGACGGACGACGCTGACCGGTGAAGGGCTGCAGCACGCCGACGGGCACTCCCCGCTGCTCGCCTCGACGAACCCGGCCGTGGTCGCCTACGACCCGGCGTTCGGCTACGAGATCGCGCACATCGTCCAGGACGGTCTGCACCGGATGTACGGCACGGACGATTCCCTGACCGAGGACCAGCGCAACGTCATCTACTACATCACCGTCTACAACGAGCCGATGGTCCAGCCGGCCGAGCCGGAGAACGTCGACCGCGAGGGCATCCTCAAGGGGATGTATCTCCTCGAGGCCGGGTCCGGTCAGGGTGTCGCCGAGGACGCCCCCCGCGCCCAACTGCTCGCCTCCGGTGTCGGGGTGCCGTGGGCCCTGGAGGCCCAGGAGCTGCTCCGTGAGGACTGGGGCGTCGTCGCCGACGTGTGGTCGGTGACGTCCTGGAGCGAGTTGCGCCGCGAGGCGATGGACTGCGACAAGGCCAACTTCCTCGACCCGCAGGACACCCCGCGGGTGCCGTATGTGACCCAGCGGCTCCAGGACACCCGCGGCCCGGTCATCGCCGTCTCCGACTACATGCGCGCCGTCCAGGACCAGATCGCCCAGTGGGTCCCGGGCGACTGGGCCTCCCTCGGTGCCGACGGCTTCGGCTTCTCGGACACCCGTCCGGCAGCACGTCGCTTCTTCCACATCGACGGCCCCTCGGTCGCGGTGCGGGCGCTGCAACTGCTCGCCGAGCGCGGCGAGATCGACCCCTCGGTCCCGGCCGAGGCAGCCGCGAAGTACCGGCTCCACGACGTCACCGCCGGCAGCAGTGGCAATGAGGGCGGCGACGCCTGAGATCAGGCGAGTGCCGCATACCGTCGATGACTGAGGTGACCGATCCGCACCAGGTGGCCGAGGCTGCTACCGCCGCCATGTGGGCCCGCGACCGGGCCAGCCAGGCGTTCGGGATGACGCTGGAGGCGGTCGGTCCGGGCACGGCGGTGGTGTCGATGGCGGTGCGTGCCGACATGGTCAACGGGCACGACATCGGCCACGGCGGGATGACCTTCACCCTCGCCGACTCGGCGTTCGCGTTCGCGTCCAACACCTATGACCGGGTCACCGTCGGCGCGATCGCCGAGATCCGGTTCCGGGCCCCGACCCGGGTCGGGGATGTCCTCGTCGCGGCGGCGACCGAGCGGGAGCGCGGCGAGCGGCGCGGGATCTACGACGTCGTCGTGACCCGGCGCGGCTCGGATGAGGTCGTTGCGAACTTCGTCGGATACTGCACCGAGATCGGCGGTTCGGTCACCGGCGGCTGAGTCCGTCCGAGCAGGCTGGGTGTATCACCGGTGATACGCTGGATGTATGAGTGAGGTCCCGGTCCGCGACCTGCGCAACAACAGCGCGGAGGTGCTCCGACGCGTCGCCCGCGGCGAGCGACTCACGGTGACCAGGGACGGTGAACCGGTCGCCCAGGTCGTGCCGCTCCCGCGACGCAGCCTGCGTGTCGAGGAGCTGATCGCTCGGCGACAGAGTCTTCCCCGCCTCGATGCCGCACAACTGCGCGCCGACATCGACGCCATCCTGGACCCGGCCCTATGAACCCGCGACCACTCCGGGGAGTGCTGGACACGTCGGCTCTGATCGATCTCGCGCACCTGGACCCGGATTCACTGCCCGAGGAACCCTGCATCACGGCAATCACTCTCGCCGAACTGAGCGTCGGCCCCCTCGTGGCGCGGACCGACTCGGAGCGAGCCGCTCGGCAGGCGCACGTCCAGCAGGCCGAGGCCGACTTCGACCCGCTTCCCTTCACGGCGAGCGCCGCCCGGGCGTTCGGTGGCGTCGCCGCTGGTTTGCGGGCGTCCGGCCGCAAACCTGCGACCCGCGCCTACGACGCGCTCATCGCTGCGACAGCCCTGGCGAATGGCCTTCCCGTCTTCACGAGCAATCCCGCCGATTTCGCAGGTATCGATGGCCTGACGGTCCACGAGGTCAGGCCCGCCGACGAGCCTGACCCGACGTAATCGTCGCCGCACTCCGTTTCCGCGCGGTCAGGGAACCATCACCGGCGAGTCAGCGGCTGAAGTATGCGTCGCGCGCCGCGATCGCCAGGTCCGGCTGGTCGCAGAACGCGCCGTCGATCCCGGCGTCGATGTACGCCGCCAACTCCCCGGCGTAGTCGCCGAGGTCGGCGGGGTTGTCGCTGCTGCGGAGCTCTGCGGGCAGGAAGTGGTTCTCGGCGCGGAACGTCCACGGCATCACCCGCAGCCCTGTGGCGTGGGCGTCGGCGACGAGCGACGTCGGGGCCGCGAGCCGGTTCTGCGGGGTGCGTCCGATGACGAGGTGCTTGCTCGGCCCGATGGCCTGGACCACCTCGGCGATGTCGGCGAGCGCCGCGGGAGTGAGCAGGTCGGCATACGTGCGTGGATCCCCGGCCAGGGCCAGGTCGAGGGGCTGTCCCTCCTTGGCGAGGAAGACCAGATCCCCGCGGTATCCGAGCTCCCCGCGCAGCCGGCGCAGGTTGCCCTGTTCGAACGATTCGATCCGCACGAGCGGACTGTCCAGCCCCAACCCGGCCCGGTCCAGGGCGGCGAGCACCTCGACCTCCGGATCGAACCCGAGCGCGTGGAACAGACTCGAGTGCTTGATCTCGATGTAGACGCCGAGATCCCAGCCGCGCTCGGCACTGACCTGGGCCCGCAGCGCGAGGATCTGGTCCAGGGACGGTATGCGCCACTCACCCTCGACGTCCATCGTGTGCGGGCGCAGTTCGGGGTAGGGCTCCCCCGCGCGCAGCGTCTGCAACTCCTCGAAGGTGAAGTCGATCGTGAACCAGCCCTCCTCGCGCTCGCCCTCGACCTCGATGACCCGCCACCGGTCGGCGAACTCGGGCCGGTCGGCGACATCGGTGGAGTAGACGAGGTTCGGCTCGTGGCGGTCGACGAGGACGCCGTCCTTGCTGCAGACCAGATCGAACTCGATGGCATCGACCCCCATCTCGGCGGCCAACGCATACGAGCCGAGGGTGTTCTGCGGGACCGAGCCGGGTGCGCCCCGGTGGCCGAAGATGGGGAACTGCGAACCGGTGCGAGGCGGCGTGGGCACGGCATGACTCTAGTGCCCACCGCCCCCGCGACGCTCCACCCCACCAGCGACGTGTCTCCCGTGCGGGGCATCGGAGTTCTGCGGCGCTATATCGCCGCAGAACTCCGGTGCCCCGCACGGGGTGAGGTGTGCCGCAGGCGATGGGCGGCCGGCTTGCATGACCTTACAGTGTTCTGCATATACTTGCGCCTGTGTCCAAAGTCCTGACCTCCCTGCCCGCCGGCGAACGCGTCGGCATCGCCTTCTCCGGCGGCCTCGACACCTCCGTGGCCGTGGCCTGGATGCGCGAGAAGGGCGCGATCCCCTACACCTACACCGCCGACCTCGGTCAGTACGACGAGCCGGAGATCGACACCGTGCCCACCCGGGCGTTCCAGTACGGCGCCGAGGAGTCCCGCCTCGTCGACTGCACGACCGCCCTCGTCGAGGAGGGTCTCAACGCGATCGCGTGCGGCGCCTTCCACATCCGCTCCGCCGGGCGGATGTACTTCAACACCACGCCGCTCGGGCGGGCCGTCACCGGAACCCTCCTCGTGCGCGCCATGCTCGAGGACGGCGTCGACATCTGGGGTGACGGCTCGACGTTCAAGGGCAACGACATCGAGCGGTTCTACCGCTACGGACTCATCGCCAACCCGGCGCTGCGGATCTACAAGCCGTGGCTGGACGCCGACTTCGTCGCCGAGCTCGGGGGGCGCCACGAGATGAGCGCCTGGCTGACCGAGCGGGACCTGCCCTACCGGGACAGCCAGGAGAAGGCATACTCCACCGACGCGAACATCTGGGGCGCGACCCACGAGGCCAAGACCCTCGAGCACCTCGACGTCAGCCTCGAGACCGTCGACCCGATCATGGGGGTGAAGTTCTGGGACCCGGCCGTGGCGATCGAGACCGAGGACGTGACGATCCGCTATGACCGGGGCCGTCCGGTCGCGATCAACGGGGTCGAGCTGGACCCGGTGGCCCTGGTGCACAAGGCCAACGAGATCGGCGGTCGGCACGGGCTCGGGATGTCCGACCAGATCGAGAACCGGATCATCGAGGCCAAGTCGCGCGGGATCTACGAGGCGCCCGGGCTGGCGCTGCTCTTCATCGCCTACGAGCGGCTCGTCAACGCGATCCACAACGAGGACACCATCGCGAACTACCACGCCGACGGGCGTCGTCTCGGTCGGTTGCTCTACGAGGGACGGTGGCTGGACCCGCAGGCGCTGATGATGCGCGAGTCGATCCAGCGCTGGATCGCCTCGGTCGTCACCGGCGAGGTGACGCTGCGGCTGCGCCGTGGTGAGGACTACTCGATCCTCGACACCACCGGCCCGGCGTTCTCCTACCACCCCGAGAAGCTGTCCATGGAGCGCACCGAGGGTGCCGCCTTCGGCCCGACCGACCGGATCGGGCAGTTGACGATGCGCAACCTCGACATCGCCGACACCCGCGACAAGCTCGAGCTGTACGCCAAGCAGCCGATCAACCAAGGGCACGTGCTCGTCGAGCACGGCGTCCTGCTCGGCTCCCTGCCCCCGGGCGGGCGCGAGCAGATCGCCGTCAACCCCGAGCTCGAGGACATCGACGAGATCGACGACATGCTCGACCGCGCGGCGATGGAGTTCGGCACCGACTGACGGTCCCACGACACACGGGGCCGCGCACCCCCTCCTAGGGTGGAGGCATGAAGAGGCCCCGCCCGAGCCAACCGCCGCCGGAGGAACCGCACGCCGGATCCGAGGACGACCCGCGCCGCGAACTCGATGACCGGGACCGGCATCCCGTTGTCCCGCCACGGCGCTACGAGCCGGGCGCCGATCCCGGCGACCCGTCAAGCGCGCTCGGGCGGCCCGCGTCCCCACCGACGACGATGGACCGGGTCGTGGCTGCGAGCTTCCCGCTGGCCACCCTCGTCTTCGTCGTGCTCGGCTTCACGACCGGGTGGTGGTACCTCGCCTGGGTCGTCTTCCTCATCCCCGCAGCGCTCAAGGCGTGGAACCGCCCCCACTCGGACTAGCCACGGCTCATCGGCTCACCGGGGCCGCCCACCCAACCGGGCGACCCCCGGGCTTTGTGGAGGACATACAACTAGGCTGACCCCATGGCGACCGGGCGGCAACGCATCTCGACACGCTCGCGTGAGCGGATCGCCCGCGCCGCCGGGGACCTGGCCACGACCGCGACCCAGGAGGTCGAGGACACCTACGAGTGGTATCGGCAACTCTCCGCCGAGGACCGCTCCTGGGTCGGGCTGGTCGCCCAGTCCGGGATCACCGCGTTCCTGCACTGGCTCGGGGGCGAGGGTGAGGACCGTCCGGGTGCCGCCGGGGTGTTCGGCACCGCCCCGCAGGAACTGACCCGCTCGATCAGCCTGAGCCAGACCCTCGACCTGGTCCGCACCGTCGTCGCGGTCGTCGAGCGCGAGGTCGACGGACTCGTCTCCCGCAGCGACCGGCAGGCCGCCCGCGAAGCGGTGCTCGTCTACTCCCGGGAGATCGCCTTCGCCGCTGCGCAGGTGTACGCCGCGGCGGCTGAGGTGCGCGGCGCTTGGGATGCGCGGCTGGAGGGTTTGGTCGTCGACTCGGTCCTGCGCGGGGAGGCCGACGACGCGATCCGCAGCCGGGCGGCCGCGCTCGGGTGGGGCTCGGCGACCGATGTCGCCGTCATCGTCGGGACCACGCCCCCACGCAGCGGAACAGGGTTCGGCACCGTGGACACGGTGCATCGACAGACCAACCGACTCGGGTTGGCCGCGCTCGTCACCGTCCAGGGACCGCGACTGATTGCCATCGTCGCCCACGTCGAGGACGACCTCGACATCGCCCGCGCGCTGCTCGGGGTCTTCGGGGACGGGCCGGTCGTCATCGGCCCGGTCGTGCCGCACCTGTTCGCCGCCGGACGTTCGGCCCGGGCGGCGATCTCCGGCCACACCGCCGCACCGGCCTGGCCGCACGCGCCGCGTCCGGCCCGTGCCGACGACCTGCTCGCCGAGCGTGCCCTCATCGGTGACCTGCCGGCGCGCGCCGCCCTCGGGGACCGCATCGTGCGCCCCCTCCTCGAGACCAGCGGGGGGCACCTGTTCGAGACGGCCACCGCATACCTCGACTCCGGGGGCAACCTCGAGGCGGCGGCCCGGGGGCTGTTCGTCCACGCCAACACCGTCCGCTACCGGCTCGGTCGGGTCATCGACGTCACCGGCTACGACGTCACCGACCCGCACGACGCATTCACCGTCCGGATCGCGCTCGCCCTGTCCCGACTCCCCCGCGGTGCCCGGGCACCGTCCGGCCTGTAAGACCTCTTTTGTAGGAATCCTCCAACTGGAGGCGATCAGGTTCGTGCCGTTCGGTCACGGCTCGATCACGGCACGCGGCGCACTCTATAAGGGTGCTTGCTTTAGTGTGCCCCGGCCAGGGCTCCCAGAAGCCCGGCTTCCTGGCTCCCTGGCTCGAGATCCCCGGAGTCCGGGAACGGTGTGAATGGTTGTCCGCGGTCGCCGGGATCGACCTCGTCGCCCACGGGACGACGTCGGACGAGGCGACGATCAAGGACACCGCGATCGCCCAGCCGCTGCTCGTCATGGCCGGGCTGGTCTCGATGCTCACCCTGTTCGAGCACCCTGCTGAAGGATTCCGGCGCGTTGCCGCCGGAGCCGGCCACTCGGTCGGAGAGATCACGGCCGCCAGCGCCGCCGGCGTGATCTCGGCCGAGCAGGCGATGGTCTTCGTCCGGGAGCGCGGCAAGGCGATGGCGGCGGCCAGCGCCGTCCGGCCCACCGGCATGAGCGCCGTCCTCGGCGGCGACCCCGAGCAGGTCAACACCGTCCTGACCGGACACGGGCTGACCGCCGCGAACGCCAACGGCGCCGGCCAGGTCGTCGCCGCCGGCACGATGGACCAGCTCGCGGCCCTCGCCGAGGCACCCCCGCAGAAAGCCCGCGTCATCCCGCTCTCCGTGGCCGGCGCGTTCCACACCGAACACATGGCACCCGCGGTCGGGACCCTGGACGGCCTCGCCCGCGCGATCTCGGTCCACGACGCCCGCGTCCCCCTCGTCTCCAACGCTGACGGCCAGGTCATCACCAACGGTCGGGAGGTCCTCTCCCGGCTCGTCTCCCAGGTGAGCAACCCGGTGCGCTGGGACCTGTGCATGGAGACGATGGTCGACCTCGGCATCACCGGCATCATCGAGGTCCCCCCGGCCGGGACGCTGACCAACCTCGCCAAGCGGGCGATGCCGGGCGTGCAGACGTTGGCGCTGCGCACCCCCGATGACCTGGACAAGGCCCACGCCATGGTCGCCGAGCACGGCGAGCCCCGGTTCACGGCCGTCGAGCCCACCTGGCGGATGGTCATCTCCCCCGCCAAGGGCACCCTGACACACCACAACTCCGCGGTCGGCACCCCGGTGGCCGCCGGTGATGTCATCGCCACCGTCGCCTCGCTGCGGGACAGCTATGACGTCGTCGCCCCGCACGGTGGCACCGTCGTCGAATGGCTCGCCGAGGACGGCGACCCCGTCTCGCCCGGTCAGCCGGTGCTCCGTCTCCACCCCGAAGGGAACTGACCCGATGCCATTGCGCCGCAAGAAGACCCGCGTCGAAGAACGACCGACCGGCCCCCGCCCCAAGGGCACCGGCACGATCACTGTCCGGCCCGGTGCCCGGCACGCGGGTGTCCTCGGCGTCGGCGGCTACCGCCCCAAGCGGATCGTCGACAACCACGAGATCTGCGAGGTCCTCGACAGCACCGACGAGTGGATCCGGGAACGTTCCGGCATCGTCACCCGCCACGTCGCCGGACCCGAGGGCGAGAGTGTCATCGACATGTCCGAGGCGGCCGCCCTCGACGCGATCGAGATGGCCGGGATCGAGCCGGAACAGATCGGCTGCATCATCATCGCCACCGTCTCCCACCCCTACCAGACCCCGGCGGCGGCCCCGCTCCTCGCGGTCCGCCTCGGCGCCGACACCGCCGCGGCCTTCGACATCTCCGCCGCCTGCGCCGGGTACTGCCACGGCATCACCCTCGCCGGCGACATGGTCCGGGCCGGGACCGCCGAGTATGCACTGGTCGTCGGGGTGGAGCGGCTCACCGACTTCACCGACCCGACCGACCGGGGAACCGCCTTCATCTTCGCCGACGGAGCCGGTGCCGCGATCGTCGGCCCCTCCGACATCGAGGGCATCGGCCCGACGATCTGGGGCTCGGACGGCAAGCAGTGGGACGCGATCTGCCAGCAGGACAGCTGGATCGAGGTCCGCGACCAGAACCTCGGCTGGCCGAACATCGTCATGCAGGGTCAGACCGTGTTCCGGTGGGCCGTGTGGGGCATGGCCCCCGTCGCCCAGCGTGCCCTCGACGCCGCCGGCATCACCGTCAACGACCTCGACGCGTTCATCCCGCACCAGGCGAACATGCGCATCATCGACGCGATGGCCAAGCAGTTGAAGATCCCCGACGACGTCGTCATCGCCCGCGACATCGAGACCACCGGCAACACCTCGGCCGCGTCGATCCCGCTCGCCACCGAGCGGCTCATC
>DUPF01000059.1 GCA_012838445.1 Intrasporangiaceae bacterium | reverse complement strand
CGGGCAGCCACCGCGCGGAACCGGCCATAGCAGGCGAACACGACCACCCCGGCGACCAGGCCGGCACTGACGAGTCGCCAGTCCGAGATGCCGACCGGGGGAGTGGCGCCGAGGAGCAGATCCCGGATGATGCCACCGCCCAGGCCGGTCACCCAGGCCAGGACGAGGACACCGAACAGGTCGAGCTGGGCACGCAGGGCGACCAGCCCTCCGGAGAGGGCGAAGGCGAAGACGCCGACCAGGTCGAGGGCGGTCTGCACGGGAGTGGGGCTCATGGCAACCGGCGACGGCGGGGACTCAGATGCCCAGCGGCGCCGACTCCAGCACGCGGACGGCCTCCTTGGAGCCACGGATGTCGACATCGGCGACGTCACGGCGGCCGAATGCGAGGAGGGCCAACTCGGCCGGTGCGGCAGTGACGGTGACCGAGCCCCGTTTGGTCGGGCCCTTGACGGCGATGCGGCCGTGTCCGGGGGCGGCGAGCACGAGGCCGACGTCGACCTTGCGGAAGAGGAGTTTGGCCATCCGCTTCAGCGCCGCCCACACCCCCTCCTCCGTCGCCGCGTCGAGGGTGCGGGGGGTGAAGCCCGGCTCGGCCCGCAGCACGTCCTCGTGGTGGATGAAGAACTCCAGGGTGTTGACCGCCTCGTCGATGAGTCCGATCTGGGTCGGGTGCCAGACCGGCGGCCCGGAGCGGACCCGGTCGACCAGGTCGGGCCAGTCGGTGTTCGTCGCCAGGTCGGACTGCTCCCGCTCGAGTCGTTCACTGAGCAGCGGGACCCACATCCCGACGACGAGGTCGGGCCGGTGCTCGCGCAGCACGAGGTGGGCGGCGAGATCCCGGGTCAACCACGGGTTGCACAGCGTCGGGGCATCCGGACCGACCCGCTCGAAGGTGTCGCAGAGTCGGGCCCGCTCCGTCGCGGCGGTCGAGTGGGTCGGCATGATCAGACTCCTTCCGGGGCGGTGAGGTGGTCCTCCACCGTCATGGTCGAGTCGGTGACCATGACGACATCGACCTCCGGGTCCTGACCCGGCTCACCCAATTCGACCACGGCCGCACCGAACTCGCTGGTGACGAACTCGAACTCCGTCCCGTCGTGCCGGATCGAGTAGTACGTCGACGGCGCCCCGAAGAGGTGCGCCGACCCGAGTCGGGCGGCATAGGCCTCGTGGGTGTGTCCGGACAGGACGACCAGGGGAGCGGTATGCGTCGCCACCGCCTCCGCGGCCGCCGCACCTTCGCGCAAGGTGAACCACTCGTGGGTGCTGCGCGACTCGATCGGGTGATGCATGAGGAGCACGGCCGGCCGCTCACCGATCTCGGCCAGCGCCGGGGCCACGCCGTCGGCGACCCCGGCGACCTCACCCTCGACCTGGGTCTCGATGCCGAGAATGAGCCAGGGGCCGACCTCGGCGCGCGGCTCGCCGAACGCCGCCCGCACCGGGGCCGCGAGGTCATGGTTGCCGGGCACCGCGAGGATCACCGGCGCCAGTCCGTCCAGGGCGTCCCGGACGGCACGGGCGCCGACCTCGCTTCCGTCGTCGCAGACGTCACCGGTGACGACGACGGCGTCGAACGGGCCGTGGGCGCGGATCCGGTCGACGACCTCGGCCAGTCGGGCTGCGACGTCGATCTCGGGGTGCAGGCTGCTCGCGCCCGGGGCGCGCAGGTGGGTGTCGCTGAGGTGGAGCAGGCGGGTCACCTTCCAGACTCTAGACTGCTCCCTATGTCCGACCTCACCCGCGACGATGTCGCCCATCTCGCCACCCTGGCGCGGATCGATCTGGACGAGGAGGAGCTCGACCACCTCGCCGGTGAGCTGCCCATCATCCTCGACTCGGTCGCCACGGTGGCGGCCGCACCGATCGCCGACGTCCCTCCGATGAGCCATCCGATGCCGCTCGTCAACGTCACCCGGGCCGACGAGGTGCGGCCCTCGCTGACCCCGGAGCAGGCGCTCGCCGCCGCACCGGAGGTCGAGGAGCAGCGCTTCTCGGTGCCCCGGATCCTCGACGAGGACTGACCGCGAGAGCCGGCACCCTTCGACCCATCCCGCCACGACTTCCCCCGACCAGGACCTGTTGATGACCACTGCTGACCTGACGCGCCGCACCGCTGCCGAGCTCGCCGACCTGCTCACCGCCGGTGAGGTGAGCGCCCGGGAGGTCACCGCTGCCCACCTCGATCGGGTGAGTGCCGTCGATGACCGGATCCACGCATACCTCCATGTCGCCGGCGAGAGTGCTCTCGCCGCCGCCGACGAGGTCGACCGGCGTCGTGCCGCCGGGGAGCCGCTCGCGGCCGCCGCCGGGGTGCCGATCGCGGTCAAGGACGTCGTCGTCACCGAGGGGCTGCCGACGACCGCCGGGTCGAAGATGCTTGAGGGCTGGGTGCCGCCCTACGACGCGACGATCGTGCGCCGGCTCAAGGAGGCCGGTCTGCCGATCCTCGGCAAGACGAACATGGACGAGTTCGCGATGGGCTCCTCGACCGAGTTCAGCGCCTACGGCGTCAGCCGCAACCCGTGGGATCTGGACCGCATCCCCGGCGGATCGGGCGGTGGCTCGGCGGCGGCGGTCGGCAGCTTCCAGGCGCCGTGGGCGATCGGGACCGACACCGGCGGCTCGATCCGTCAGCCCGCCTCGGTGACCGGCACCGTCGGGGCCAAGCCGACCTACGGCGGCGTCTCCCGATACGGACTCGTCGCGCTCGCCAGTTCGCTGGACCAGGCCGGCCCGTGCACCCGCACCGTCCTCGACGCGGCGCTGCTCCACGAGGTCATCGGGGGCCACGACCCGCTCGACTCCACCTCGATCGCCGACCCCGTCCCGTCCGTCGTCGAGGCGGCCCGGCGCGGCGACGTCGCCGGGATGCGGATCGGCGTGGTCCGGGAGCTCGGCGGCGACGGGTTCCAGGCCGGGGTGCGGCAGCGGTTCGAGGAGTCCGTCCAGCACCTCGTCGACGCCGGTGCCGAGATCGTCGAGGTCTCCTGCCCGTCCTTCGAGTATGCGTTGGCCGCCTACTACCTCATCCTGCCGAGTGAGGCGTCGAGCAACCTGGCCAAGTTCGACGCGATGCGCTACGGGATGCGGGTCCGGCCGGAGGGCGTCGAGGACCCGAGCGCCGAGCAGGTCATGGCGGCGACCCGGGATGCCGGCTTCGGCCCGGAGGTCAAGCGACGGATCATCCTCGGCACCTATGCCCTCTCCAGCGGCTACTACGACGCCTACTACGGCTCGGCGCAGAAGGTGCGCCGACTCATCGCCGACGAGTTCGCGGCCGCCTTCACCCAGGCCGATGTCCTCGTCAGCCCGAGCGCACCGACGACGGCGTTCCGCTTCGGGGAGAAGGTCGACGACCCGATGGCGATGTACCTCAACGACATCGCGACCATCCCGGCGAACCTCGCAGGGGTGCCGGCGATGTCGCTGCCGAGCGGGCTGGCCCCCGAGGACGGTCTGCCGACCGGGTTCCAGATCATCGCCCCGGCCATGGCCGATGAGCGGATGTATGCGGTGGGAGCCGCCCTCGAAGCCCGTCTCACCGCGGACTGGGGTGGGCCGCTCCTCGACCGGGCCCCCGATGTGCTGTCCCTGCCCGCCCCGACCGTCGCCCTCCCGGGCAAGGAGGCCTGAGATGTCCGCAACCCTGCCCGATGCGGTGCTGTCCTACGACGAGGTGCTCGCCGACTTCGACCCGGTCCTCGGGTTGGAGGTCCACGTCGAGTTGCACACGAACACGAAGATGTTCTGCGGTTGTCCGACGACCTTCGGCGCCGGCCCGAACACCCAGGTGTGCCCGGTCTGTCTCGGCCTGCCCGGTGCGCTGCCGGTCGTCAACGCCAAGGGGGTCGAGTCGGCGATCCGGATCGGCCTGGCGCTGAACTGCGAGATCGCGCAGTGGTGCCGGTTCGCCCGGAAGAACTACTTCTACCCGGACATGCCGAAGAACTTCCAGACCAGTCAGTACGACGAGCCGATCGCCTTCAACGGCTGGCTCGACGTCGAGCTCGAGGACGGCGAGGTCTTCCGCGTCGAGATCGAGCGGGCGCACATGGAGGAGGACACCGGCAAGTCCACGCACATCGGTGGGTCCGCCGGCCGGATCCACGGCGCGACGCACAGCCTCGTCGACTACAACCGGGCCGGGATCCCGCTCATCGAGATCGTCACCAAGCCGATCGTCGGGGCGGGGGAGCGGGCTCCTGAGGTGGCCCGCGCATACGTCGCGACTCTGCGGGATCTGCTCAAGGCCCTCGACGTCTCCGATGTCCGGATGGAGCAGGGCTCGATGCGCTGCGACGTCAATCTCTCTCTCATGCCGAAGGGTTCGACCACCTTCGGGACGCGGACGGAGACCAAGAACGTCAACTCGCTGCGGTCGGTGGAGCGGGCGGTCCGCTATGAGATGTGCCGCCACGGTGCCGTGCTGACCGGGGGCGGGTCGATCGTGCAGGAGACCCGGCACTGGCACGAGGACACCGGCATGACGACCTCGGGTCGGGAGAAGTCCGACGCGGAGGACTACCGCTACTTCCCGGAGCCGGACCTGGTCCCGGTCGCTCCGTCGCGGGAGTGGGTCGAGGAGTTGCGGGCGACGCTGCCGGAGCCGCCCGCCGCCCGTCGCAAGCGGCTCCAGTCCGACTGGGGATACAGCGATCTCGAGATGCGGGATGTCGTCAACGCCAACCTCGTCGACCTCATCGAGGCGACCGTGACCGCCGGTGCGTCGGCGGCCGGGGCGCGCAAGTGGTGGTCCGGTGAGATCGCCCGCCGCGCCAACACCGAGGGCCAGGATGTCCCGGAGTATGCGGCGGCCCTGGGCGTCACGCCCGCTCACGTCGTCGAGCTCGAGTCACTCGTCTCCAGCGGTCGCCTCAACGACTCGATGGCGCGACAGGTGTGGGACGGGGTGCTCGCCGGTGAGGGCACGCCGACCGCGGTCGCCGATGCGCGCGGGCTCGAACTCGTCCAGGACACCGGCGCTGTGGAGGCGGCGGTCGATGAGGTCATCGCCGCCAACCCGGACATCGCGGCGAAGATCCGCGACGGCAAGGTCCAGGCCGTCGGCGCTCTCATCGGTCAGGTGATGAAGGCGATGAAGGGGCAGGCCGACGCGGCCGCCGTGCGCGAGTTGATCCTCGGCAAACTCAGCTGACGCGGCGGGGCGGGCATCCCGGGATGGCTGCCGCGCGGTCGAGCGCCCTTTTGCGATCCCGGAGCACCGTGGGCTCATCCGTCACGGCTGCTCGCAGACCATGGACGCCACGCCCATGACCCCAAAGCCGGCAGTGTCGCTCGTCCACGTGGCCTGACCCCACCGTCGGGCCGTCGCGACCCGCATCTCGGGTCGTTCGAGCGACGGTGCGCCTTCGGTCCAGGCCGGTGAGCCGTCGGGCCACGTGGCGGAGCAGTCGACCGTCAGGCCGAGGTCGAGGAACCCCTCGCTGAATACGGGTAGCGGCTGTGGGCGCAGCCGCGCGTTGTGCACGGTGAGGCCGGGGTAGTCGATCTCGACACTCTCGACCCGCTCCGGGAACAGCCCCCGGTTACGCACCTCGATCGAGACGTTCGCCGTTCCTGGTTCGACGTTGACGCTTCCCGCGCTCGCGCCGGTCTCCCGCAATCCGGGGCTGACGATGCCGAGCTGACTGAGGGCGACCGCCAGGGCGAGGAGGATGCCGACACCGATCGCGATGCGGCGCAGGGTGCGTGACTCGTGACGATCGAGGGCGGCGTTGGCACTGGTGGCGCGCTCCCATACGGCTGTGTCCATGGCCCCAATGTATCAATAAGCTGACACATTGACACAAGGGCCTCGGGTCGGCATGATGACGCCATGGCTGCACCGCGACTCACCGTCCTCCTCCTCGTCGTTCTCCTGGTGCTCATCGCGTTCGCCGGCATCGGGTGGATCCTCGCCCGCAGTCCGCTCAAACGCACCACCGTGGAGCGGTTCGCCCGTCGTCAGCGCATCGCCGTCGTCGACGCGAACGCCGCCCATGTCGTCGGGGCGCTGCTCATCACGCACCGGTGGCGGCGCGCCGGACTCGTCCTCGGCCTGCTCATC
This sequence comes from Intrasporangiaceae bacterium, assembly GCA_012838445.1. GTDB lineage: Bacteria > Actinomycetota > Actinomycetes > Actinomycetales > Dermatophilaceae > F2B08. The sequence goes on along the minus strand of DUPF01000059.1, from coordinate 8,519 downwards.
GGAGTTGTCTGGTCGCTGCAGCACGCATCGCTGAACCTGAACTTCCTCGCCGGCTTCCTCGGCTGGTTCGTCGGGGCCGTCGTCGCCGAGTGGCGGATCAGCCGGCTCGACCAGGGTGAGCAGCGCAGGGTCGCCGGTCTGGAGCCGCGCAGCGTGACGCGGTATGTCACACCGCTCGTCCTCGGGATCGCAGCGGTGATCGCCATCGCAGTCGTCGTCGTTGCCGGTGCGGCCCTCGCCCGGGACGGTGCGACGTGGTCGTGGGCGAGATGGGTCCTGTATTCCGTGGCCGTCGTCGTCGTGCTCGCCCTGACGGCGCGGACCATCGTCGGCCGGCCGAGCGGCTTCGTCGATCCCGAGGTTCGGGAGGCGGACGACGCTCTCCGGTGCCACGGACTGACGGTGCTGGCCGGATCGGCGGTGGCCGCCGCATACCCGGCGATCGTCGAATTGGCGGTGCTCGCGGCCTATCCGGACGGGGTGCCCTCCTCGGTGGATCCGGGGTGGACCTTCCTGATCTTCGTCGTCCTGGTCGCGCTCGGCTGGTGGGTGGCCGTCAGATCCCCGTCGGCACGGGAGGGGCGCGTCGCCCGGACCGCCGACCCGTCGGGCGATGAGTCCGGGCGCGAGAGCGAGCCGGAGAGCACACCGGCGTGATCATCGACGTCGACCCGAGCAGTGCGGTGCCCGTCTTCGAGCAGGTCCGCTCCCAGCTCGCGGACATGATCCGGACCGGGGTGCTGCCGGCCGGGTTCCGCCTCGCGCCGATCCGCCAGCTCGCCGCGGACCTGGCGCTCGCACCGGGCACGGTCGCGCGGGTCTACCGCGAACTCGAGAGCGAGGGGCTGGTCGTCTCCAGGGTCCGACACGGAACGGTCGTCGCCGACCTGAGCGCAGCCGAGAGCGTCGACTCCGACGAGGTGCTCGCCGGATCGGCGCGGACCTATGCGGCGACCGCCGCCCGGCTCGGACACACCGTCGAGGACGCCATCGACGCCGTGCGGGCCCAGTGGGCCGCCCTCTCGGGCGAAGGAGGAGCCTCGTCGCCGCAGCCGTGACCGCGGCGACGAGGCATTGCGGGGATCAGCGGCGACCGCCGCCGAGGAGCCCGCCGAGGATGTCGGTGATGATCGAGCCGCCGCCGCTCTGCTTGGCGTTGTCGCGACCCGCCTCGGCGGCAGCGCCACCTGCGGCACCACCGAGCACCTGACCGAGCAGATCCTCCAGTGATCCGGGGGCATTGGCCTCCCGGGCACCGCCCGGCGTCTGCGTCGGCAGGCTCGGCCCCGGTGACGGCGCGCCGCCACCGCGGGAGCCGCCGCCCTGCATCTGCTTGACGAGGTAGGACAACACGATCGGGGCGAGGATCGGCAGCAGCTTCTTGATGAGTTGCCCGCTCAGGCTGCCGCCGCCGGCGCCGCCGAGGGCCTGGACGACCTGGTCCTCGTTGCTGCCGAAGATGTGCGAGCTGATCTTCTCGCCGTCCGCGGTGTCGACCCGGTCCAGGCTGATGCCGTCATCGACGAGGGAGGAGTCGTGCTGCTGCAGGGCGTCGAAGAGGGACTCGGCGCCCTTGGGGTCGGCCGCGTTCGCGCGCAGCCCACCGAGCAGCGCCGGCAGCGCCACCGACGCGGCCTGGGCCGCGGTGGCCTCGTCCACGCCGAGTTGGCGGGCGAGTTGGTCCATGGGCAGGGAGCGGAGGATGTCGTCGAGACCGGACATGGATCACCTTTCGGATCGGCCGACCAGCAGGGGGATCGGCGCTTCGGTGGGGGCAGGGGTGCCCACTCGTCACGCCCAACCTACTCCCGTGACAGGTTCCTCGGGGCCGGTCGAAGCCGGGCTTTGACGCCGCCAGGAGGGCCTGGCCTGACATGATCGCCTTCTCGCCAAAGAATGCCGTCGCACCCGGGAAGGACTGCATGACCGTGCTGACCGACATCCACAGTGTCCCTTCGGGCCCGCACCGCACGCACGAGGTGACCAACCAGGCACCGCCACGGGTCGACCGCAACGAGTTCGCCGACAACACCGCCCTCGTCGAAGCCGTGGACCTGTTCGCGTCGACGATCGACTCCGCCGAGTTGCACGAGATCGGACGGCACGTGGGCACCGCGGACTATCAGCGCGATGCGCAGGCGGCCAACAACCACCCTCCGATCCACCATCCGTTCGACCGCTGGGGCAACCGTGTGGACGAGATCGAGTTCCACGACTCCTACCACCGGCTCATGCGCTACTCCATCGAGCACGGTCTGCACACCGGCCCCTACGCGAACCCGGGGCCGGGAGCGACGGTGGCCAGGATCGCCAAGGGCATCGTCATCAGTGCCGTCGAGGCGGGACACGGCTGCCCGATCTCGATGACGAACGCCGCCGTCCCCAGCCTGCGACACTCCCCGGAACTCGCGCAGTTCTGGGAGCCGCGTCTGCTGTCCACCGTCTACGACCCCGAGTTGCGCGACCCCGCAACGAAGTCGGGTGTCACGTTCGGGATGTCGATGACCGAGAAGCAGGGCGGCTCGGACTTGCGGGCCAACACCACGACGGCCCAGCCGAGCAGCGGTGGCACCTACCTCCTGCGCGGCCACAAGTGGTTCTGCTCCGCACCGCAGTCCGACGCCTTCCTCATGCTCGCCCAGGCACCGAGAGGCCTGTCCTGCTTCCTCGTGCCGCGTATCCTGCCCGGCGGGGAGCGCAACCCGTTCCTGATCCAGCGCCTGAAGGACAAACTCGGCAACCGGTCGAACTCCTCGAGCGAGATCGAGTTGGATGCCACCCACGGCTGGCTCGTCGGGGAGGAGGGCCGTGGCGTGCGCACCATCATCGAGATGATCAATCACACCCGGATGGACTGCGTCATGAGCACGACCGCCGGGATGCGCGCCGGGGTCGCCGAGGCGGCGTGGCACGCCCGGCACCGGGCCGCGTTCGGGGCCACCCTGATCGACCAGCCCGCGATGGGTGCCGTCATCGCGGATCTACAGCTCGAGTCCGAGGCCGCGACGTGGGCGACCGTGCGGTTGGCGGCCACGGCCGATGACCCGGAGCAGGCCCCGTTGCGTCGGCTGCTCACCGCCGTGCTGAAGTTCTGGATCTGTCAGCGGGGCCCGAACCATGCCTTCGAGGCGATGACCTGTCTCGGGGGCAACGGCTACACCGAGGCCTTCCCCCTCGCCCGGCTCTATCGGGAGCAGCCCGTCCTGGCCATCTGGGAGGGGACCGGCAGCGTCATCGCCCTCGACGTCCTGCGCGCTCTGCATCGTGACCCCGACGGATTCGAGATGCTCGACACCGAACTGCGCCTGGCGTCCGGGACCGAGCCGATCTTCGACGCCCACCTGGACCGCACCAGAAGCCTCCTCACCCGGATCGCCACTGACCCTGAGTCGGCACAGCGGCACGCCCGACGACTCGTCGAGGACCTCGCGCTGGCCTTCCAGGCCGCTGTCCTCCTGCAGCATGCCCCGAGCCCGGTGGCCGAGGCCTTCTGCCTCGCCCGACTCGGTGACGGACGCGGCATGGGATACGGCGGGCTCCCCGACGGGGTCGACATCCCCGGCCTCGTCGCACGGGCTTGACCCGCCTCGGCGCGGCGGGCAAGGGGATACGGTCAGGTCATGAGCAGCACCGAATCCGTCGTCGTCTCCGTCCCCGAATCCGACTGGGTCACCGACATCGGCCCCATCGACGGAGTCGAGTTCGTCGTCTCGGACCTGGGCAGCGACCCGGAGCGGGCGGACGACATCGAGGTATGCGTCCCGCCCTACATGCAGGCATTCGACCGGTCGGTCTTCGCCCGGCTGCCCCGGCTGCGGGCCGTCCAGCTCCTCACCGCCGGCTACGACGGACTCCCGGAAGTCCTGCCGCCCGGCGTCGCCCTCGCCAACGCCGCCGGGGTGCACACGACCTCGACCGCCGAACTCGCCGTGGCCCTCACCCTCGCCGCCCAGCGGGAGTTCCCGCAGTTCGTCCGCGACGCCGACCGCGGCCACTGGCCCCCGGGACGGATCTATCGGGCCCTGGCCGACAGTCGGGTCCTCATCGTCGGCTACGGTGCGATCGGCCAGGCGATCGCCGCCCGACTCACGCCGTTCGAGGTCGAGTTGACCGCGGTCGCCACCCGGGCCCGCGAGGGCGACGAACTCGTTCCACAGATCCACGGGATCGATGACCTGCCCGGGCTCCTCCCGCATACCGACATCCTCATCGTCATCGTCCCCCTGGTCGAGCGGACCCACCACCTCATCGACGACGCCGTCCTCGCCGCCCTTCCGGACGGCGCCCTCGTCGTCAACGTCGCCCGGGGGAAGGTCGCCGACACCGACGCGATCCTGCGGCACGCCGGACGACTCCGGTTCGCCCTCGACGTCACCGACCCCGAGCCGCTCCCGGACGATCACCCGCTGTGGAAGGCGCCGGATGTCCTCATCAGCCCGCACGTCGGTGGGGCCACGACGGCGTTCCGGCCGCGGGCGGTGCGGCTGCTGCGGGCCCAGATCGAGCAGTATGCGCGGACCGGCTCGATCGACCACGTCGTCGCCGTGGGGGCCGACGCCGGCTGAGTCGGACGCTGTGCCACCAGTCACGGACAGCACGCCGTGCCGGTGGCATGCTGGGGTCATGACGACGGCGTCCGAAGACCGACTGCTCGTCCTCGTCCGGCACAGCGCGGCCGAGTCGGCGGGTTCCTCCGACCTTGAGCGCGAGCTCACCGATCGGGGGTGGGAGGACGCCCGTGAGGCGGGTCGCTGGTTGAGAGAGTTCGGCATCGGCAGTGACGAGGTCTACTGCTCGACCGCCCGGCGCGCGAAGCAGACCTGCGAGGGCATCTACGACGGCGGCTGCAGTGCGGCCGACATCAAGAACGACGCCCGGATCTATAACGCGAGCGCCCAACGGCTCCTCGACGTGGTCCGTGAGGCCGACGAGGACGCCAACGTCGTTCTCGTCATCGGGCACGCCCCCGGGATCCCCTATCTGACCAGCATCCTCGCCGACGGTGAGGGCAGTGAGCAGGCGCACGAAGCGCTCGCCGAGGGCTTCCCGACGACCGGGCTGGCGATCCTGTCCTACTCCGGGCCTTGGAGCGACATCGGTCCGGCGACCGCCCGGCTGGAGCGCTTCCACGTCGCCCGGGCCGCGGTGCCGAGCTAGCCGCTCCCCGCGCCCCGCCCCCCTCCCGCCTCCCATCCCGCCCGTCCATCCCCGTCGAAGGGTGGCAAATGGTCGATTCTGGGGCGGGAAATCGACGGTTTGCCCACCTTCGCGGTGGTGGGGTCGCGGTTTGCCCACCTTCGCGGGGGTGTCGGCGGTGCCGCTGTCGTTGAGGGATGGTTGTGGGACCGCCTTTCGCCCAGAACCGTGACCAAACCATCCGTCGACCGGGGCGAGGTGGGGTTGGCGTCGAGGGTTGGCACATGGTCGATTCCGGGGCGGGAAATCGACGGTCTGCCCACCTTCGCCGTGGTGGGGTCGCGGTTTGCCCACCTTCGCGGGGGTGTCGGCGGTGCCGCTGTCGTTGAGGGATGGTTGTGGGACCGCCTTTCGCCCAGAACCGTGACCAAAACCATCCGTCGACCGGGGGCGGGGGTGGACGGGGGCGCGGCGCTGAGACGACCCGGCCGCCGTCCGGCCCGGCGACCTAGACTCGTCACCATGCCTGCTCTGCGTTCTCGGACCTCGACCCACGGCCGGACGATGGCCGGTGCACGCGCCCTGTGGCGGGCGACCGGCATGACCGACAGCGACTTCGGCAAACCGATCGTCGCCATCGCCAACAGCTTCACCCAGTTCGTCCCGGGGCACGTCCACCTCAAGGACATGGGGCAGCTCGTCGCCGGCGCGATCGCCGAGGCCGGGGGAGTGGGGCGCGAGTTCAACACCATCGCCGTCGACGACGGGATCGCCATGGGGCACTCGGGGATGCTCTACTCCCTGCCGAGCCGTGAACTCATCGCCGACGCAGTCGAATACATGGTCAACGCCCACTGCGCCGACGCCCTGGTCTGCATCAGCAACTGCGACAAGATCACCCCTGGCATGCTCATGGCGGCGCTGCGGCTGAACATCCCGACCGTCTTCGTCTCCGGCGGTCCGATGGAGGCCGGCAAGACCACGGCCATCGAGGGCATCGTCCACTCCAAGGTCGACCTCATCGACGCGATGATCCTCTCGAGCAACGACGCCGTCACCGACGACCAGCTCGACGAGATCGAGCGCTCCGCGTGTCCGACGTGCGGGTCCTGCTCCGGGATGTTCACCGCCAACTCGATGAACTGCCTCGCCGAGGCGATCGGCCTGGCCCTGCCCGGCAACGGCTCCACCTTGGCCACCCACGCCGCCCGCAAGGACCTGTTCCTCAACGCCGGCCGGATCGTCGTCGAGATCGCCAAGCGCTACTACGACGAGGACGACGAGTCGGTCCTGCCGCGCAACATCGCCACCGAGGACGCCTTCCGCAACGCCGTCGCCCTCGACGTCGCGATGGGCGGCTCGACGAACACCGTCCTGCACCTCCTCGCCGCCGCCCGCGAGGCCGAACTCGACTTCTCCATCGCCGAGATCGACGCGATCAGCCGCCAGGTGCCGTGCCTGTCCAAGGTGGCCCCGAACAGCCAGCAGTTCCACATGGAGGACGTCCACCGCGCCGGCGGCATCCCGGCCATCCTCGGCGAACTCGACCGGGCCGGACTGCTCGCCCGGAACGTCCACTCGATCCACAGCCGCGACCTCGACTCGTGGCTGGGCGCCTGGGACATCCGCGGCGGGTCCCCCTCACCGGAGGCCGTCGAACTGTTCCACGCCGCCCCCGGCGGGGTGCGCACCACCGAGGCGTTCTCGACGACGAACCGCTGGAACACCCTCGACACCGACGCAGCCGAGGGCTGCATCCGGGACCGGGCCCACGCATACACCCAGGACGGCGGGCTGGCCGTCCTCCACGGCAACATCGCCCCGGACGGCTGCGTCGTCAAGACCGCCGGCGTGCCCGAGGAGGTCTGGCACTTCGAGGGGGTCGCGCGGGTCTACGAGTCCCAGGACGACGCGGTGTCCGGCATCCTCAACAAGGAGGTCGTCCCGGGTGACGTCGTCGTCATCCGCTACGAGGGTCCCAAGGGCGGGCCCGGGATGCAGGAGATGCTCTACCCCACGTCGTTCCTCAAGGGCCGCGGGCTCGGGCAGGCGTGCGCCCTGATCACCGACGGTCGGTTCTCCGGCGGGACGAGCGGGCTGTCCATCGGCCACATCTCACCGGAGGCGGCCAGCGGCGGCACGATCGGCCTGGTCGAGACCGGCGACGCGATCATCATCGACATCCCCGCGCGCACCATCCACCTCGACGTCCCCGACGACGTCCTCGCCGAGCGGCGCGCCAAGCAGGAGGCCCGGGAGCGGCCGTGGACGCCGGTCGATCGGGACCGCCCGGTCAGCGCGGCACTGCGGGCGTATGCGTCGATGGCCACCTCCGCCTCCGACGGGGCCGTGCGGCGGGTGCCCTGACAGATTGACCCCCGCCGATCACCGGTCGAGATCGACGAGGACCGGCAGGTGGTCGGAGAGCAACGACGGCACCGTCCGCGGCCGGCTCGTCGTCAGATCGGCCGTGACGAGGATGTGGTCGATCTCGGAGGTCAGATCATCCGAACTCGACGTCAGCAGCGGCCGGGCCGGGGCGAGCGCGTCGACGAACCCGGTGTCGATCAGGGCGGCCCATGCGGGGCTGTCCGGGACGGTGTTCAGGTCCCCGCCCATGACGACCGGCAGACCCGAGCCGGCCTCCGCGGTCATCATCGCGGCGAGATCCTCGGCCTGGGACAGTGTCGGGTCGGGCCCGTCCGCGTCGGGTTGCAGGTGCGTCGAGATGACCCGCACCGGACCGGCGGGCAGGGTGACCGTTGCGGCGAGCACCCCTGCGCCAGTGAGGGATCGGTATGCGGGAAGCGCCTTCGCGCGCACATCGGACAGTGGGTGCGCGGACAGGATCGCATCGCCCCACACCTGGTCGGCCGCAGGGGAGAAGACCGCCTCCATGTCCAGGAGGCGGGCGAGGACGGCCAACTGGTCCTGTCCGCCGTTGAGCAGCCAGCCCCGGTCGATCTCGCTCAGGAGCACGATGTCGGCGCCCTCGGCGCGCAGCAGTGCGGCGACCTCGTCGGGGCGGAACGTCCCGTCGATGCCGTAGCCCATCCGCAGGTTCCACGCCGCGACGGTCGCTGACGTGCCGTTGTCCCCGGTCCGCGGGTCCGGGCGAGCCGTCGCCGACGGTCCGATCGCGGCCAGGGCGGCTGCGACGACAGCAACCCCGGCCGTGGTCACGAGGGCGCTCCGGGAGGGGGCCGGGTCGGGTGCGGTTGTCGGTGCGGTGGTGCGGGCGGCCGCCAGGGCGAGCGCGGCGACACCGAGGGCGACGACGGGGATGAGCAGGTCGGCGCGATACCCGAGGTCGTATCCGGCGTAGAACGCGAACAACAGCGCCGTGAACACCACCGCACCCCCGGCGCTGGCCCGACCGGCGG
>DUPF01000058.1 GCA_012838445.1 Intrasporangiaceae bacterium | reverse complement strand
GCTTCGGCATCGCCCTCGTCCTCCATCAGGTCGATTCACGACTCCGCACTCGCGACGAAGTCTACGAAGCGCTCCGGATGCCGGTGGTCGCCGAGATCCCGAAGCTTGGCCGGTCAGCCCGGGAGAATGCAAGAATCCTGGTCGCGGATGAGCCGCATGGCGTATACGCCGATGGGTACCGTACGGCCCGGGCCGCTGTCATGCATACCGCTTCCCTCGGTTTTGGTCGTGGCGGGACTGAGGCGCACGAACTGGCCAGATCCACTGGCGCCAGGGTCGTCCTTGTCACGTCTGCGCAGGCAGGAGAAGGCAAGACGACAAGCATCGCGAACCTCGCGGCGAGTTTCGCAGAGACGGGCCAGTCGATTCTCGTGCTCGACGCGGACCTGCGGTCACCGGACCTCCATCTCCTCTTCGATGTGCCCCAAGGCGCGGGGATCTCTGACTTTTTGTACGACCCGTCGTCGACGCAACTCGCAGCTCTCGCCCGCCCAACCAGTGTCCCGGGTGTGAAGATCATCACTGCGGGAACACAACTGGCCCACCCCGCGAGTCTGGCAACAAGGATGGGGGTCCTTGTCGACGAGGCGCGTAAGGTCGCCGACATCATCCTCATCGACACCGCGCCGCTCTTAGCTGCCAGCGATGTCTTCGACCTGCTGCCCATCGTCGACACTGTCCTTTTCGTGGTGCGCAATGGACGAATCACCGAGGGCGCAGCTCAGCGCGTCTCAGAGTTGCTGGGCAGGTTCCACGTGCCGGTGACCGGAGCTATCCTCGTCGGGATACAGACCGGGAAGGGCTACGGCTACGGCTACGGCTACGGCTCGGCCTCGGATGATCCGGCTGCCCAGCGCAGGGCAAGCCGCAAGAAGAGACGGAGCAAGGAACGCGAACCGCGTCCGCCCAGTTTGCCGCCAGCCGTGCAGCCCAGACCCACCAGTGAGCCAGACAACGACTTCTCAGCCGACCCGGTCGATGACGCGGGCAAGGTGGGAGTCGTCGGTGGTGCAGGGTCGGTGGAGGAGTTTGATCCCTACGCAGGCTACGACCTCGACCGAGATGGTCTGGCGTCATCGACGCCGTCCGAGCCTCCGATCGAGTCTCGTCGGCACCGCCGCCGCTCCTCCGGATAGCGTCAATGGGCGCGTTCACCCCACGGGTGCTCACCGTGATCGGTGCCCTCGCCGGCACCGCGTATGCGCTTGTGTGGAGTTGGGCACTCACCTCGCAGACCTACAACATCTATGGGTCACTGGTCGTCGTCCCCATCGTCGTTGCCATTGACCTGCTCATCATCGCCAAGGTCATCTCACGCAACCCAGATGAAGCCTGGCTTCCCTGGGTGCTCATACTCGGCTTCTTCGGCAAGACTGTCGGCACGTTCGCCCGCTACTGGGTGGCCTACGTCGCGTACGGAGGGCAGGCCGACGCCGAGCGCTACAACGTGTACGCCTCCTACCAACACACGTTATGGCGGCAGGGCATTATCCAATGGGCATGGGCTGGCAAGCAGGGCACCGACATGATGGAGATCATCACCACCGCCATCTACACGGTGATCGGCGGAGCGCCCTTGGCCGGCTTCTTCGTGTTCGCGTCCTTGGCATTCTGGGGCGCGTACCTCATCTACCGATCGTTCCGGATCGCCCTGCCCAAGGCTGACCACCGACGGTTCGCCCTCCTGATCTTCTTGCTGCCATCGATGCTGTATTGGCCGTCGAGCATCGGCAAAGAGTCCTGGCTGCTGCTCTTCGTGGGTGTAGCCGCGTTGGGAGCCGCCCGATACTTCACCGATCGGGCAGGTTCACTGTGGCTGCTGGCGTTGGGGGCACTCGGCATGGCCGCCGTTCGACCACACGTTGCTGTCCTGATATTCGCAGCCATGTTCGCTGCACAGATGTTCCGCCCGACCGGCGGGACCGTGGGCGGCCATCTCCGCAAGGTGATCGGTGTGGCTGCGCTCGGCCTGGCCGGGGTCGTCCTGGCTCAGGCGTCGGCCCGCTTCCTGGGCATCGATGACTTCAGTCTCCAGGCCATCTCGGACAGTGTCGACTGGTCAAGTGGACAAACGCAACAGGGCGGATCTGAGTTCACACCCGTGGAACTCGATAGCCCTCTCGGTGTGCTGATGGCATTTGTCACCGTGCTTTTCCGGCCCTTCCCGTTCGAAATCGGAAATAGCCCCATGCTTGTCCAGAGTTTTGAAGGGTTGTTCCTCATCGGACTGACGATCGCAAGTTGGAAGCGGCTGCGCGGGCTGCCGCGCATGCTTCGGGGAAACCCCTTCTTGTGGTTCGTCATCATCTACATCATCGGGTTCGTTCTGGCATTCGCCGGATTCGCCAACTTCGGCATCCTGGCTCGGCAGCGGTCCCTGATGCTCCCCTTCTTCCTCATGCTGCTGTCGTTGCCCCGACCACGCGATGCTCTCCTCGACCACCTGCCGTTGCGACGCGGCGAGGTCGGTGTCATGGCGGGCGATGATCGGCACCTGATGGCGGTCCGACGGTGAGTATTCAGCATCATCCCCGACGCCTCATCAAGTGGCTTCTCGCCAGCGCGGGGTCATCCGAGGCCGAAACAGGTGCGTCTCTGTTGATCTACCACCGGATCGGTGCCGGCACCCGAGATGAACTCGACGTGCCCACGGCTGCATTCATCGCGCAGTTGGATGTGTTGTCCGAGCACGACATCGTCGGGCTTGATACAGCGTTGGATCGGCTCGACGGGGGTGCATCTGAGCACAGCATCGTGCTCACCTTCGATGACGGCTTCGCAGACGTCTACGAGAATGCGTGGCCCCACCTGCGAGATCGACACCTGCCGTTCACCGTCTACCTGGCCAGCGCATACATGGGGGAGCAGATGGTGTGGGAGGGCTCGTCAGCCAAGGGCGCCCGCGGAATGGGCGTGACGTGGCACCAACTGGAGGAGATGCTCGACTCCGGACTCTGCACGATCGGGAACCACACCCACACCCACGTTCGCCCTGAGGAGTTGACCACAGCAGAACTCGATGAGTGCAACGAGGTCATCGAACGGCACCTGGGGGTGCGGCCAGCGCACTTCACCTACCCATGGGGGGTGCCAGTGCCCGCACTAGAGCAGGAGCTGGCCCTCCGATTCCGGAGTTCGTCGACCGGACTCCTCGGCAGGAATGGACCGGAGACCCACCGTCAGCGGCTCCGCAGGATCCCGGTGCGGCAGAGCGACCCGCAGCGCTTCTTCGAGGCAAAACTGCAGGGGGACCTGCGCGGGGAACGAGCCTACGAGAGGATCGTGCACTCCACGAAGGCACTCCTTCGAGGCATCTCCGGTTAGGCACCTTTCGACGCGACAAGCGCACGATATCGGTCCTCTTGGACTCGAACCGCGCGTCGAATGTCGTAGTCGGGGACCCGGGCTCGGGCAGCAACTGACATCCGGCTGCGAAGATCCTCATCCTGAGCCACCTGCACCAGCGCCTCAGCGAGTGCTCGGGCGTCGCCCGGAGGGACGACGCGGCCCTCGACTCCGTCGCGCACGTGTTGTGGGATGCCGCCCACCGCGGTGGCCACGACGGGCAGACCCATCGCGAAGGCCTCCATGATGGTCACGGGCAGGCCTTCATGCGCTGAGGACAACGTGAATACGTCCGCCGCTGCCATGACTGCCGGGATGTCGCGCCGATAGCCGAGGAAGGTGAACCGGTCACCCAGACCGGAGCGGGCATACAGCGCGTGCAATTCAGCCTCGAGTGGTCCTTGACCGATGGCGAAGAACCGCAGCCGTGGCTCGATCGCGACCGCCTTCTCAGCCGCTGCCAAGAGGTTGGGGTAGTCCTTGTTGCGGCGCAGGTTCGCCACGGTCAGCGAGACGACCTCGTCACCGGCGATGTCGAGAGCAGCGCGAGTCTCCCCACGGTCGGGAATGCCCAGATCCAGGGATTGCGGATCAATGCCGTGCACCAGCACCTCGAACCGCTCTCGCAACGGCGACCACACGGTGCGTCGCACCTCATCCGAGACCGCCCAGGTGTGTTCGTCGAGAAGCGCCGTGGCGGCGTTGGCCAACCGCGTCGGCAGCCGGTGACTGGTCCACTCGTTGTGCTCGGTCGTCACGACGTGGGGGCGCCGCGAGCGTGGCAGCGTCCGCGCGGTCACGCGGGTTGCGGCTGCCAGGACGGGGGAGTGCACGTGGACCACGTCGACGGTGGCCAGCCGTGACCGCAACTCAGCCGCCCAGGCAGCGCCATTTGAACGTCCTGTCGCCCGTGCGCCGAGTCGCTCGCAAGGGATGCCGAGCGCTTCGAACTCTGCGACGAGGTGGGTCTTGTCCGGCCGCACGAACGCGATGGAGTAGTCGAACTGCTCCCGATCGACAACCCGGGCCGCTTGGAGCAGCAACTGCTCGGCGCCGCCGGGACCAAGTCCCTTGATGAGCCACAGCACCCGAATCCGTCTCACGGGGTCTCCTCGGTTGTCGCCTACACTCCTTGGAGCGTAGCCGCAGCTCCTTCGAGGATCGGAGGAGACCGTCCACAACCGAGGAGGCCTGTGCGTGGGGGAGATCACTGTCCGCAGGGCGATACCAGCCGATGATCCTGCCATCACTGCGTTGTTGCGCACCTCGCTGGGGAAGGAGGGGGATGAGCACTACGTGGACTTCCTCCGCTGGAAGCACGAGGAGAACGCGTTCGGGGTCTCACCGGCCTGGGTAGCCGCCGACGGGGAACGGATCGTCGGATACCGGACGCTGCTTCGCTGGCGGTTCGTCAACCGAAAAGGGAAGGTGCTCCATGCCGTCCGGGCGGTCGACACGGCCACGGATCCGGACTACCGGGGCCGTGGAATCTTCCGCACCCTGACGTTGGAGGCCGTGGCGGACCTGACCAGGGCAGGTGAGGCCTTCATCTTCAACACCCCGAACGACCAGAGCCGACCCGGTTATCTGTCCATGGGGTGGACCCCGGTGCGCCGGCTCCCGGTGGGGGTCCTCCCGGCAAGTCCGGCGGCGATGACGCGGATGGTGCGTTCCCGAGTCCCCTCGAACCTGTGGTCCGAGCCGACGCAGGTGGGCGACGACGCTCGCCGGGCGCTTCAGGATGATGCAGTATGCGACGCGCTCCTCGCTCACGCGCCCAGCCACGGTCTGCGGACCGACCGGACCCGCGCATACCTGCGTTGGCGCACCAGCTTCGGTCCGCTCGCCTATCGGGTCCTGTGGGTCCAGGACGACGATCCCGGTCAAGGCGGTGTGGTGTTCCGGGTCCGACGCCGCGGTGACGCTCTCGAGCTCGTCGTTGTCGAACTGCTCGTTCCCACCGTCCGTGCCGCGGTGCCGCTCCTGCGCAGGGCCCTCGCCGCTACCGGGGCGGACTACGCCATCGCGCTGCGGAGCGGCCCCGCGGCCGGGATGCTCCCTCTCCCGGGTCAAGGACCACTCCTTGTCGGCCGTGCACTCGCACGGGGGCTGCCACCGGGGCGGGAATGGATGTTGACCATGGCCGACATCGAGTTGTTCTGAGGACTCCGTCGGTGGTCGCCTACGCTGATGGCGTGCCCGCTCCAGCATTGCCCTTCAGCGTTCTAGTCGAGTTCACTCATGCGGACGTCCAGGCGATCGCTGCCGACCATGGAGTCGACCTCCTGCACATCAAAGGACATGCGCTGGATCCCACGCTGCGCCGACCCTGGCCCGATGCCTCGACCGGCGAGCTCCGAACCTCCATCGACGCCGATGTCCTGGTGCGACCGAGCCACGTGAACCGCTTCGCGGCCGCACTCAACGCCCAGGGGTGGCGTCGCTTGTTCGACTTCGCAGATGGATCAGCCTTTGAGCACGCGGCCACGTGGGGTCTCGACGGGCTGGCGAGCCTCGATGTGCACCGATACTTCCCGGGCATCGAGATCGATCCGGAGCAGGCATTCGACATCCTGTGGTCTGCACGGGAGTCGATCCAGATCGCCGGCATCACGTGTCCTGTGCCGTCGCTGACGGCACAACGGCTCATCGTCGTGATCCACGCGGCTCGCGGTCGATCCCGCCGTGATGCCGCTGACCGTGGACGCGCGTGGGAGTCCTTGTCCGACTCGGAACGCGAGGAGATCGATCAACTTGCTGAGCGACTCGGCGCGCGGGTTGCACTGTACGCCGGCACCGGGCGGCTCGCGTCGGTCCGGGGAGAGCGGACCTATCCTTTGTGGCGGCACCTGACCGAGGGAGGCGGGTCCAGGCTCGATCTGTGGTGGTCGCGCGTGGTCTCGGCACCGGACACCAGATCGGCGATCCGGATCGGGGCGCGCATGATTCTGCCGAACACTCGTCGCATGGAGACCCATCTCGGTCGACCGCCGACCGGTCGTGAAATCGCCCGGGCCTATGCCGCCCGGGTGGCCCTCGGTGTGCGGACCATCCGGCGGTCCTTGGCGAGACGGGGCCAGCGATGAGCTTCCGGATCCCGAGCAGGGTGGCCCACTGGGTGGGAGGGGAGGACCTCGACACTGTGGTCTTCCTGCGGTCTGTGCCGGGTGGGCAGAACTACGTCCTGAGCGGCAGCGGGGCACTGATCTGGTGTGTCGCCGCCGAAGGAGCCGAGGACGTCCCCGCCGAGCTGGCTGAGATGTTCTCGGTGCCGGTCGAGGAGATCCGCCGGGATGTCCTGGACCATCTCGACGAACTCGTCAGCAAGGGACTCCTCGAACCGCACCGAGACACCGGGAAACACTGAGATGCGCATCCTCTATGTGTGCACCGCCAATATCTCCAGGTCTCCATATGCGCAGGTCCGCACCTCCGAACTGTTCGAGGGACAACTCCAGGCCGCGAGTGCCGGGATCCCGGGCACCACCGGGCGGCGGATGGATCCGGCGATGGAGGCACAGTTGCCGTTCGAGGATGACGAAGCGCTCAACCATCGGAGCAGGGTGCTCTCCGCCGAGATCCTGGACGCCAGCGACCTGATCCTCACGATGGAGTTCGCCCATCACATGCGCATCCTCGATGCCTGGCCGGACTCGGCTCACAAGGTGTTCGGATTGCGGCAGTTCGTTGACGGGATCCCCAGCGGAGGTTTGCCTTCAGGGCCGGAGGAGTCCATCCGGCGGGCCGCCGATCTCGTGACCGCGAACTCGATGATGCTCGACATCGAAGACCCCTACGGTCGAGGTCAGCGTGCCGCCCGGGACTGCGCGGGACGACTAGACCGTCTCATTCTCGGCCTCGGTGTGGGCCTCGGCTGCCAGCCCGTGCCCGAGGACTAGACCACAGACCAGCGACACCGGCCACCACTCAAGAATGTGGTCGATGCCTGCATGCACCACGAGCAGCGTGATCGCCGTCGCGACGATCCATGACGCGTTCGCGGGCCGTATCCGACCGGCTGCAACAAGGGCAAGCAAGGTGGCAACGGCGAGGAGGCACAGCCCCGTGAGGCCAAGTTCGGCTGCGGTCTGGAGCAGCGCCGAGTGCGCGCTCATCGTGTCGGGGTCTCCAGCGCGAGGGTTCACGGCAGCGAAGGAGCCAGGCCCGCTGCCGATGGCCTCGGCGCCTCTAAATGCCTCCCATGCGGTGTTCCACAAGGCTCGACGAACGGGATTGACAGCCTCGTCGATAGCATCGGCCCAGTGGACGCGTCGGGCGATGACGCTCACCCCGACGGCCATGGCCGCGATCATGAGCAGGGCTGTCAAGGCGGCTGGCCACCGTCGTCGAGCCCGCGGCAACAGCAGCGCGAGCCCCCCAACGAAGGCGAGTGCGACAGCCAAGGCGGTTCCGGCGCGGGAAGCGTTTGCGAGCACCGCCACTAGCGATGCCCCGACCGCCATCCACGACCACCATTGCCGCCTGTCCCGCAACAGGTTGAGCGTGGATAGTGCCAGTAGTTGGATCCCGAGAGCCGCGTTGGCGTTCGTGTAGCCGATCGGCGCCTTGCCGGGCAGGGGAGTGAGCGCGACGCCAAGGATCATCCAGACACCAACGATCGCCAGGCACAGGCCGAGCAGCTTCGGCGTCACAGACCGGGACAGCAGACCCCCGACCCATACGCCCAGCAGCAGGAGGAGCGGGACATAGAGGTACGGTGCCACCGACGCTGCAGGAGAGTCGAAGCGCCGCGCGGACCACAGGACATATGCGGTCCACACGGATACCAACAGCCCCGCGCTGATCGCGAGAGCTCGGTGTCCCCTCAACCCCCGGACGGCTCGGCCCGGTCGGCCTGCGTGTCCTCCCCGTCGGACCACGTCCTCACCGCCTCGGCGACGATGGGATCGATGTCGTGGTCATCGACCGCGACGCACCGGCGCAGTTCGGCGCGCATCGACGGCTCCCAGAACTTCAGGATGTGCGCGGCGACCTCCTCGACGGCCGCATCGTGGTCGCGATGGGCGAACTGGCGGGCGATGTCGTGGCCCATCCGGACGACCGCATCATGCAGTGCGCTCACCGAGTCACCTCGGCCAGGACCACCTCGCCGAGATGGTCGGCGTCGGCGGCGTTCGCGACCGACACCTGCACGGCGGTGACCTTGTATTCCGGACAGTTCGTCGCCCAGTCCGAGTTCTCGGTCGTGACGACGTTGGCGTTGGTCATCGGGTGGTGGAACGTCGTGTAGACAACCCCTGGAGGCATCCGCTCCGAGACCAGCGCCCGCAGCGTCGTCGAGCCGACCCGACTCGCGAGGGAGACGATGTCGCCGGTCGAGATGCCCCGCAGCTCCGCGTCTGCGGGGTGGATCTCGAGGACGTCCTCGGGATGCCACGTCGTGTTGTCGGTCCGGCGGGTCTGGGCACCGACGTTGTACTGACTGAGGATCCGCCCGGTCGTCAGCACGAGCGGGAAGCGGCGGTTGGTCTGCTCGGTCGTCGGCACATAGACGGTCTCCATGAGCCGGCCCTTGCCGCGGACGAACTCACCGACGTGCATCGTCGGGGTGCCGTGCGGAGCGGTGTCGGTCACCGGCCACTGCATCGACCCCTCGGCGTCGAGTCGGGCGAAGCTGACCCCGGCGAACGTCGGTGTCGTCGCAGCGATCTCGTCCATGATCTCGGCGGCCGACGCATACGACATCGGGAATCCCATCGCGGTCGCCAATTCGCAGGTGATCTCCCACTCGTCCTTGCCGACCCGGGTCGGCATGACCGGCCGGACCCGGTTGATCCGTCGCTCGGCGTTGGTGAAGGTGCCGTCCTTCTCCAGGAACGAGGTGCCCGGCAGGAAGACGTGGGCGAAGCGGGAGGTCTCGTTGAGGAACAGGTCCTGGACGATGACCAGATCCATGGACCGCAGCGCGCCGTGCACGTGCGAGATGTTCGGGTCGGACTGGGCGATGTCCTCACCCTGGATGTAGATCCCGCGGAACGATCCGGCGATGGCCGAGTCGAACATGTTCGGGATCCGTAGTCCTGGCTCCGGTTGGATCGGCACCCCCCACAGGTCCTCGTAGATCGTGCGCACCTCGGGACGGGAGACGTGCCGATAGCCGGGCAGCTCGTGCGGGAAGGAGCCCATGTCGCACGACCCCTGGACGTTGTTCTGCCCGCGCAGCGGGTTGACGCCGACGCCGGGACGGCCGATGTTGCCGGTGATCATCGCCAGGTTCGCCAGACCCATGACCATCGTCGAGCCCTGGCTGTGCTCGGTGACCCCGAGTCCGTAGTAGATCGCCGCGTTGCCGCCCGTCGCATACAACCGGGCAGCGGCCCGCAGGTCCGCAGCCGGGATGCCGGTGATGTCCTCGACCGCCTCGGGGGAGTGCTCCGGAGCGGAGATGAAGGACAGGTATGCGGCCACGTCCTCGCATCGTTCGCTCAGGAACTCCTCGTCGTGGCGTCCCTCCGTGACGATGACGTGCGCCATCGCGTTGATGAAGGCGACGTTCGTGCCCGGCCGGACCGGCAGGTGGTGGGCGGCCTGGACGTGGGGGGAGCGGACCAGGTCGATCCGGCGGGGGTCGGCGACGATGATCTGGGCGCCCTCGCGCAGCCGCTGCTTCATCCGGGAGCCGAACACCGGGTGGGCGTCGGTGGGGTTGGCGCCGATGAGGAGCATGACGTCGGCGTGGTCGACCGACTCGAAGTCCTGGGTCCCGGCGGAGGTGCCGAACGTCTGGTTCAGGCCGTAGCCGGTGGGGGAGTGGCAGACCCGGGCACAGGTGTCGATGTTGTTGTTCCCGAAGGCGGCTCGCACCATCTTCTGGACGACATAGACCTCCTCGTTGGTGCACCGCGAGGAGGAGATGCCGCCGATCGAGCCGACGCCGTACTTCTCCTGGAGCGCCCGCAACCCGTTCGCTGCAGTGGCGATGGCCTCCTCCCAGGACACGACGCGCCACTCGTCATCGATCGACTCCCGGACCATGGGGTGCAGTTGCCGGTCCGGGTGGGAGGCGTAGCCGTAGGCGAAGCGACCCTTGACGCAGGAGTGGCCCTCGTTGGCGCCACCGTCCTTCCACGGCATCATCCGCACCACCTCGGGCGCTCCGCCGTCAGGGGCGTCCTTGACCTCCGCCTTGAAGGAGCAGCCCACACCGCAGTAGGCACAGGTCGTGATGACCGAACGGGTCGGCATCCCGAGTGAGATGACGGAGGCCTCGGTCAGCGCGTCGGTCGGGCAGGTCTGCACGCAGGCCCCGCAGGAGACACACTCGGAGTCCAGGAAGCTCGTCGGCCCGGGCACGATCCGCGAGTCGAACCCGCGGCCCTCGACGGTGAGGGCGAAGCTGCCCTGGATGTCGTCGCAGGCGCGCACGCATCGGGAGCAGACGATGCACGCCTTGGGGTCGTAGATGAAGTAGGGGTTCGTCGCATCGGCCACGTCGTCGAGGTGGTTCGCACCGGATCGGCCGTAGCGGACCTCGGCGACACCGGTGCGGATCGCGAGCTCCTGCATCTGACAGTTGCCGCGCTCGCACCCTGCGCAGTCCTCGGGATGGTCGGAGAGATAGAGCTCCATGACGTTGCGCCGCAGGTCGAGGACGTCGTCGGTCTGGGTGGCGACGACCATCCCGTCCGTGCACGGGGTGGTGCACGAGGCGGGGGTGCCCCTGGCGCCGTCGACCTCGACGAGGCAGAGCCGGCACGAGCCGAACGCGGCGAGGGAGTCGGTGGCGCACAGCTTCGGGATGTCGATGCCCGCCTCTGCTGCCGCGCGCAGCACCGAGGTGCCGGCCGGGACGGTCACCTCCTGTCCGTCGATCGTCAGCGTCACGGTCGTGTCCGAGTCGACGCGCGGGGTGCCGAGGTCGGGTTCGTCGATGAGTGTCATGGCCGGGCTCCCTCCACCGTCTCGGTGGCCGATTCGACATCGCCGACGTCGTCGCCGGCCGATCCGCTGATCCCGAAGTCCTCGGGGAAGTGCTTGAGGGCGCTGCGCACCGGCATGGGTGTCAGACCGCCCAGGGCGCAGAGCGAGCCCTTGGTCATCGTCGTGCACAGGTCGTCGAGCAGGGTCAACTGGGTGCGACGGACCCCGTCGTCCGGGGCGCCGGTGATCCGGTCGATGACCTCGACGCCACGGGTCGAGCCGATACGGCACGGGGTGCACTTGCCGCATGACTCCAGAGCGCAGAACTCCATCGCGAAGCGCGCCATGGCGGCGGCGTCCATCGAGTCGTCGAAGACGACGACCCCACCGTGGCCGAGCATCGCATCGGCCTCGGCGAGGCTCTCGTAGGCGAGGGGCAGGTCGAACTGCTCCGGTGGGACGTAGGCGCCGAGCGGACCGCCGATCTGGACGGCCTTGACCGGACGCCCGGTGCGGGTGCCGCCGCCGAAGCCCTCGACGAGATCGCCGATGCTCATCCCGAAGGCGACCTCGACGATCCCGCCGCGGTTGACGTTGCCGGCCAACTGGAACACCGATGTGCCGCGGGACCGCTCGAAGCCGAGCGAGGCATACTGCTGTCCACCGTCGGCGAGGATCATCGGGACCGTGGCCAGCGTGACCACATTGTTGACCACCGTCGGCCGGCCGAACAGGCCGGACAGGGCCGGGATGGGCGGCTTGGCGCGGACCTCGCCCCGCTTGCCCTCGAGGCTGTCGAGCATCGAGGTCTCCTCCCCGCAGATGTAGGCGCCCGCCCCGACCCGCACGTGCAGATCGAAGGACAGATCGCTGCCCTGGATGCGTTCGCCGAGCCAGCCGTGGGCATACGCGATCTCGATCGCCCGTCCGAAGGTGGCGATGGCGTGCGGGTATTCGCTGCGGACGTAGACGTATCCCTCGGCGGCACCGACGGCGTGCGCGGCGATCGTCATGCCCTCGATGAGCGCGAACGGGTCGCCCTCCATGAGCATCCGGTCGGCGAAAGTGCCGCTGTCGCCCTCGTCGGCGTTGCAGCAGATGAACTTCAGATCCGACTCCGCTGTGCGGACTGTCTCCCACTTGACCCCGGTGGGGAACCCGGCGCCGCCGCGGCCGCGCAGTCCGGATGCGGTGACCTCGGCGACGACCTCCTGCGGATCCATCGACAGCGCCCGTCGCAGACCGGCGAAGCCGCCCAGATCCTGATAGGCGGCGATGTCGGTCGGTTCGATGACCCCGACCCGGGTGAACGTGACCCGCTGCTGGCGAGCCAGCCAGTCGTGCTCCGCGACGACCCCGATCGACTCGGCGGTGCCGTCCAGGACGGACTGGACCCGGTCGGGGGAGACCGCGGGGAAGCCGATCCGGCCCTGGTCGGTCTCGATCTCGACGAGCGGCTCGAGCCAGAGCATCCCGCGCGAGCCGTTGCGCCGCACCGTGGCACCGGCTGCAGCGAAGGCCGCGGCGACCTCATCGGCGCCGACCGAGACAGCAGCGGCGTCGCAGGGCACCCACACGGTCGTGCTCATCGCGCTCGCCTCGTCGTCGTCAGCGAGTCGTCCAGGCGGTCCGCGGTGAGGCGTCCGAGGAGTCGTCCGTCGACCATCCCGGACGGTCCGAGGGCGCAATTGCCGAGACAGAAGACCTCCCGCACCTCGACATCCTCGGCGTCTTGGTAGCGATCGCGGGCCTCGGCGAGCAGGGCGTCGGCCCCGACCGACTGACATGCCTCACCCCGGCAGATCTGGATCACGTGTGCAGGCGGGGGAGTACGCCGGAAGTCGTGGTAGAACGACACCACCCCGTGCACATCGGCTCGGGACAGGTTGAGCACGTCCGCGATGACCGGGATGTCCTCATCGGCGATGTAGCCGTGCTCGGCGACAACGTCGTGGAGGACCGGCAGCAGGGGACCACGCTCGGTGGCGCGGCGCTCGGCGAGCCCGCGCACGACGGACGCCCTGACTGTTGTGCCCGTGGACATCAGAGGCCTCCTGCTCGATCGTCGACGATGACGGTGTTCGGACCATTGTAGGAAGGCTGCATACGAAGGCGGGTCGTGCAGGCCCCCACAGGCGGTAGTTACGCCGGGTGAGATGGCTCGGCCTGCGGAACATCGTCCGATTAGGGGCTGAGCGTGTGCGCTGGTAAATTCATCCATTGGCCTCCTCAGGCCATGCCGTCAGAACGGCCGCGGATTCAGAGAGCCCCGGTGGATGTGCCCGGGCGCGCCGCGCAACGAGTTGAAATCAGGAGTTGGTCGTCGATGCCGCTGAGCGCAGACGTTAAGAAGAAGATCATGGCCGAGTACGCCACCAGCGAGGGCGACACCGGCTCCCCCGAGGTCCAGGTCGCGCTGCTCACACAGCGGATCAAGGACCTGACCGAGCACTCGCGTGAGCACAAGCACGATCACCACAGCCGTCGCGGTCTGCTGCTCCTCGTCGGTCAGCGCCGCCGCCTGCTGCGCTACCTCGAGAGCGTCGACGTCGAGCGCTACCGCTCGCTGATCAAGCGACTCGGTCTGCGTCGATAAGTTCTGCCTGGAGCGGCCCTTGTGGGGCCGCTTCTCGCGTGTCGGCGCCTTCGTGTCGGCACACCCAAACCATAACTGAACAAGCAATTGGGCTACACCACCTGGTGCACAACGATGATGCACGCAGGCACGAATGAGATAAAGAAACGGAGGGCCCACATGGAGGGTCCAGACATCACTTTCACCGAGGCCACCATCGACAACGGTCGCTTCGGGACCCGGACCGTCCGGTTCGAGACCGGACGACTGGCCAAGCAGGCCGGCGGAGCCGTCGCCGCATACCTCGACGGCGACACGATGCTGCTGTCCACCACGACCGCGAGCGGATCGCCGCGGGAGCAGTTCGACTTCTTCCCCCTGACCGTCGACGTCGAGGAGCGGATGTATGCCGCGGGCAAGATCCCGGGCAGCTTCTTCCGGCGCGAAGGTCGCCCCAGCACCGACGCCATCCTCACCTGCCGCCTGATCGACCGCCCGCTGCGGCCGACCTTCGTCAAGGGTCTGCGCAACGAGGTCCAGGTCGTCATCACCGTCCTGGCGCTCAACCCCGACGTCCAGTACGACGTCCTCGCCATCAACGCCGCCTCGGCCTCGACGCAGATCTCCGGGCTGCCGTTCTCGGGCCCGATCGGTGCCGCGCGGGTCTCCCTCATCGACGACCAGTGGGTCGCCTTCCCGAACTTCTCCGACGTCCAGCGCTCGACCTTCGACATGGTCGTCGCCGGTCGGGTGGTCGGCGACGACGTCGCCATCATGATGGTCGAGGCCGAGGCCACCGACTACACGTGGAACCTCGTCAAGCACGAGGGCAAGACCGCCCCGACCGAGGACATCGTCGCCGAGGGCCTCGAGGCCGCCAAGGGCTTCATCAAGGTCCTGTGCGAGGCGCAGGCCGAGCTCGCCGCCAAGGCGGCCAAGCCGGTCGAGGAGTTCCCGGTCTTCCTCGACTACGAGGACGACGTCTACGCCGCCGTTGAGGCCGCAGCAACCAAGGACGGTCGCCTCGACCAGATCCTCACGATCGCCGGCAAGCAGGAGCGCGAGGACGCGATCAACGAACTGAAGTCGGAGATCCACCTCAACCTCGTCGGCGACGAGAACATCTTCACCGGCGAGACCAAGTCCGGCCAGTTCGCCGGCCGGCAGAAGGAAGTCTCCGCCGCATACCGCGCCGTCCAGAAGAAGCTCATCCGCGAGCGGATCCTGCGCGACAAGGTCCGCATCGACGGCCGTGGCCTGGCCGACATCCGCGCACTCTCGGCCGAGGTCGAGGTGCTCCCGCGGGTGCACGGCTCGGCGATCTTCGAGCGCGGCGAGACCCAGATCATGGGGGTGACGACGCTGAACATGCTCCGCATGGAGCAGCAGCTCGACACTCTCTCGCCGGTGACACGCAAGCGCTACATGCACAACTACAACTTCCCGCCCTACAGCACCGGTGAGACCGGCCGCGTCGGCTCCCCGAAGCGTCGCGAGATCGGCCACGGAGCGCTCGCCGAGCGGGCGCTGATGCCGGTGCTGCCGACGCGTGAGGAGTTCCCCTACGCGATCCGGCAGGTGTCCGAGGCGCTCGGGTCCAACGGCTCGACCTCGATGGGCTCGGTGTGTGCCTCCACCCTGTCGCTGCTCAACGCCGGTGTGCCGCTGCGCGCCCCGGTCGCGGGCATCGCGATGGGTCTGGTCTCCGCGGAGCTTGAGGACGAGAACGGCGGCAAGTCCATGCACTACGCGGCGCTGACCGACATCCTCGGTGCCGAGGACGCCTTCGGCGACATGGACTTCAAGGTCGCCGGCACCAAGGAGTTCGTCACCGCGATCCAGCTCGACACCAAGCTCGACGGCATCCCCGCCGACGTGCTCGCCGGCGCGCTGACGCAGGCCCGCGACGCCCGGCTGCACATCCTCGACGTCATGGCCGAGGCCATCGACGTGCCGGACGAGATGAGCCCGTTCGCGCCGCGTGTCATCAGCGTCCAGGTCCCGGTCGACAAGATCGGTGAGGTCATCGGCCCGAAGGGCAAGATGATCAACCAGATCCAGGAGGAGACCGGCGCCCAGATCTCGATCGAGGACGACGGCACCGTCTACATCGGCG
>DUPF01000057.1 GCA_012838445.1 Intrasporangiaceae bacterium | reverse complement strand
TTTGCGCCCGCGACTTCGTAGACTCACCTGTCGTGCACCGTTGGACCGATGTGGCCAAGACCCCCGACGCGCTGCGGCCGTGCGTCGCGACGTTCGGCAACTTCGACGGCGTCCACCGCGGCCACCAGACCGTCATCAACGCCCTGGTCACGGCCGCCCGCCGCCACGAGGTGCCCTCCGTCGTCGTCACCTTCGACCCACATCCGGTCACGGTGTTCCATCCGGAGCAGCCGCCGGAGCTGATCACGCCCGGGTCCCTGCGTGAGGACCTGCTCGCCGGACTCGGCGTCGACGGGGTCCTCGTGCTCCACTTCGACAAGGAGTTCGCGAGCCAGTCGGCGCGGGACTACATCGTCTCGACCTTCGTCGAGGGGCTGCAGATCCGGGCGCTCGTCGTCGGTGAGGACGCCAAGGGGTTCGGCCGGGACTACACCGGCGATGTCGATCTGCTGCACGAGCTCGGGGCCGAGTTCGGCTTCGAGGTCATCGTCCTCGACGACGTCGGCGACCCGACGAGGTGGTCCTCGACGTCGATCCGCGCCCACCTCACCGAGGGGGACGTCGCGACGGCGGCGCGGATCCTGGGCCGACCGCACCGGTTCGTCGGCGAGGTCGTTCACGGCGACCACCGCGGCCGGGAACTCGGCTACCCGACCGCGAACATGAGCCCGGACAGCCTCGGTCTGATCCCCGCCGACGGGGTCTACGCGGGCTGGCTGACCCGGCTGGAACGGCCGCTGGACCATCCGGAGCGCACCATGCCGGCGGCGATCTCGGTCGGGACCAACCCGACCTTCAAGGGACGCCGGGCCCGGCGGGTGGAGTCCTACGTCCTGGACCGCACCGACCTGGACCTGTACGGCGAGACCGTCATGGTCGAGTTCGTCGAACGGCTCCGGCCGACGCTGAAGTTCGAGTCGATCGACGAGTTGCTCGACGCGATGCGCACCGACGTCGAGCAGGCCCGCGAGATCCTCTTCGCCGCAATCGTCCCGCCGGTATCCGGCGAGGCGGCAACCGATCCCGTGGCCGAGTCCGCACCCGAGCCCGCACCCTAGAGTCGTGCCGGGACCGGCCGTGACCGCGGCGGGGGAGGAGCGGGGCCGCTGGTGGGGCAGCACCGACTGGGGGCTGGTCATCGGAGCGCTCGGGCTCTCCCTCATCGGTGCCCTCCTCGTCTACTCGGCGACCCAGGCCGAGGCGAGCACCACATACCTCATCCGGCACCTGGTCAACCTGGCCATCGGGGCCACCCTCGCTGCGGCGGTCATGCATCTCAGCCCGCACGTGCTGCGGGTCATCAGCCCACTCGCCTACCTCGTCGGCATCGGCGGACTCGTCGCGGTGCTCGGTCCGCTCGGTTCGACGATCAACGGGTCCCGGTCCTGGATCCAGCTGCCGATCGGGATGTCGATCCAGCCGTCCGAGCTGACCAAGATCAGCCTCATCCTCGCCCTGGCCGCTGTGTTCGCCGCACCGATCGACCGGGGTGAGCGGCTCGGTGTCGCCCGGCTCGCCATCGGTGCCGTCCTCGCCGCTGTGCCGATCCTGCTCGTGCTCCGACAACCGGATCTGGGGTCCGCGGCCGTGCTCGCCGTCCTCGCCGCCGGCATGTTCGTCGTCACCGGCATCCGGGCCCGGTGGATCGTGCTCGGGCTGGTCCTCGCGGTCGGGGCGGCGGTCGCGGCGTGGTTCTCGCCGCTGCTGTCCGGCTACCAGCGGGACCGGATCGCGGTCTTCCTCGACCCGCAGACCGACCCGCAGGGCATCGGCTACCAGATCACCCAGGTCGCGATCGCGATCCGTCGCGGGGGCTGGACCGGGACCGGGCTGTTCCAGGGGCCCTCCACCCAGGGCGGCTTCATCCCGTTCCAGGAGACCGACTTCGTCTTCTCGGTCGCGGCAGAAGAACTCGGCTATCTGGGCGCCCTCGGGATCATCGCCGTCTATGCGTTCCTCATCGCCCGGGCCGTCCTCGTCGGGATCCGCGGCGAGGACGCCTTCACCCACCTCGTGACCGCAGGCGTCGCGACGTGGTTCGCGGCCCAGGTCGTCGAGAACATCGGGATGAACCTCCAACTCACGCCCGTCACCGGTCTGCCGCTGCCGTTCCTGTCCTACGGCGGCTCGTCGATGTTCGCCTGCTGGCTCGCGATCGGGCTCGTGCTCAGCGTGCACCGGCACCGGCCGCGGGGCTGACGGGGCCCTGCCCTCGCCCGAGCGGCGCGACACGTGGCATGAGTCACCGTCCGAACCGTGAGCGCACGCTTAGTGTCGTATGTCACGATAGGGCCACGTCCTGACCTCGAGGCGCAGCTGAGCGTTCCGGCGACTCGACGGCAGGACCAGCCCCTCCCATCCCGCCCGAGAAGTGGACAACGATGCCCGCACCCGCGAACTACTACCACCTGCCGTCCGACGAGCCGATCGACCAGCGCGTCCTCACCGAGCGTGTCCCGAGCGTCGGACACCTGTTCCGTGACCGGGTGGCTGCCACCCCCGACGGCCCCGCCTACCTCTACCCGGACGCCAACGAGGAGTGGCAGACGCTGACCTGGGCGCAGACGAGGGACACGGTCTATGACCTGGCCGCCGGGCTGATCGGTCTCGGCGTCGAGGCCGAGCAGCGGGTCGCCATCGCCTCGAGCACCCGGATCGAGTGGGCCCTGGCCGACCTGGCCAACATGTGCGCCGGTGCGGCGACGACGACGATCTACCCGACGACGATCCCCGACGACGTCGCCTTCATCCTCCAGGACTCCGGGACGGTCGTCGTCTTCGCCGAGAACGCCGAGCAGGTCGACAAGCTGCGCGGCATCCGCGACCAGATCCCGGGCGTGACCAAGGTCGTCGTCTTCGACGGCGACGGCGACGGCGACTGGGTCACCACGTGGGCCGAGTTGCAGCAGCTCGGGCAGGAGATCCTCGGGACCGACGACGGTGCGGTCGACGCCCGGATCGACGACTGCCGCCCCGAGCACCTCGCGACGATCATCTACACCTCCGGCACGACCGGCCGGCCCAAGGGGGTGCGGCTGCTGCACAAGACGTGGACCTATCAGGCCGCCAACGTCACGACGATGGAGAACGTCAACACCGACGACGTCCAGTTCCTGTGGCTGCCGCTCGCGCACGTCTTCGGCAAGCAGCTGCTCACCTTCCCGATCCAGGTCGGCTTCCCGACCGCGATCGACGGACGGGTGGACAAGATCGTCGACAACCTCGCCGTCGTCAAGCCGACCTTCATGGGTGCGGCGCCGCGGATCTTCGAGAAGGTCTACGCCGGCATCACGATGATGATGGAGCAGGAGGGCGGGCTGAAGCTCAAGCTGTTCAACTGGGCCTCCGACGTCGGGCGCCGGGTCGCCGACCTGGAGTCCGACGGTAAGAAGGCCACCGGCCTGCTCGCCGTGCAGTACGCGATCACCGACCGGCTCATCGGCGCCAAGATCCGGGAGCGGTTCGGCGGCAACGTCCGGTTCTTCATCTCCGGCTCGGCCGCGCTCAACCTCGACATCTCCCGCTGGTTCTACGGCATGGGCCTGAAGATCGCCGAGGGTTACGGCCTGACCGAGTCCTCCTCGGCGGCGTTCGTCAACCGGCTCGCCGCGTTCAAGATCGGCTCGGTCGGTTGGCCGGTGCCGGGCACCGAGGTCAAGATCGCCGAGGACGGTGAGGTGCTCCTGCGCGGCGAGGGGATCATGGAGGGCTACCACAACAACCCCGAGGCCACGGCCGAGGTCATCGACGCCGACGGCTGGTTCCACACCGGGGACATCGGCGAACTCGACGAACGCGGCTTCCTCAAGCTCACCGACCGCAAGAAGGACCTGTTCAAGACCTCCGGCGGCAAGTACGTCGCCCCGTCGACGATCGAGTCCACGTTCAAGGGGATCTGCCCCTACGTCGCCCAACTCGTCGTCTACGGCGCGGAGCGCAACTTCGTCTCCGCGCTCGTCACCCTCGACCCGGATGCGATGCAGGGTTGGGCGGCCGCCAACGGCATGGCCGACAAGTCGTATGCGGAGATCGTCACCTCCCCGCAGGCCCGGGAGATGGTCCAGGGTTACATCGACGAGCTCAACGCCGGCCTGAACCGGTGGGAGACGATCAAGCGGTTCACGATCCTCGACAAGGACCTGACCATCGAGGACGGGGAGCTCACCCCGAGCATGAAGCTCAAGCGCAAGGTCGTCTCGGAGAAGTACAAGGACCTGCTGGACAGCCACTACGAGAGCTGAGTCCCGCATACCCAGCACCTCCCAGGCTCCACCCACCCGACAGAGCCGCCGCCAAAACTTCGCAATCGCGAAGAAATGGCGGCGGCTCTTGTGTGGGCGGCACGGGTGGAGCACCGCCGGCTCGGGGGTATGCGGTGCTCACCCGCTCCGGTCCGCTCAGTCGCTCGGGGGCGGGTTGATCTCCCCGTAGGTGAGCGGGCCGAGGACGGTGCCGTCGGCGAGGGTGATGCGGTATCGGACCTGCGCCAGCCCGCCCGCGTCGTCGACGGTGACCCGCTCGGGCCACCAGGCTGCGAACCGGCCACCGGTCAGCGTGGCGTCGATGGTCATGCCGCTGTCGGTGACGATCTGCACGGACCGGACGTTGCTGCCGACATGTCCCTCGGTCGTCCAGTAGGAGCCCTCGTCGGCGGACATCCCCATCAGGCTGGTGCCGAAGACCTCGTCGGCGGCCGGGGTCGGGGTGTCGATGAAGCCGTAGGAGCCGGCCGAGGCGCTCGCGCGTCCCGGCAGGATCGACCAGCCGCTGCTGTCGTCGATGAGGCAGGTCGCCTCCAGGGAGTTCGCGCCGCGCAGGACGACATAGCTCCAGTCGCCGCGGGTGTCGGCGAGGACGAGGTCGGTGCCCTGCAGGTCGGCGTTGGTCGGGATGCCTGGACCCTCCGGAGCCCCGGGCGGGTGGCCGAGATAGTCACGGCAGCGCTGGGCGAGATCCTCCTGCGCGGTGATCGGCAGCTGCGCCGGGCGCGCCGTCCAGGACGCGTAGGCGGTGCCGCCCCCGATGAGACCGCTCATCGAGATGA
>DUPF01000056.1 GCA_012838445.1 Intrasporangiaceae bacterium | reverse complement strand
GCATCTCGATGCTCGCCGGGTACGGGGTGGGCGTGGTGCTGCGGACCGTGTGGACCCGGCTCGTCGCACCCCGGATCACGCTGCCGGACCCGGTGCTCGAGATCGGCGGCACGGTGCTCCGGTGGGTACGCGGCTTCGCGCCGTATCTCCTCGTGGTGTACCTCATCACCGCGACGGCGACGGCAGTCCGCTGGCAGGACCAGGTGGCCGACCTCGTGCACTCCCCACGCCCGCCGTGGGGCGACTACATGAGGATCCCGTGGGTTGCCGCGGCGATCTTCCTCGGGCTGCTCCTGGTGTGTCGGGGCATCCGCGTGGGCACGCGGTCGATCAGTCGATTCGTCCAGCGCCGGCTCCGGCTGCCGGAGTACCCGGCCAAACTCACCGGCGTGATCGTGGTGGCCGGGCTCCTGGTGGGGATCGTCGACGGCGTCGTCACCCGCGTCTTCTTCGAAGGGGCCAACCAGATCTTCAGCGTGCAGAACGACGAGCGCCGCGACGGCGTCGACCGGCCCACGCGCCCCGAGCGGTCCGGTGGCCCCGGCTCCGTCGTCAGTTTCGCCGACCTGGGCATGCAGGGCCGGCGCTTCGTCGACGGCGGGCTCGACGCCGCCGCGCTCTCCGAACTCCTCGGTGAGGAGGCGCGGGAGCCGATCCGCGCCTATGCCGGACTGGAGTCGGCGCCGACGGACGACGAGCGCTCGCAGCTCGTGGTGCGTGAGCTCGACCGGACCCGAGCGTGGGAGCGCGACTCCGTGGTGATCGCGCCGACGACGGGAACCGGTTGGATCAATCCCCACGCGGCCCAGGCGATCGAGCTCCTCGGCGGCGGCGACACCGCCATCGTCGGTACCCAGTACTCCTACCTGCCCAGCTGGATCTCGTTCCTCGCCGACCGCGAGAAGGCGGAGGCCGCCGGCGCCTCGCTCATCGCGGCGGTGGCGGACTGGCGGGATTCGCTGCCCGAGGACGGGCCCCGCCCGAAGCTGTACGTGTACGGGGAGAGCCTGGGAACCCAGGCGGGGGAGGCCGCGTTCTCCGGTCTTCGCGACATCCGATCCACGGTCGACGGGGTGCTGTGGATGGGCCCCCCGAACTCCAACTCGATCTGGCACTCGCTCGTCGAACGACGTGACCCCGGCACCCCGGTGACCGACCCCGTCTACGCCGACGACCTACTGGTCCGCTTCGCCGAGGACCCGGCCGAGTTCCGGGGCGACGACACCCCGTGGATCGACCCGCGGGTGCTGTACGTCCAGCACGCCACCGATCCGGTGGTGTGGTGGACGCCGGACCTGCTCTTCGACCGCCCCGCGTGGTTGGCGGAACCGCCGGGCAAGGGCCGCCATCCGGGGATGCTGTACCTCCCGGTCGTCACCTTCTGGCAGGTCACCGCCGACCTCGGTAACGCCATCGGGGGCTCGCAGGGGTTCGGGCACCTCTACGACTCGCAGATCCTCGACGGGTGGGCGGCCGCCACCGGCCGGGAGGGGTGGGACGACGACGAGCACGCGCGTTTCGCCGAACTGCACCGCCTGGCGATGGAACGCCAGCCACGCGGTTGACCGGACGTGGCGGCGGTCCGGGCGCCGATCGCCTACCGTTGCCGTGGACCGCGTCCCGCCGGTGCCGTCGTCATCCCGCCCCGAGGAGACACCCGTGAGTCAGCACATCGCCGACACCCACGACGTCATCCGCGTGCACGGCGCGCGCGAGAACAACCTCCGCGAGGTGAGCGTCGATCTGCCCAAGCGCCGCCTCACCGTCTTCACCGGCGTCTCCGGCTCGGGCAAGAGCTCCCTGGTGTTCGCGACGATCGCCGCCGAGTCGCAGCGCATGATCAACGAGACCTACAGCGCCTTCGTCCAGGGCTTCATGCCCGCGCTCGCGCGCCCGGACGTCGACGTCCTCGAGGGGCTCACCACCGCGATCGTCGTGGACCAGGAGCGCATGGGCTCGGATCCCCGCTCCACCGTGGGCACCGCCACCGACGCCGGCGCCCTCCTGCGGATCCTCTACAGCCGCCTCGCCGAGCCTCACCTGGGCGGCCCCAAGGCGTACTCGTTCAACGTGGCCTCGGCCTCCGGGGTGGGCACGCTCAAGAAGGCCGACGGCACCCGGGAGAAGGCCGAGTTCTCCGTCACCGGCGGCATGTGCGTGCGCTGCGAGGGCCGCGGTGCCGTCTCGGACTTCGACGTGGACGCC
Organism: Intrasporangiaceae bacterium; assembly: GCA_012838445.1. Classification (GTDB taxonomy): domain Bacteria; phylum Actinomycetota; class Actinomycetes; order Actinomycetales; family Dermatophilaceae; genus F2B08. Next base: position 6,046 of record DUPF01000056.1, on the reverse strand, counting down.
CTGGTCGACCGCGACAAGTCGCTCGCCGAGGGCGCGATCACCGTGCCCGGCTACTCGATGGACGGCTGGTACGGCCGCATCTACGGCGGCTCCGGCTTCTTCGACATGGACAAGACGGTCCGCGACTTCTCGGAGCAGGAGTGGCACGACCTGCTGCACAAGGAGCCGGTCAAGGTCAAGGCCGACGGCATCAACGTGACCTTCGAGGGACTGATCCCCAAGATCCGCAAATCGATGCTCGCCAAGGACGTCGAGGCGATGCAGCCGCACATCCGCGCGTTCGTCGAGCGCGCCGTGGTCTTTGCCACGTGCCCCGACTGCGACGGCACCCGCCTCAACGAGGGGGCCCGCTCCTCGCGGATCGGGGAGCACAACATCGCGGACGTCTCGGCCATGCAGATCACCGACATGGCCGAGTGGCTGCGGAGCCTCGACGCACCCGCGGTCGCGCCGCTGGTCGCGGGCCTGCAGCACCTCTTGGACTCGTTCGTCGAGATCGGCCTCGGTTACCTCTCCCTGGACCGGCCTGCGGGGTCGCTGTCCGGCGGCGAGTCGCAGCGCGTCAAGATGGTCCGCCACCTCGGCTCGGCGCTCACCGACGTCACCTACGTGTTCGACGAACCCTCGATCGGCCTGCACCCGCACGACATCCAGCGGATGAACGACCTGCTGCTGCGCCTGCGGGACAAGGGCAACACGGTGCTCGTGGTGGAGCACAAGCCGGAGACCATCGCGATCGCCGACCACGTCGTGGACCTCGGCCCGGGCGCCGGCTCCGACGGCGGCGAGATCTGCTTCGAGGGCAGCGTGTTGGGGCTGCGGGAGAGCGACACCGTCACCGGCCGCCACCTCGACGACCGGGCCACGCTCAAGGACTCCGTCCGGTCCCGCACCGGCGTCCTCGAGGTGCGGGGGGCCACCGCCCACAACGTCCGCGACGTGGACGTGGACATCCCGCTGGGCGTGCTCTGCGTGGTGACCGGCGTGGCCGGCTCGGGCAAGAGTTCGCTCGTCCACGGTTCGGTCTCGCCGCGCGAGGGGGTGGTGGCGATCGACCAGTCGGCCATCCGCGGGTCCCGTCGCAGCAATCCCGCGACGTACACCGGGTTGCTCGACCCCGTCCGCAGGGCCTTCGCCAAGGCCAACGGGGTCAAGCCCGCGCTGTTCAGCCCCAACTCGGACGGGGCGTGCCCCACCTGCAAGGGCGCCGGGGTGATCTACACCGACCTGGCCATGATGGCCGGGGTCGCCACGACGTGTGACGACTGCGAGGGGCGGCGCTTCCAGGCCGAGGTCCTCGAGTACCGACTGGGCGGGCGGAACATCGGCGAGGTGCTGGCGATGTCGGTGGCGCAGGCGGAGGAGTTCTTCCGCGAGGGCGAGGCCCGGATCCCCGCCGCGCACAAGATCCTCGTGCGGCTGCGCGACGTCGGGCTGGGCTACGTGCGCCTCGGACAGCCGCTCACCACCCTGTCCGGCGGCGAGCGGCAGCGCCTCAAGCTGGCGGCGCAGATGGCGGAGAAGGCCGAGGTCTACGTCCTGGACGAGCCCACCACGGGTCTGCATCTGGCCGACGTCCGCAATCTCCTGGGCATGCTCGACCGGCTGGTGGACTCCGGGAAGTCGGTCGTCGTGATCGAGCACCACCAGGCCGTCATGGCGCACGCGGACTGGATCATCGACCTGGGCCCCGGCGCGGGCCACGACGGCGGCCGCGTGGTGTTCGAGGGCACCCCCGCCGACCTCGTCGCGGACCGGTCCACGCTCACCGGCGAGCACCTCGCCGAGTACGTCGGGAAGTAGTGACGACGCGAATCCTCAGTCGGTCTGCAACTTCAGGATCGGAGAGCCGCGTCCCGGATGGCGGAGGCGAGCGCCGTGATTTCCGCGTCGACCTGTTCGGGCGTTCCGGTCAGGTCGATCGCGCGCACTGAAAGGGTCGTCCCCGCATTTCGCACCGAGATTGTGTGATGGACGGCGTCGCCCTGTCCTCGGCAGTAGACGAGTACGCCGGCAGGCAAGGAGAGCGCGGTGGTGTATGCGAGCAACTGGTAGTAGTCCCCGCTGCGGCCCCTCGCATCTCTAGCGAGTTTGTACTTGATGTCCCCGACGTGTCGGACAGCCCCGCCTTGCTGGAACACGAGGTCGGGCTTCATCGGGACGGTTCGTCCTGCGCCGAGGTGTACGGTCGGCTCGTCGCGGACATCGAGAACACCGCGGAGTTCGCGGCGGAGCCGTTCTGTGAGAAAGCGTTGGAACACATGGTTCATGTCCACAGTGAAGGACGCCGCAGACGTCGAACCCCGCGCGTCGGCGAGTGTGAGGTTTGCCAGGATCAGCCGGGACAGACCTAACGCAGGCGAGTAATGCCGGTTGAGGCGACTCACCTGGATAGCATCGACTGCATCTGGTCCGACCGCCACATCGGAGACACTGTCCAGATGCCCTAGCTGCTGGAGTAGCCGTCGGCGCTCGAGCGGATCGATCCGTGGCACCCGCAGCGCCCGACGAATCGCTGCTCGCAGGATCCGGTTCTCCGCGATGTCTTCGGAGTAGTCGTCAAATGTGCACGCAACTGGCGAGAGAACTCCGCCCTGTGCGAACTGCGCCGCCACATCGAGACGCCCCCGGATCGCGATGAGGGGCTCATCTCTCGACACGTAGGACCTGAGCACACCCCGACCGAGCGTGGTTTCGACAGTACGAGCAAAGAACGCGATCACCGACGGGAGCAGGTCGGACGTGACGTCGTAGTCGAACGACTCCTGCCTCCACGCAGACCTCGGAAGACCCGGTTCCAACAGCAGAAAGAGGTTCTCCGGATTGATCTTCGGCCTGATCAGCAGTTTCACATCGGCCACGGCTATTGTCCCAACGGTCGACGATGGGGTCACCTGCCACCGGCCGCCGGCCAGCGGGCTAACCTCGCACACGCCGGTGCGCTGCAACGCCTCCGCCTGCACGCGCGTGAGGTCGAGCGATTTCGGTTCGTACTCGTAGAGAACCGGCACGGTATCAGTCCGTCCCGTCGCTGCCGCCTGGGTGCTCGCTGATCGCATCGCCCGCCAGCTCGGAGAACCGATCGTAGACCTGGTCGAACCGGAAGAAGGCGATCCGGTCCGGATCACCGAAGAACTGGTCTTCGATAAACGGCTCGATATTATATTTCCAGATTCTTGCGAGTGCGTCCTTGTCGAGGCCGTGCTTCATGAAGTGACTCGGGCCCAGCTGAAGATGCGGTCCTCCGAGTTCCTCCACCAGTTCATCGTTGACCTGGGCCACCAACTGCCCCACCCAGGGCGGTTCGCCCTCCCTGCTCAGCCAGCGGTCGAGAAGTTCCGCCATCGGACCATAGTTGGGGAAGAACGGCACGAAATGGAAGCGCCGTCGGAGCGCTGCGTCTACCAGCGCGATCGAGCGATCCGCAGTGTTCATCGTTCCGACGAACCAGATGTCCTTCGACAGCTCGAAGGGATCCTCCGGCCGATAGAGAGTGCGCACCGGCGTGTCCCTGTTCTCAAGGAGAAACAGCATCTCGCCGAGCACCTTGGGCAAGTTTGCGCGGTTGATCTCGTCGATGATCATCAGATGCCGTCGCCCCGGGGAGTCCGCAGCCCGCGCTGCCAGATCCGCGAGTGGTCCGCGCTGGAGGCGATACGTCATCACTCCGTCCGAATCGGTCTCCGGGCGGAAGCCCTCGAAGAAATCCTCGTACGACGTCGAAGGGTGGAATTGCACGATGGGACGCCTCTCGGCATCCGGGACCAGCGCTTCTGCGAGTTTCCTCGCAAAGTAGGTCTTCCCAGTGCCGGGCGGACCGTAGAACACCACCTGGCCCTTGTCCTTGAGTAACTCCACCACCTCTTCGACAAACGCCCGATCGACGAGCAGCTCGTCGGCCAGGTCACCGAGGGGATCCACGGTCGTGACGGACTCTGGCTCGTCGCCTCGTTCGGCAAGCCAATAGAGGAATGAAGCAATACCCAGGGGGTCGCCGGGGAAGAATCTGTCGAGCCTCTCCCTAATCGCGTCGTTTGACCTCACCTGGAGCTGTCCGCGCGTCGAGCCCTCCGGTGTAGGGATGCTCAACAACTTGAGCATCTTGAGTTTGCCCTTAGAGCCCCCGTATGGGTACACGGTGATGAATCGCTCGGGGTGGGTGATCGCCAGCATCTTCATGATCACCGACTCACCGAGGCCGGCGACTCGGAGGGAGTCTTCCTCGAGGACCCGGTCTATTCGCTTCTCCGGAGGATCATCGCCCCAGCAGATGTACCGGAACGTTTCGACGATCCGGTGGAACTCGATCTCGTCTGCATCGCGAACACTGCGGTTGAGTCCGGGCATCGGTCCCGTGCCGCCATAACGGAGGCTGTTCCAGATGCGGCGAAGCGACACCTTGTCGGCGATCTCCAATTCGTCCGGAGCGAGAATCGCGGCAAAGACTCGACGGTCTGCACGCTCCTGCTCGTGCGCTGGCGTCGGATACCCCGATGCGGCCTTGAACTCCTCAATCGCTTCCGCGATCTCGTCGTCGGAGCCGTCTCGTCCGTCGCCCGCGAGCTCCGCGATCAATGGCGCAACGTGTCGAGCAGCCCGCAGCACCTCGGCTGGGACGTCGAGGTCGCCGAAGGCCTCGCGACCGAACCACCGCGCGTAGAACACCTCGCCCGACCCGCCGCCCAGGTATCCGACATCCTCGCCGACCGTGGACCGGCCCCCTGCGAGCAGACGGAATTCCGGTAGGGGGTGCTTCTCCACGATGGCGATCGCTCGCTCCGTGGCGCCGACGCCGGCGTCAGGGAACGGGCGGAGACCGATCGCCAAACCCGTGCCGTTCAGCCACAACCTGACGCCCAGTCCATACAAACCGGGAACCTTCCAGTCCGCCCAGAAATCTCCTCGTGGCCACTCGGCCGTCCACATGGGTGAAGGCTTGTTCGCCTTGAGGGTCCTTCCCGCTGCTTTCGCAACGTCTTCTTCAAGCGTTTCCGCAATATGCCGTGCGACAGCTACCAGGACCCGAGCGTTATCGAGGTAGAACTCGGGAACCCCATCGGACTGCTTTGCGCCATCCCTCAAGCGCGATCTGTCGCAGAGAACCTCATCAACGAAGACCGGACGATCATCCGCCCACCACGCGGCGACCTGTTCTAGGCGGACTGGGTCACCGTCCACCCCCATGGCAAACGCATACAGGTCGGCGTATCGGTCGCCCTGGTCGTCGTACTCTGCCCTACCAGTGGAGAAGCTCAGGTACTCCATCGACTTCGGCCACGCGACGGGCCACGATATCGGAGCCTCGAGCCCCCAGTAGTACGACGCCACGAAAGGCGCTCGAGTCGGGCTCGGGTGGGCACCCACGCGAATCGACTGGAGGTATTCAGCCAGACGGCGGATCTTCCGAACTGCATCGTCGAGGTCGGTGGGCACAGTCAACGCGTCAAGGAGCACGGTGACCGCTTCATCGGGGTCCGGCGCCATTTTCGCAATTTGATTGATGATCATCTGGCCCGCAGTGCCGGAGTAGCCCGAGGCGAAGCTCCGCACCCAGCTGTCCGTGGCCCGCTGGAACTCACCCAGATCCCGCGTCCGGCCGAGTGAAGCCAGGAGCTGCCGGGCTTCGTCCGCGTGGGCTGTGAGTCGCTTCTCCCGCCAGCCCTTCCGCTCAGGCGGTGCGTCCCGCTCGAATCTCTCTACATGGGCGCGGTGCCATCGGACCCGGAAGTCCGACTCAGCGCGTTCGATTTCTGTGGAGACCCTGTGGTCATCGCTCACGTGCTCACTCCTCGTCGGTCGCAACCTGAGTAGATCATCGAGCTCCGACAAGAAGTCGGGAATCCCACCCTGCATACCAAGAGCAGGTAATGGTCATCGATCATTGTCGGTGACCCCGTCTCCGACCGTGTCCTCCCAGAGATCGAAGTCTTCGGAATCGTGCCACTCCTCGAACGCCAGCTCGTAGGCGCTCCCCAGCTCGTCCCCGAGGCCAGTGACGGCCGCACACGCCTCGCGGACCGCGACGTCCACCGGGTGGTCGTCCGGG
>DUPF01000055.1 GCA_012838445.1 Intrasporangiaceae bacterium | reverse complement strand
GCCGACGTGGAGGCCGCGCTCGGGCGATGAAGTGGGTCCTGGGCAGGGCGTCGTATCCAGTCTGAGCACTACCAGGACTTGTGAGACCGGAACACTGCGTCGGACGCATCGAGGATGGACCGCCAATCCTCGCGCTGGGGTTCACATCCGAACTGGGTCAGACACAGATACACCATGTCCTCGACCGACACCCTGGGCGAGGGAACGTGAGCCCTGGATGTGAACACACCATCCGACGCGAGAGCCGCACTGCCGATGTGCCAATGGGGGAAGTCCACAGCTGACGAACCCGTCGGGTGCCAATGGGCGCTGATCACCTCCACGCCACGGGGATCGAGCACCCGGTGGAGGTAGGCGCGCGTGGTGACTCGAAACGGTTGGACGCTCGCCTCGGTGCGCACGATCTCGTAATGCAGGCGAACGTCGAGCAGATGGCGGTTGCTCATGGTGACAGGCCTGCCGCTATTGAGCGTCAGGAGGTGGGTTCTACCGAGTGCGCTGCGGCCCTTGGGACTGAGCGTCACCTTGGCCACGCCAACGCAACTCACAGCCCGTTGGATGGGCTCGAGGAAGACGTTGACCGCTTCGGTTGGCGTGCGACCGGGCACGTTGCTCAGGTCACGAGCGGTAGGAGCATCTCAAGTCGGCACACCGCCTCAGCCGACCAGTCTTTCGGCAAAGCCGCGTCGTGATAGGCCTTCAGGAAGTCCTGTCCGCTGATCCCGAGTTCTTCCCGGCACGCCTGATCGAAAACTTCCCGGGCCGTGCCCGGATCGAGTTCTGTGACGAGCGTGCCGTCCATGACGATGTCCACGACAGCCTCCTCCCTCAAGATGCCCTTCAACAGTAGCGCGCCTGAACCGTCAATGCACTGGCCCAGGAGCTGCGGCCGCTACTCGACAGCCTGCCACGACGCTCCGACACAGCTGCTTTAGCCGTGATATCCGTTCGTCCCGTTGCAGTGGTTCCGCTCCCGGTCAGGGAGCTCATATGGTCATGGGTCGTCACAGCGGTGTGACCGCGACGGTCCACGGCTTGCCTGGGCGCGGCGGGGGAGTGAGCCGCACCTCGAACCGTTCGGTCAGGACATCCTCGAGCGCCGGCACAGACCGCGGCTTCGCCCCGGACTCCAGGAGGTGGCGGGCGACGAGCCCGCGGGTGTGCTTGGCCATGTGCGAGGCGCCGGGGACGGTGATGGTGGCCCACCGGTCGGCGAGATCGGCCCCGGGTTGCCACGCCGAGACGTATGCGGCGCTCCGGCAGTCGACGATCACACCCGTTCCTGCAGCAGCGGGTAGGACCTGGTCCAGATGCGGCCGCCAGAACCGGCCGAGTGGTCCGACGTCGGGCAGGTCGACGCCCATCGCGAGCCGATAGGGCGCGATCGCGTCCCCGAGCCGGACCGCACCATAGAGGGCCGAGACGACGACGACCCACCGGCTGGCGCGGCGCTTGGCAGCGGGCGCCAGCGACGCGATATCGAGCGCGTCATAGAGGACCCCCGTGTAGACCTCTCGCGCCGGTGTGGCCGGGGCCGTGTCCAGGTCGAGGTTGCGGGCGATCTCATCGAGCAGGTTGGGACTCACCCCGAGCAGCGTTGGGGCATCAGGAGATCGGCTCACCTCCGCGAGTGCCGCAGCCACCTGCTCACGGGCCGTGCTCAACTCCGGGAACGACCACGACGCCGGGTCCGTTGGACGACCCCGGCGACGACCCGACTTGGACTCCGACGGCGGCAGGAGGATGAGCACGCCCCAACGATAGAACCCTGTCCTCGACTAATCTCCAGGGAGTATGACGACCCTCCTCATCGTGCACCACAGCCCGACCGACTCGGTGCGCCGCCTCACCGACGCCGTCATCGCCGGAGCACGCGACGACGAGATCGAGGGCGTCGACGTCGTCGTCCGCGCCGCACTCGAGCCGGACGCGGCCGAGCTCCGGTCCGCCGACGCCGTCGTCCTCATCACCCCGGCCAACTTCGGCTACATGAGCGGCGCGCTCAAGCACTATCTCGACACGGTCTTCCTCCAGGTCGGCGGCGCCCTCGGCGACGATGGCGGCGCCGCGGAGGGCGGGCAGCGCAAGGGCATCCCCTTCGGACTCGTCGTCCATGGTCGCTACGACACGACCGGGGCAGTGCGGTCCGTCGAGTCCATCGTCCAGGCCCTCGGGTGGCGCCAGTCCGCTGACGTGCTCAGCGTCCTCGGCGACGTCGATGAGGAGGCGGTGAGCACCGCATACACCCTCGGCGCGACCCTCGCGGTCCTCACCCTGGAGGACTGACCCACTCCGCACCGCCGGTAGGTTTGAGGCCATGCCGACGCGTCACATCTCCGCGCAGACCAGCGGCCGTGAGCCTCTCGACGTCACCGATGCACTCCGGCAGCGGTTCGCGCAGATCCGTGAAGAGTTCGACGTCCCAACAGAATTCCCCTCCGACGTGCTCGCCGAGGCGCGTGCGGCCGCCGCGTCTGACCAGCTCGACCTGCCCGAGCGGGACGAGACCGCCATCCCCTTCATCACCATCGACCCGCCCGGCTCGATGGACCTCGACCAGGCGATCCACATCGAGGAGGACGGGGACGGCTTCCGGGTGCGGTATGCGATCACCGACCTGCCTGTCTATGTCACCCCCGGCGGGGCGATCGACCGCGAGGCTCGCGGCCGGGGGCTGACGATCTACTCGCCGGATCAGCGCACCCCGCTCCACCCGACCGAGCTGAGCGAGGGGGTCGCGAGCCTGCTGCCCGACCAGGTGTGTCCGGCGTTCGTCTGGGACATGCGGCTGGGGCCGGACGGCGCGGTCGGGGCCGCGACGGTCTATCGGGCGATGGTGCGCTCCGTGGAACGGACCGACTACCAGAGCGTCCAGGACGCGGTCGACAACGGCACCGCCGAGGGGACGGCCGCGCTGCTCGCCAGGGTCGGACCCCTGCGGATCGAGCGCGAACTCACCCGCGGTGGGGCGAGCCTGCCGATGCCGGAGCAGGTCGTGGCGAGGGAAGCGGACGGGACCTATACGGTGCGGTTCCGGCCACCCCTGGCCGCCGAGGAGTGGAACGCACAGATCTCCCTGCTCACCGGCATGGTCGCCGCCGAGATCATGCTCCACCACAAGGTCGGAATCCTGCGGACCCTGCCCCCGCCGGCCAAGGGGACGGTCGCGCGGTTCCGCCGCAGTGCCGCCGCTGCCGGAGTCCCGTGGGAGAAGGGCGTCTCCTATGGTGCGTTCCTCCGGACGCTGAACCGGGAGGACCCGGCGCACCTGGGCCTGATCTTCGAGGCGACGACCCTGTTCCGTGGGTCGGGATACACGGTCGTCGATGGGGCGGAGCCCGACCAGGCGGTCCATGCCGCCGTCGCCAAGCCGTATGCGCATGTCACCGCACCCCTGCGCCGTCTCGTCGACCGGTTCGGACTTGTCATCTGTGCAGCGCTCGAGGCGGGGGAGGACGTGCCCGAGTGGGTCATGGAGGCGCTGCCGACCCTACCGGAGATCATGAGCGAGGCGGGCAGGAGGGCCGGTGGCGTGGAGCGGGCGTCCGCGGATGCCGTCGAGGCCGCTGTGCTGCAGGACAAGGTCGGTGAGATCTTCGACGTCATCGTCGTCGATCGGGCCGGGAACGGCAAGAAGGGCGACCTTGTCGTCAAACTCCTCGACCCCGCCGTCATCACCCGGGCGGGTGGCGAGGCCGAGGTGGGGGACACCGTCGATGCCGAGTTGACCGAGGCCTCGGTGGAGAGGAGTACCGTGAGGTTCGAGGTGACGTCCCATGAGCAGTTCCACGGCAGCGATCAGGCATCCGGCTGAGCCAACCGAGCTGAGTACTCCGGCATGGGTGATGATCGGACTCGGCTATGCGTGCATCATCGCCGGAGGGCTCGTCGCGGCCGTCGCCGCGCCCCTCGACGTCTATCGCGGGAGCTGGGTGTCCGCCTATCTCGTGCTCGTCGGCGGCATCGCCCAGCTCGGCCTCGGTTGGGCGCCGGGTTGGCTCGGGCGGCCGCTCGGGACACAACACGCGTGGTGGCAGTTGCTCGCCTGGAATCTCGGCAACGCTGTCGTCATCGCCTCGACTCTGGCGGGCTGGCCACTCGGTGTCAGTCTCGGCAGCATCCTGCTCGTCATCGGCCTCGCGCTCGCGCTCCTCGGCTGGTTCGGGCGTCGTGATCGACGCGGCGAGGATACGGTGCGGGTCGATGGTCTGGGCCGTCTCGCGAGCATCCTCTATCTCGGGCTCATCGTCCTCCTCATCGTCAGCATCCCCGTCGGGATCCTCCTCGCGAACCTGCGCTGACCACCCGCGGTCGGCCGTCGCCGTCGCCTTCCCCCGGGGGATCCCACCTTTCCCGCCTCATGCGGGAACGGACAACTTCAGGCCGGAACCGTTCCCTCCCGAAGTTGACGTTTCCCGCATGATGCGGGAAACGCAGGAGGGCGCCGGAGTCCCGGTAGAATTGGGGGTGGATGAGTCGGCCAGACGGCCGCGTCAGGAGCCATGACCGCGAGGTCGTGACCTGCCGAGGAAAGTCCGGGCTCCACAGGGCACGGTGGTGGCTAGCAGCCACCCGGGGCGACCCGCGGGACAGTGCCACAGAGAGAAGACAGCCTCAGGTCCGCCTGAGGTGATGGTGAAAGGGTGGTGTAAGAGACCACCAGCAGCCCTGGTGACAGGGCTGGCTCGGTAAACCCCACCGGGAGCAAGCCCGAGCAGTATGCGTTCGACGGCGGCCCGCCGGAGCATACGGGTAGGGCGCTGGAGGTGGCCAGCAATGGTCACCCGAGAT
>DUPF01000054.1 GCA_012838445.1 Intrasporangiaceae bacterium | reverse complement strand
GGTCCCACGGGATCCGGCCTGGCTCACTCGGTGGCGATCGCCTCGAGCACGCTGAGGTGGGCAGCCCGCCGCCCCGGCCACCAGGCCGCCAGCACCCCGACGATCCCGGCGAGGACGACGAACACGGCGAGCTGGGTCACCGGGATGGTGAGCACCTCGAAGCCGTCCTCGACGAGCGCGCGCTGCACCGCGACCCCGAAGACGACGCCCAACCCGACCCCGAGCGCCGCGCCGAGCACGGCGATGACGATCGACTCGAGTCGGATCATCTGCTTGAGCTGACGCCGGCTCAACCCGACGGCCCGGAGCAGTCCGATCTCGCGGGTGCGTTCGATGACGGACAGTGCCAGCGTGTTGACGATCCCGAGGATCGCGATGAGGACGGCCAGACCGAGCAGCGCATAGATGATGAAGAGCAGTTGATCGACCGGGGCGCGCAACTGGTCGGCATACCCCTGCTGGTCACTCACCGTGACGAGCGGGAGGTCGGCGACCGCCGCATCGAGGTCCCGGTGCAGTTGCGGCAGCGGCACACTCCCGTCCCCGGTGATGTAGGCGACCGCATCCAACTCCTCGATCCCGATCTCGGCCAGCGCCGTCAGGTCGGTGACGTAGTCGACGCCCCCGAGGATCGGCGTCGACTTATAGACCGCATCGACCGTCATCTCCCGGGATGTCCCGGCGAAGGCGATCGTGACGACGTCACCGACAGCGACTCCGGTGACCTTGTCGCTGACCGCGAGCGAGGTGTCGGTCAGGGCCTCGAGCGAGCCGGACGCCATCTCGATCGGCATGAACGAGCCGAACGTGTCCGGCTCGATGCCGAAGACGATCTTCCCGGACCCGTCGACCTGGACCCGTCCCATCCGCACCCGCATGACCTCGTCGACGCCGTCGACCTCGGTGAGCTGGTCGGTGATCGTCGGCGGGAACGGCTGCCCGATGGGGTTGCTCACAACGAAGTCGGCGGCGGCGTTCTCGGTGACGAGTTTGTCGATGCTGCTCTTCGCGGACGCGCCGAACACCGACATCATCGACACGAGCGTCAACCCGATCATCAGGGCGGACGCCGTCGCGGCGGTCCGGCGCGGGTTGCGCAGCGAGTTCTCCTTCGCCATCCGACCCACCGCACCGAACAAGCGGGCATAGACGGCACCGAAGAACCCGAGCACCGGCCGACCGAGCACTGGACTGGTGCCGACCACCCCGAGGAGGACCGCGAGGATGCCGAGGCCGAGCAGGACCATGGGCATCGGTGCATCATCGACATAGAGTCCGGCGAGGATGCCCGCGACACCGGCGGCGATGAGCACGCTGCCGACGATGACCCGGCGGCGCATCGACGTCTCGGCGACGACGATGTCGTCCCGCAGGGCGGCCATCGGCGGCACCCGACCGGCCCGCCGTGCCGGGAGGTAGGCCGCGACGAGGGTGACGAGGATGCCGACGGCGTAGGCCGCCACGACCGGCTTCCACGTGAACGCCAGGGGGGTTCCGGACAGGTCGAGGCCGAACGTCGCGAACAGGGCCCGGATAAGCATCGCCAGGCCCGCCCCGAGGACGAGCCCGAGCGTCGAGCCGATCACCCCGACGACGAGCGCCTCGAACACCACCGAGCGCGTCACCTGGGTGCGGCGGGCCCCGATGGCCCGGAACAGCGCCAACTCCCGACTCCGTTGTGCGACGAGGATCGAGAAGGTGTTGACGATGAGGAAGGCACCGACGACGAGGGCGACCGCGGCGAAGATGAGCAGGAAGGTGTTGATGAACCCGAGCGCCTGACCGATCGAGGCCTCGGCCTCCGCAGCCGCATCGGCCCCGGTGACCGCCTCGAGACCGTCCGGGAGGACCGAGGCGACGGCGTCGCGCAGCTCGGTCTGGGAGACGCCCGACTGGGGGGTCACCCAGATGTCGGTGAACTCGTCACGCCCGCCGAGGAACAGCGCCTGTGCCTCCCCGGTCTCGAACACCGCGATGGACGCCCCGACGACACCACCCTGGAACTCGAGCGTGCCGACGAGCGTGGCCTCGGTGCGCGGCGGGTCACCGGCGGTGAGGATCGGGACCGACTCGCCGATCGCATACCCGGCCTTCTTCGCGGTGGCCGTATCGAGGGCGACCTCGCCGGGCCGTTCCGGGGTCCGGCCGGATGCGACCGTGCCGAACTCGTTCCCACCCGCGGCCGGGCCACCGGTGTGGTTGACCCCCAGGGCCGGGGCGCCCGTCCCGCCGATGAGTTTGCCGGACTTGTCGATGACGAAGGCCGCCATGTAGGTGACGTTCCCGTCCACCCGCGCGACGCCCTCGACCTGCTCCAGGTCGGCGACGACACCGGCCGGGATGGTCCGCGAGCTCTGGTCCTCGAAGGAGTCCAGACCGGCGGGCCGGATGACGACGTCACCGACGCTGCCCTCGACGATGCCGCCGAAGGTGCGGCCCAGGGTGTCCGTGAAGATGAACGACCCGGCGACGAACGCGACGCCGAGGATGATCGCGAAGGCGCTCATGGTCAGGCGCAGTTTGCGCGCCAGGAGGCTCTTCCAACTGGCCTTGAGCATCAGCGGGCTCCCGCAGACTCGGCCGCGAGCTCGTCCAGGTGGGCCATCGTGTCCAGAACACCCTCACGGGTCGGCTGCCGCAGCTCACCGACGATCCGGCCGTCGGCGAGGAAGACGACCCGGTCGGTGTAGGACGCGGCGTTCGCGTCGTGGGTGACCATGACGATCGTCTGACCGAACTCGTCGACACTGCGCCGCAGGAAGCCGAGCACCTCGGCCCCCGACGTGGAGTCGAGGTTGCCGGTCGGCTCGTCGGCGAAGACGATCTCGGGGCGGGAGACGAGGGCCCGCGCACAGGCGACCCGCTGCTGCTGACCACCGGAGAGTTCACTCGGACGGTGCGTGAGCCGGTCCCGCAACCCGGTCGCCTCGACGACCGTGTCGAACCACTCCGGGTCCGGCCGGCGACCTGCGATCGCGAGCGGGAGGGTGATGTTCTCGTGGGCGGTGAGCGTGGGGATGAGGTTGAAGGACTGGAAGACGAAGCCGATCTTGTCCCGACGCAGGACGGTGAGGTCCTTCTCCTTGAGCCGGGTCAGGTCGGTCCCGCCGACGAAGACCCGGCCCGAGGTGACGGCGTCGAGCCCGGCGGCACAGTGCATCAGGGTCGACTTGCCCGACCCGGACGGCCCCATGATCGCGGTGAACTCCCCGGCGCGGAAGTCGAGGGAGACCGAGTCCACCGCGGTGACCCGGGTGTCTCCCGAGCCGAAGATCTTGGTCAGGTCCGCGACCCTGGCCACCACCGCGGATCCGTCACGGGACGTGGTCGGGTCGGCGACCGTCGACGTTGTTGTTGTCATCATGTTCTCGACACTACGGTCCACGATCATGCTCCGCTCTGGGGTTCCGCCCTGACCGTCCCCCGAGCCGATCAGGGTCGCGATCAGGGCGTCTCAGGGTCGGGCCGGCCCCGGCCACCACGCCTGAGGTGACGACGCCTCTTAGAAGCCGCTCTCGGTCGGTTTCGGGTAGTAGGTCATGAATTTCTTGATGTGGTTCGCCTTGGCGGCCACCACATACGCACGTCGTTTGAGCCCCTCCGCCCGATAGAGCAGCGGGTTGACGATGCCCTTGCGCATGACCGCCTTGACGTGCTTCTTCAGCGCCGGGTCGGTGATGTAGCGCAGGAGGAGCCGCTTGGGCAGGACTGTGTAGACGATCTCGTTCGTCACCGTCACCGGCTCCACGGCCCGCCCCTCGATGAGGTCCCCGACGATGAACCGCGCGACGTTGGCGCCGGCCGCGGTGACGTAGTAGTTGTTCCGGCCGATCCGCGGGTTGACCTCGAGGAACCGGAACGAGCCGTCCCGGGGGTCGACCTTGGCGTCGAAGTTGGCGAACCCCCGGTAGTCGAGGTGGTCGAGCAGGTCCCGGGCGTGGGCCATCGCGGTGAAGAACGGGGTGGTGATCATCGCGCACGGATTGCCGAGGGCGGTCGGGGTGTGCTCCTCGAGGAGGACCTGGGCGGTGCACATCAGGGTCGTCACGCCGCGGTGGTCGCGATAGGCGGTGACCGACCGCATCCACGTGTCGTCCCCGGGGACGAGCTCCTGGACGACGAACCGGTCGCGGAACCCGACCTCACGCAGCCGCCGCCACAGGTCGCGCAGATCGTCCTCGGTCTCGATGAAATTGACCTTCTTCTTGCCCGGGTAGTCGACCTGTTCGTGCACGCTCGAGGCGGCGGCCTTGGCCACGACCGGGAACGGGATCGGCATCGGCGACGGCGTCCAGTCCGGGTCCCCGGCACCGGCGAAGTCCTCGATGTGCGTCAACGGGGTCGGCACGTCCACGGCGGCACACGCCTCGGCGAAGCGCCCCTTGTCGGCGATCTGGTCCAGGGTGGCCGAGTCGACGAGCGAGATCCGGTAGAACTCGTCCAGTTCGGCCCGGTGCTGGGCGAAGAGTCGGGAGTAGCCGTCGGTGTTCGCCAGGAGGATGACGGGTATGCCGTCCGCGCCGGAGTCCTTGCGCTCCCGGCCGCGGCGGAGCAGCTCGGCGATGTGCTCCTCGTTGCTCGCCTCAGCGCCGAGGAGGACGTTGTCGATGATCGCCGAGTCGACCGGTCCGGTCGCGATCCGGGAGATGACGGTCGAGCGCACGCCGTAGGCCTCGTGGAAGGCCCGG
This sequence comes from Intrasporangiaceae bacterium, assembly GCA_012838445.1. Classification (GTDB taxonomy): domain Bacteria; phylum Actinomycetota; class Actinomycetes; order Actinomycetales; family Dermatophilaceae; genus F2B08. Next base: position 955 of record DUPF01000054.1, on the reverse strand, counting down.
GCCAGCGCATACACGCCGATGTCCCCACCGAGCATGACGACCTCGAAGGCGGGCGTGGTCGGCGGCATGGGACTCCTCGGGTGTCGGGTGTGGGCGGCAGGCCGGGCAGGGGTGGGCTCCGGTCGACCAGCCATGGTATCCGCCGGGCGCCGGATTCCCTCAGCCGTAGCGGCGCGCCAGGGCCTCGGCGTGAGCGACATAACCCCCACCGAAGAGGACGGCGTGGAGCATGACCGGGTGCAGTTGGTGCAGACCGATCAGGTCCGACCACCCGCTCGGGAGGGGAGAGATCTCGTCGTATGCGTCAATCACCCGCTCCTCCCGGTCGCCGCCGAAGAGGAGCAGCATCGCGAGGTCGGTGAGGCGGTGGCCGCCGTGGGCGGCCGGGTCGATGAGGACCCCGCCCGCGCCGGTCCAGACGACGTTGCCGCTCCACAGGTCGCCGTGCAGGCGGGCGGGAGTCGTGTCGTCGTCGAACTCGCCTGCTCCGAGCCGGTCTGCTACCTGGTCGAACAGGTCCGTCGTCAGCCAGAATCCGCGGTCCCGTGCCAACCGGAGGGTGTGCCGGATCCGCTGCTCCCCGTAGAACTCGCCCCACGTCGCGGTGGGTCGAAGGGGCAGCGGGAGGAGTTCGCTCGCCGGCCCGAGGTAGCCGTCCCCCGTCCATCCGTCCGGCCCGGCTCCGAACGCCTCGGCGCCCGCGTCGTGGGTGCGGGCCAGCGCCCGGCCGAACTCCTCGAGGTGCTCTCCGGTCGGGGCGGCCGGCTGGAGCCGTTCGAGGGTGAGCGCCTCGTCGCTGACGTCGAGCACCTCGACGACCCGGGCACCCCCGCTGCTCGCCGCGGCGGCGAGCCAGCGCAACCCCGCGGCCTCCCAGGCCGATGCACCCGGGGGCGCACCGCATACCCGCTTGATGTGGGTGGGTCGTTCGCTCACCCTCCCATCATTCCTCCCC
>DUPF01000053.1 GCA_012838445.1 Intrasporangiaceae bacterium | reverse complement strand
GCTCGTCCGGCAGGTCGGCGACGCGACGCCAGGCCACGAGGAACACGTCCGCGACGACGTCCTCGGCGTGGCTGGGATGGACCCGCCGGGTGACGAACCGCAGCAGGTCGGGGTAGGTGGCGGTGTACGCCGCCCGGAAGCGGTCCTCCGGGCTCACTGGTGATGCGCTCGTGGCAGTGGAACTGCGTGGCGCTGTCGGTGTGCTCACATCCCCCTCGTGTCCGGCACCGGTCAGGGTGTGTCAGACGAGTTTGCCAGCCCGGCTGCCATCGGCAACGTTTGGGCGCGTGGCGAGCGACGCATACCCTGGATAGATGCCTGGTCAGTCCCGATTCCATGAGCTCGAGCCCCTGCTCGAGCGGGTGCGCAAGCCGATCCAGTATGTCGGCGGGGAGTTGAACTCGACCGTCAAGGACTGGAACGTCGGCGGGTTCGGTCCGGACGGTGCCGAACTCACCGTCCGGTGGGCGCTGATGTACCCCGATGCCTACGAGGTGGGCGTGCCCAACCAGGGCATGATGATCCTCTACGAGGTCCTCAACGAGCGCCCGGACACGCTCGCCGAGCGGACGTATGCGGTCTGGGCCGATCTCGAGGCCGAACTGCGGGCCAGCGGGCTGCCCCAACTGACGGTCGACGCGCACCGGGCCATCGGTGACTTCGACCTGTTCGGGATCTCGTTCTCGACCGAACTCGGCTACACGAACCTGCTCACCGCCCTGGATCTGGCAGGGATTCCGCTGCACGCCGCCGACCGCGCCGACGACCACCCGATCGTCATCGCCGGTGGGCACGCAGCGTTCAACCCCGAGCCGATCGCCGACTTCATCGACGCCGCCATCGTCGGTGACGGGGAGGAAGCGGTGCTCGCGGTCACCGACATCGTCGCGGAGTTCAAGGCCGAGGGCAGTCCTGGCGGACGCGACGAGTTGCTCATGCGCCTCGCCCGCACCGGCGGGGTCTACGTGCCGGCGTTCTACGACGTCGACTACCTCCCCGACGGTCGAATCAAGCGGGTCGCCCCGAACCGGTCCGGTGTCCCGTGGCGGGTCGCGAAGCATACCGTCATGGATCTGGACGCCTGGCCCTATCCGAAGCAGCCGCTCGTGCCGCTCGCCGAGTCGGTCCATGAGCGGATGTCGGTCGAGATCTTCCGCGGTTGCACCCGCGGCTGCCGGTTCTGCCAGGCGGGCATGATCACCCGGCCGGTGCGGGAGCGGTCCATCACCGGGATCGGGGAGATGGTCGAACGGGGCCTGGCGGCAACCGGATTCGAGGAGGTCGGGCTGCTGTCGTTGTCGAGTGCGGACCACTCCGAGATCGCCGGGATCACGAAGGGACTCGCCGACCGCTACGAGGGCACGAACACCGGACTGTCGCTGCCGTCGACGCGGGTCGATGCCTTCAACATCGACCTGGCCAACGAACTGACCCGCAACGGGCGCCGCTCCGGACTGACGTTCGCCCCCGAGGGCGGCAGTGAACGGATCCGCAAGGTCATCAACAAGATGGTCAGCGAGGAGGATCTGATCCGCACCGTCGCCGCGGCCTACGGGGCGGGGTGGCGCCAGGTCAAGCTCTACTTCATGTGCGGGCTGCCGACCGAGACCGACGAGGACGTCCTGCAGATCGCCGAACTCGCCAAGCGGGTCATCGAGACCGGCCGGGAAGTCAGTGGCCGCAAGGACATTCGCTGCACTGTCTCGATCGGCGGGTTCATCCCCAAGGCGCACACCCCGTTCCAGTGGGCGGCCCAGCTCGGGGCCGAGGAGACCGACGCGCGACTGGAGAAGCTGCGGCAGGCGATCCGCTCCGACCGGGAGTTCGGCCGGTCCATCGGCTTCCGCTACCACGACGGCAAGCCGGGCATCGTCGAGGGTCTCCTCTCGCGCGGTGACCGTCGGGTGGGTCGGGTCATCGAGGCCGTCTGGCGCGACGGCGGACGGTTCGACGGCTGGTCCGAGCACTTCTCCTACGAGCGGTGGATGGCCTGCGCCGGCCCGGCTCTGGAGCCGTTCGGGGTCGACGTCGACTGGTACACCACCCGGGAGCGGGAGGAGTCCGAGGTGCTGCCCTGGGACCACATCGACTCCGGCCTGGACAAGGAATGGCTCTGGCAGGACTGGCTCGACGCCCTCGACGAGACCGAGGTCGACGACTGCCGCTGGACCCCGTGCTTCGACTGCGGGGTGTGCCCGCAGATGGGCACCGAGATCGAGATTGGCCCGACCGGCAAGACGCTGCTGCCGTTGACCGTCATCCGGCCCGAAAGCGCGCAGTTCGCCCCGGCCGGGCAGTGACGGCCGGCCCTGCGGGTCGCTGAGCGCGGCCCGTCCCGGTGGTCAGGTGAACAGCGCCGCGACCACCTCGCGGAACACCTCGGTGTGCCGGTCGACATCGTCGCAGGTGGTGTCCGGACACATGAGCGCCATGTTGTGGAACGGCGTCATCAGGATGCCCCGGTTGACCATGGCCAGGTGCATGTAGGCGTCGAGATCCGCGTCGGCGGCCGCTGCCGATGCCTCACCGGTCGTCGGCGCCGGGCGGACGAAGCGGTACTCGGCACGGGCCCCGAGCTGGCTGATCGTCCACGGCACGTCGAGGTCATCGAGGGTCTGCTGCACCCCGGCGGTGAACGCCGTCGCCAGGTCGATCATCTGCTCGAAGGCCGCCTCGGTGAGCACGTTCTCGAGCGTGGCCCGCATCGCCGTCAGGGACAGTGCGTTCCCGGCCAGGGTCCCGCCGACCCCGCCGGCGTCGATGATGTCGGCCTGCCCGGTGTCGGTGTGCCGGGTCACCGCGGCGGCGACCGCCTCGGTGATCCCGTAGGCGCCGGACGGGATGCCTCCGCCGAGGGACTTGCCGATGACGAAGATGTCCGGCTCCAGCCCCCAGGCCCGGGTCGCCCCGCCCCACCCTGCGGAGAAGGTGTGCGTCTCGTCGATCATGAGCAGGGTGCCGTATGCGGTGGCCAGCTCCCGCAGTCCCTCGAGGAATCCCGGCTCGGGCAGGACGATCCCGATGTTCGTCAGGGCGGGTTCGGTGAGGATCGCGGCGACGTCGCCGTTGGCGAGGGCGGCCTCGACGGCCGTCAGGTCGTTCCACGGCACCGCCCGCGTCGTCATCGCCAGGTCGACCGGGGGTGCGACGTTCCCGGGGCGGGAGACGGTCTTGCCGTCCGGGCCGGGCAGTGCGAACGCCTCGTCGACCGAGCCGTGGTAGCAGTGTCCGAACACGAGGATCTTCGGGCGCCCGGTGGCCAGGCGCGCCAGTCGGATCGCCCACCGGTTGGCGTCGGTCGCGGTCAGGGTGAAGGACCACAGCGGCAGCCCGAACCGGCGGGTCAGCTCGGCCCCGACCCACTGGGCGTCCGCGGTGGGCAGCATCGTCGTGATGCCCCCGAGGTCGCCCATCCGTTCGGTCGCGGCAGCGACAGTCGCGGCGGGGGAGTGTCCGGCCATGGCGCCGGTGTCCCCGAGCGCGAAGTCGATGTAGGTGTGCCCGTCGACGTCTGTGACCCGGTTGCCGTGCGCCGAGTCCAGGTAGAGCGGGAAGCCGCCGCTCCACATGTTCATCCACGTCATCGGGACACTTCCGAAGAGGTTGCCGGCCGCGGCATACAACTCCCGGGAGCGCGGGTGCCGCTCGGCGTAGGTCGCCTGTTCGGCGGCGAGGAGGTCGGCGAGTCGGGCGCGGTCAACGGTGGCCATGGCGGAAACGTAGTGGCTCGGCCGCCCGCGCGGTAGTCCCGGCCCGTTCCTCGGCGCCCACGACGGCGGCTTCACCACGCAAACGGTGACTTCACCACGCTTCCGAACCGTGGGGAAGTCACCCTTTAACGGATGGGGAGAGAAAGGCGAGGCGCGCGGGGCGGGGGATACTGGGGGGATCATGGCACGTCAACGCACCCCCGAGGGCCCGCCGCCGCCCCCACCGGTCCAGAAGCTGCGGATCCGCTACGCCCGCCGCGGCCGGCTCCGGTTCTCCTCCTCCCGCGACTTCGCCCGCGCCGTCGAGCGGGCCCTGCGCCGGGCCCGGGTCCCGATGGCCTTCTCGGCCAGGTTCAACCCGCGCCCGAAGATCTCGTATACGGGAGCCGCCCCCACCGGCACGGCCAGCGAGGCCGAGTTCTTCGAGATCAGCCTCACCGAGCGGGTCGACCCGGACAAGGTCCGGACCGCCCTGGACGAGGCGCTCCCGGACGGGCTGGACATCCTCGAGGTCGTCGAGGCCGGGCCAGGGTCGCTGGCCGACCGGCTCCAGGCCAGTGAGTGGGAGATCGCCTTCCCGGCCGCCGAAATGGTCGAGGTGCAGCGGGCCGTCGCGGCCCTGCTCGCCGCCCCCGAGGCACCGGTGACCCGGACGTTCAAGACCGGTCCGAAGACCTTCGACGCCCGGGCGGCGATCGTCGCCGCGCAGGTGATCCGGCGGGATCGGGTCAGCGCACTCGCCGACGATGTCGACAATGGGTCGGGAGGCGATGGGTATGCGATACTGCGGGTGGTCGTGCAACACACCACACCCGTTGTCCGACCCGACGACATCCTGACCGCGCTGCGATCAGTGGCCGACCTTGAGAGCGCCGCGTCACCCGTTGTGACCCGCCGAGCCCAAGGGCTACTGCAGACCGCACCCGCTGGGGTGGCCGATCCACTGGCTGCCGACAAGGACGCCGCCGGCAGCGTAGGAGGGTGACGCGCACCGCGCGAACCCTCCCACCTGTAGCCGCCTGACTTCCGTGGCGACTGTGCTTGGAGATGCGCAGCCGTTCGCGATTCGATCCGAGCACTGGGTGCTTCGAGGTGGTGGACGCTTTTCGCGTCCACCGGGTGTGGCCCGAGGACCCGGTGGATTCTGGAGGGATGCCTGATGGCTTCCGAACCCACCGTCGACAACAGCGACGAACGCACCGTCACCACTGACACCGACACCGCCGCCACCGACACCGACGCCACCGACACCGGCACGACTGAGCCGGTCACGACCGGTCCGGACGTGACTGATGCGGGTGCGAGTGATGCGGGTGCCCCCGACACTGGCGACTCTGACACTGGTGCATCCGACACTGTGGCGGACGCCGACGCGGCAGGAGACGCCCCGGCCCCGGCCAAGCGAGCCACCCGCAAACGGGCGTCGAGTTCCACCGCGAAGAAGACCGCGACCCGAGCGAGGAAGTCGGCAGCGAAGCAGGCCCCGGCCGATGCGGAGGCACCGCCGGCACCCGAGGACGAGCCCGGCAGCACTGACCCCGACGGCGCTGACCCCACTGCCGAGTCCGACGCGGCCGAGTCCGATGCTGCCGAGTTCGATGCCGGTCGGTCCGACACTGAGTCCCCTGCTCCGGCCAGGCGCGCGCGGCGCACCCGCAAGGCGACCACCGCTGCGCAGCAGCCGGCCGCGTCCGAGCCGGACGAGGCGCCCGAGACCGACGAGACCGATGACTCGGTGGCCACCGACAACGACGACACGGCGAGCACCGACGAGGCGAGCACCGACGAGGCCGAGCCGACGACCCCGGTGCCGACCTTCGGGCTGGTCTTCAAGGCCCCCGAGCCGGTGACCCCGCGTCGGCGCCGTGCGACGAGTGCCGCCGGAGCCCCGTCCCCACGACCCGAGCAGGACGAGCCGAGCGGCTCAGCCGGGACCGACGACACCGGCACCGACTCCGGCGCCGACACTGACTCCACCCAGCCGGGCACCGGCGAGGGGAGCACCTCCGCCGAGGACACCGGTGAGGGCGGCAGCCGCCGCTCCCGGCGTCGGGGCGGGCGCGGACGGCGGACCCGGACCGGCGACGCCGGCAGCGGCGACCAGAGCCCGACCCAGGACGCCACCGGTGCCGCCGAGGGTGACAGCGGGACCGGGGACCAGGACTCCGGCGACGGATCCGAGCGCCCGAGCGGCACGGACGCAGTGGACAGCACCGACGAGTCCTCGACGAGCAGCCGCCGTCGGCGTCGACGCCGACGGGGCACCTCCGCCGACAGCGACGAGTCCCGCGGTGCGCGGGCCCGTGAGGAGGTCACCGCACTGCGCGGGTCGACCCGTCTCGAGGCCAAGAAGCAGCGCCGCCGCGAGGGCCGTGAGGCCGGTCGCCGTCGCCAGATCATCACCGAGGCCGAGTTCCTCGCCCGGCGGGAGAGCGTCGAGCGGGTCATGGTCGTGCGCGAACTCGAGGGCAAGACCCAGATCGGAGTCCTCGAGGACGACGTGCTCGTCGAGCACTACGTCTCCCGGGAGACCGGCGCGTCGATGATCGGCAACGTCTACCTCGGTCGGGTCCAGAACGTCCTGCCGTCGATGGAGGCCGCCTTCGTCGACATCGGCAAGGGCCGCAACGCCGTCCTCTACGCCGGTGAGGTCAACTGGGACGCCGCGGGCCTGGAGGGCAACGTGCCCAAGCGGATCGAGAACGCCCTGACCTCCGGCGACACCGTCCTGGTGCAGGTGACCAAGGACCCGATCGGACACAAGGGTGCCCGGCTCACCTCCCAGGTCTCGCTGCCGGGGCGGTTCCTCGTCTACGTCCCCGAGGCGTCGATGACCGGCATCTCCCGCAAACTCCCCGACACCGAGCGCAACCGGCTCAAGGGGATCCTCAAGCGCATCGTCCCCGACGATGCCGGCGTCATCGTGCGCACCGCGGCGGAGGGCGCCTCCGAGGAGGAACTGACCGCCGACATCGAGCGGCTGACCAAGGCCTGGGAGCGAATCACGACCAAGGCTGAGAAGGCCGGCAAACGCAAGGGCGGGGCCCCGGCCTTGCTGCACGGCGAGCCGGACCTGACCGTCAAGGTCATCCGGGATGTCTTCAACGAGGACTTCACCTCCCTCGTCGTCGCCGGCGAGAAGGCCTGGACCGAGGTCTCGGACTATCTCGAGGACGTCGCGCCCGACCTGGCGCAGCGGTTGACGAAGTGGACCGGTGAGAAGGACCTCTTCACCCAGTACCGCGTCGATGAGCAACTCGCGAAGGCGCTGGACCGCAAGGTCTGGCTGCCCTCCGGAGGCTCCCTCGTTATCGACCGCACCGAGGCGATGACCGTCGTCGACGTCAACACCGGCAAGTTCGTCGGCTCCGGGGGCAACCTCGAGGAGACGGTGACCAAGAACAACATCGAGGCTGCCGAGGAGATCGTGCGCCAACTGCGGCTGCGCGACATCGGCGGGATCATCGTCATCGACTTCATCGACATGGTCCTGGAGTCCAACCGTGACCTCGTCGTGCGCCGCCTGCTCGAGTGCCTCGGGCGAGACCGCACCAAACACCAGGTCGCCGAGGTCACGTCCCTCGGACTGGTCCAGATGACCCGCAAGCGGGTCGGCTCCGGACTGCTCGAAGTGTTCTCCGAGCCGTGCAGCCACTGCAACGGTCGGGGTCTGATCGTCCACTCCACCCCGGTCGACCAGCAGGCGGGCGACGACACCTCCGGTGGCACCGGACGGGGCCGCGGCCGAGGTCGAGGCGGCAGTGGCAGCAGCAGCGGGAACGGGTCCGGACGCGGTGGCCGCGGCAACGGATCGAGCGAGCCGGAGAACAACGGCCCGACCGCCGCCCAGATCGCCGCCGCCGCACACGCGGCCGCCCTCAAGGCCGTCGCGGCTGCCTCGAGCATGCCGGAGGCGGGAGTCACCCCCGAGGACGCCGGATCCGAGGCCGAGGCGACCGACTCGGCCGACACGGCAGTCGACAGCACAGCCGACACCAGTCCGGACACAGGTGCCGACGCGTCGGACGAGTCGACGAGCCCGCAGGCCACCGAGTCGGCGGAGCGGGCCGAGTCGGCGGACGAGACCGAACCGACAGACGAAGCCGAGGCGACAGACCAGGCCGAGTCCACGACAGCCGCTGAGCCGACGGAGCAGCCTGAGCCGGCGACCGAGACCCAACCCACGGCTGCGGTGACCTCCTCCGCGGAGGCTGCCCCGCATACCCGATCCTCCGACTCGGCACCCGCTGAGGCGACGCCGCCCCCTCGCCGTCGCCGCCGCGGCCGGGTCGTC
>DUPF01000052.1 GCA_012838445.1 Intrasporangiaceae bacterium | reverse complement strand
GAACACGCCCGGCACAGGATCACCGTCAATGTCGTCTGCCCCGGTCCGACGGACACCGCGCTGTTCGCCTCGATGGGGGGCGACAATCCACGCCTGCGGGAAGGGTTGACCAAGGCAATCCCGTTCCGCCGACTGGGAACTGCGCAGGACGTCGCCAACGCCGTCGCCTTCTTCGCCTCCGACGAGGCGTCCTTCATCACCGGCCAGACGCTCTCCGTCAGCGGCGGCCTGACGATGGTGTGACGATGACTCGAGCCGCGCATACCGCATCCGGGCCGGTGGGCTGAGACAGTATGACGATGAACGAACTCACCACGGCCTACATCGTCGGCGGCGTCCGCACCCCGTTCGGCCGCTACGGCGGGGCGCTGTCCGCGGTGCGGACCGATGACCTTGCCGCGCACGTCATCGCCGCGCTCCTGGAGCGGTATGCCTCGCTCCACCCTGCGCAGATCGACGAGGTGGTCCTCGGGGCGGTCAACCAGGCCGGTGAGGACAACCGCAACGTGGCCCGCCAGGCGGCGCTGCTCGCGGGGTTGCCGGTGTCGGTGCCAGGGGTGACGGTCAACCGACTGTGCGCCTCCGGACTGGAGGCGGTGCTGTATGCGGCGCGCACCATCCGGTGCGGCGATGCGGACCTCGTCGTCGCCGGCGGTGTGGAGTCGATGACGCGGGCCCCCTATGTGATGGCCAAACCGGGAGCCGCGTGGGACCGGGCCCCGCAGATCGAGGACTCGACGATCGGGTGGCGGTTCGTCAACCCGCGGATGGCGGGGCGGTTCGGTGTCGATGCGATGCCGCAGACCGCCCAGCACGTCGCCGACGAGTGGGATGTCTCGCGCCAGGACCAGGACGCGTTCGCGCTGCGGTCCCAGGAGCGGGCGGCCGCGGCGATCGCGTCCGGGCGACTGGCCCGGGAGATCGCGCCGGTCCCGGTGCCCGAGCGACGCGGCGAACCGGTGGTCGTCGACACCGATGAGCACCCCCGGCAGACATCCCTGGAGGCACTGGCCGGCCTGCGTCCGCTGTTCCCGGACGGGTCGGTCACGGCGGGCAACTCCTCCGGGGTCAACGACGGGGCCGCCGCACTGCTCATCGCCTCCGAGGGTGCGGTACGCCGGCACGGGCTGACTCCGTTGGCGAGGATCACCACCGGCCTGTCGGTGGGTGTGGAGCCGCGGGTCATGGGGATCGGTCCGGAACCGGCGACCAAGGCGCTGTTGGAGCGGACTGCCCTGAATATCAACGACATTGACCTCATCGAGCTCAATGAGGCCTTCGCCGCCCAGGCGCTGGCCGTCACCCGTGGACTCGGCCTGCCCGACGACGCCGACCACGTCAACCCCAACGGAGGCGCCATTGCCCTCGGCCACCCGCTCGGAGCCTCCGGCGCCAGACTCGCGCTGACCGCAGCGATCGAACTCGCCGACCGGGGCGCCGGTCGGGCCATGGTCACGATGTGTGTCGGTGTCGGACAGGGCACCGCCGTCCTGCTCGAGAAGGTGTGAACCGTGGTTGACCTCAGCCCCACCTCCCAGATCCAGAATCTCCCCGTCGACCGCGCCGCGACCGATGTCCCCGTCTCTCCCCGGAATCCCCAGCACAACCCGAAAGGACCCTTCTGATGGCCACTCACCCGTTCGACCTGTTCGGTATCCCCGGTCTGATCCAGGAGGAGGAGCGGGATATGGCCGCGACGGTGCGGCAGGTGCTGGATGCGTCGGTGCGTCCGCATCTGGCGGAGTGGTACGAGGCGGGGACGATCCCGGCTCGGGAACTGGCCAAGGAGCTGGGCGGGTTGGGGCTGCTCGGGATGCACCTGGAGGGGTATGGGTGTGCCGGGACCTCGGCGACCGCGTACGGGTTGGCATGTCTGGAGTTGGAGGCCGCCGACAGCGGGATCCGTTCGTTGGTGTCGGTGCAGGGATCGTTGGCGATGTTCGCGATCCACCGCTGGGGCAGTGAGGACCAGAAGCAGCAGTGGCTGCCGCAGATGGCGGCCGGGGATGCTATCGGGTGTTTCGGGTTGACCGAGCCCGACTTCGGGTCCAACCCGGCCGGGATGCGCACCACCGTGCGTCGGGACGGGGCTGACTGGGTGCTGAACGGGACGAAGATGTGGATCACGAACTCCCCGGTCGCCGATGTCGCGGTGGTGTGGGCCCAGACCGACAAGGAGGCCGGGTCGAAGGGGATCCGCGGGTTCGTCGTCCCGACCGATACACCGGGGTTCTCGGCGCCGGAGATCCGGGGCAAGATGTCGCTGCGGGCGTCGTTGACGGGGGAGATCGTGCTGGACGATGTGCGGCTGCCCGCATCGGCGATGCTGCCGGAGGCGGCCGGGCTCTCGGGTCCGTTGTCGTGTCTGAACGAGGCCCGGTTCGGGATCATCTTCGGGGCGGTCGGTGCGGCGCGGGACTGCCTGGAGACGACGTTGTCGTATGTCGCGGACCGGGAGATTTTCGACAAGCCGCTGGCCGCATACCAGATCACCCAGACCAAACTCGCCGACATGACGCTGGAGGTCGGCAAGGCGATGCTGCTGGCGCTGCACCTGGGGCGGCTCAAGGACGCCGGCCGGCTCACCCCGGAGCAGGTGAGCCTGGGCAAGCTGAACTCCGTCCGGGAGGCGATCGGGATCGCGCGCGAGTGCCGGACCCTGCTCGGCGCCAACGGGATCACGCTGGAGTACCCGGTGCTGCGGCACGCGAACAACCTCGAGTCGGTGCTGACCTATGAGGGCACCAGCGAGATCCACCAACTCATGATCGGCGCAGCCCTGACCGGCCACCCCGCCTACCGCTGACCGCTCGTGCGGAAGGTGAGTGCTGCCATCACAGCACCCGCCCTCCGCACGAGCGGCACTGTGGATAACTTCCGGGGGTGAACGACCTCTTACGGCACCGTTGACCCATGAGCATCGACGTCTTCGCCTGGGCCCAGGCCGGCATGGTCTCGCGCGCGCAGGCGCTGAGCCTGCTGTCGAAGGGGCAGGTCCGCTGGCTGCTCGAGCGGGGTCGGTGGCAGGTGATCCATCCGGGTGTCTATCAGACCCACACCGGGCCGCTGACCTACCAGGCGCGGGCCTGGGCCGCCCTGCTCCACTACGGACCGGGGGCCGCGCTGGCGTTGGACTCGGCGGCCTATCTCCTCGGGATCGAGAGCCGTGAGCCGGCTCTGGTCCACGTCGATGTGCCGGAGCCGGTTCGCCGCGACGCCGTGTCCGGCGTGATCGTGCGGCGTCGGCGCCGACTGGCGACGGTGCGCCGCCAGGG